>DASULD010000101.1:0-35719 GCA_036278355.1 Sphingobium sp.
CAGGTGTGTTCGTGACCCCCCGGATAGCTGGCGATCGAGCCGGAATTGGAGAGGGGAGTGACGGTGGCTATGTCGGGGTTTGACGCGGCGTGCGCGCAGAGTCGTTCAAACCAGCCGGGAAAAACTACAGTATCGGAATTAAGCAGAACGATGTCGTGTTCCGGAGCGGCGCGCATTCCCCGATTTGCGGAGGCGGGAAAACCCAGATTCGCGTTATTCTCTATGACCGTGATGCGCGGATGCCGCCGGTATTCATGAACAAGGGCCGTGATGCCGGTCTCCGGGCTGGCATCGTTGACGACAATGACTGGGACGCCGGTGGGAACGGTGGCCAGAACGCTCTCTATGCAGGCGCGGGTCTCCTCTTCCCCCCGATAGATCGGGATAACGATAGCCGTCCCGGCCGAATGAAATTCCGGTCGCCTCGTCGGGCGGCGCGTGCGGTATGGCCGAACCGAAGCCAGGCCGAACGGCGATCCTGGAAAAGATGTCACCCTTCCGTCGGGCAGCGCGACGGTCAGGTTGAGCCGCGCCTGGGCGAGCCTGTCGAGCCTGCCGACCGGAATTTCAAACTGCCATATGCCGGGCGTGGTTTCATCCGGCTTGATGGGCACCGGCTTCCGGCCGTCTTTCCTTTCGAGGAACAAGCGCGGTGGCGTGGCGAGGGGATTCCATGCGAGGCCGATCGTTCCAGACACGGACGCGCGCCCCACCGTTGCGGAACCCCATAACCCGAAGTCGGGCGGGATGACGATCCTGTCGCCAATCAGAATGATTCCCGCGTCGGCGGCCTGCACCAGCATCCCGTCTGTCGCCGGTATCAGCGCCAGATGTTCGCGGGTGTCGGCAGCATCGCCGGCGGGTATCGTGATGTTCTCCTCGCCGCCACCGGGTTTCCGGATCGAAAGGACGGTCATATCCCCGTGGTGAGGTGGGCAAATGTGCCCGGTCAGCCGGAGTTCCGGCGTTACGCCGATCCATCCCCATCCCGCACGTTCCGCGACGAGCGCTGACGCGGCTTTCACCAGGCTGCCTTCGGGATCGGCAGCAAACATTCCCAGATACCGGCCGAGTTCGATGCGGGCGTCTTCCAGTCGTCCGGAACATCTCAACGCATCGATGTGAAGTGCGGCGAGATCGACATGGTGCTGCGGGCCCAGCCTCTCCAGAACTCTCAGCGCCTGATCGGCGTCTTCCCGATTGAGCAGGAGCGAGACCAGTATCTGGCAAACGAGCGGGGAATCGGGCGACATGCGCCACGCGCGGTCGGCATAGCGTAACGCGATGTCATAGCAGCCGTCCGAGATGGCGCGGTTCGCCACCTCAATGACCTTTGACAGCGACAACGGATCCTTGTGCCAGGCAGTCAGTGCCGTGCCTGTCAGCTCCGGTGATCCGGTCGCACCTTCTTGGCAAATTCCAGGCTGCACGCGATGTTACCAATGTTCGTGATCGGCCGTACATTCAGCCTCACACGAAAGGCCCGACACCATGTCGAGCCTTTCAGGGGGTTTTACAGCATAACTATATGAAATCAGAGGAAGAAAGGCTCGTGAAGTTCTTGAGCGTGATCTGTGTGCCATCCGACAGCTTGATGACCGTGGAACCGGCCTTGAAGGTCGCGGAGGAAATGTCCGTCAGCGAATAGCCGCCACCAGACAGATCGATCTTGTCCGCACCCTTGGCGAAATCCATGATGACGTGCGCGCCGCCGGAGGCGGTGGAAGCGAAGCGGAACGTGTCGCCGCCATTGCCGCCGGTGAGTGTGTCCTTGAAGCTGCCGCCGATGAGCAGGTCTTTTCCTTCGCCGCCGTCGGCCTTCATCGCGCCCGACCCGCCGATGATCGTGTCGAAGCCGCCGCCGCCCAGGATCGTCGCGGCACCGCTGCCTGCCACGACCGAGTCCCTGCCGGAGCCGCCCGTATAGTCGAGCTTGCCACTGCCGCCGAAGATCGTGGACGCGCGGGTGTTCGTAATGTCCGCGTTGCCCGCGCCGAGGAAGACCGTGTCGTTGCCGTCGAGCGTAAACTTGTGGTTGCCCTCGCCGGTCTGGTGGATCGTCATGTTTCCGTTGAGCGAGTAGCTTCCGCCCACCGTCGAACCCAGCGTCAGATCAAGAGTCGCGGAGTTGCTCTTGTCGACAGTCACCGACCTGCCGGTCACGGTGACGTTGTTGGTGCTGGCACCCGAGACCGTAAAGGAGCCGCCCTCCGTGACGATGGTGTTGTTGCCGCCGTTGATGTCGAAGTTGCCGCCGCGCGACACGTCGAGATTGTTGGTGCCGCCGTTAAGCTCGATTTCATCGACCGGCCTGACGCCCGTGATCGTGGCATTGCCGCCCCACATGCGGACGGTATCGTTGCCGGATGCAAGGGAGATGTGGGCATTGCCGCCCGACAGGCCCCGGTCGTTCAGCTGAATGATGTCGTTGCCGCCGCCGCCGACGATCGTCACGTTGTCCGCGCCGGCCGCGTTGATGGTGTCCGCGCCGCGTCCGCCTGCAATGAGCTGGACCGTCGAACTGCCGGTGATCTTCACGCCTTCATTGCCCTTGACGACAATGGCGTCCAGATCGGCCCCCGCGACCACCCGGTCGGTGTAGCGGCTATCGACATTGTATACGTCGAGAACGGTCGGCGAAGGCGGCACCAGCGGAATGCTCTGCACCCTGGATGTCGCGAACTGGCTGGAGAGCGCCGCCAGCGCGTCCTTTGCCAGGATCGCATCCGCTCCCGAGAGACTGTGAGAAACGTGGTTTCCGCCCGTGACTGTCGCAGTAGCCATATGTAGTCCCCCTTGAATATTGTCAGGTCCAGAGCGGGCCTCCAGCGGCCAACGCTTGCTGCAGTTGCTAACGGGAGTCGAATTAAGATTGTGTTAATTTGATAGAATAGGATCTCCGAATAACAGTATGCATGAAGTTAATTATAGAACGAATCTTGCGACGTGTTCTTAAGGTTAATGCATAGTTAACCATTATTTTTGTAGTAATACTACAGTATCCAGCTATATCGGAAATGAATAAGGCGGGAGGAGGCTGCTGCGGCGAAGCTTTCCGATCCAGGACCCCTTCGCTTACGCGAAACGAGGATTTCTCCTCCTGCCCTATTTGCCGGGCGGTTTAGCAACATATTATAGGAATATGTAATCCTACTTATAGGATGATTTAGCATAACTAGAACCACCCTGGGTAAAGCTTGTCCCCGGCGGCCCGTTGTCGCCTCGCATTGCACAGGGGATATCAATGTCGAAAGCCACTCAACTGCTCGAGTCCGCGGTCGCGGACGTTATCGCGAACCGCTCTGCCGAAAACGGACGTCCGAACGCCCGTAACCGGGCTGCTCTGGATCGGGCTTTCCGCCAGGTGATGACGATCATCGCGCCGCGCGTACGCCACTTCATCCGGCAATATGGCCTTGCCGGTCATTGGGACGATGCCTGGCAGACATGCGCGATCGGTGTGCATCGCGCGATAGAGGCTTATGATCCCGGCAAGGCCATGTTTACCACTTTCGTGAACTGGCAAATCCGGGGGGAGCTGCAGGCGCTGCGTTTTCGCCTGATGGACGATCAGCGGTCATCCGCGAAAAAAGTCGGCGCGACGACCATTTCGCTTCAGGCGGTGGAACGCGGCGCCCAGGGTGACGATCTGCCCATCGAGGCGATGATCGAGGATGAAGGCGCCCTCGACCTCGCTGAAGGCGGGGCGGCGGAATATATGTCCGCGCGGATGTGCGACGCGCTGATCGACGAATATGTCCGTCACCTGCGCGCTCTCGGCCTGGCCCGGCTGAGGCGCGGGGCCCCGGGCTCCGGCCTGTCGGGCAGATCGGCACGGCACCGCGCCGGTCCCACAGCCGATACCGACGAGATCCGGCGGCTTGAGGAACGGATCGCCCGTGATTGCGGCATCGTGCGGCGTCACCTGTTCGGTGCGTCCGAGGCGGTCGCCGATGACGCGGACCGGGATCTCACGCGCGAACGCATTCGCCAGATTACCCGCCGGGCCGCGCGGGTCATGGGCGAGCTTGCATCCGGGAATCCCCGCTTTGGCGGTGGCAACCGGCATGACCTTGACGCATCTGGCCCCGCCGAAGGAGAGTTTGGCGAGGATGCCGACGCGCGCCACGGGACGGCGCGCGCCTGACATGTGGGGGCCAGATGCCTGGTGAGAACGCGCGGAGTCGCAAGCAGTGTGATGACGCGCCGTTTTCCGCTGCGGCCAATTAGCCCCGAAAAGGACCTAACTAGCATTTCTGCCCCTTTGCCCTGGCCTCGGCGCGTGATAGGCAGCGTGCGGGGACGCGGAGGTGGGATTGCGTATGGGATGCTCTGGTAGGCTACCCTGGCCTTGACCGGCGACACAGTGTTATGATGATGCCTGACGAGGGCGGGCCGGGCCTGCGCGGCCGGTCATCGCTGCCGCGCCGCATGCGCCGGGCGCGGTTGTCGTGCGACGGCATTCCGATCGACCCGTTTCGCGCCATTCCCTTTCCCAACGCGATGCGCGAGTGCCGGCGACGGGCAGGATGCGATTCGCTGCTCGCACTTTCGGCGTTGCTGCCCGGCATCCCCTATATTCGACTCGCGAAGATCGAGCGCGGCGAGGTATTCGCGCGAGCCGACGAACTGCGCGCAATCGCACAGATGCTCGATCTGGAAGATCCCGCCGCGTTGCTGATCGACATAGACGAAGGTACATTTTCGCTCGAGCAGTGGGTGGGCGGGCGTATCGAACCGGCACAGGCCGAGCGGGAGGCCGAGGAGCTTGCAATGCTGCTCGCGGCCGCGCTGCGGACCCGTCGGCGTGAGGAAGCGGCGCTTACCCTTACCCGGCTGAACGACGAATACGGCCTGCCTGCCGTCATGGTTTCACGACTGGAGAATGCCGCGCGGCCGTTCGACCGGTGGAATCGCAAGACCATGGACTCGTTGTGCGCGCTGTTCGGTGTCGATAGTCGGGCGGCACTTGCCGATCTGCTGCGGGCGAGGTTCGATGCGGGCATGCTCACCGGTGGGCTCGAAGCTATCCCCGGGGCACAAGAGCGGGAAGCCCGGACGCGAGAACGGGTGGCCGCGCTTCGCGCCGAGCTGGCGCGGGCAAGCAGTGAGGCCTCATCATTGCGAGAACAGCCGCGAACCCCTGCGCAGACCGGCGCGGGCACGCAGCATATGCTTCAGGTGATGGGCGTGCCAGCCGCCGATGGGCTGATCGATCCCTTTCCCAATCCGCAGCACATTGCGCCGCCGCCGGGTACGGGCGAGGACGCCTATGCCCTGCGCATGTGCCGGGCCTCGCTCGGCCCGGCGATACCGGGCGGGGCAGTGCTGATCGTCGATCCCGCCCGCTATACGCCGCCCGGAGGCCTTGCGGTTTTGCGCGAGGAAGGCGGCCTGCGCGTGCTCGCTTTGGTAACCGATCGCGAAGGGCGCCTGTTCGGGTACAGCAGCAATCCGGAGCACGAAATCCCGCTTGATCCCGTGTCGGCCTCCGATCTGGCCATGGTCACTGCGGTGTTGTTTCCCTGAGACACGGGCAGGCGACTGTTTCCGAGCCGGCAGGTTGTTCCACCTGCCTCGAAAATCTCCCTAATGCAGGCGATCGGGCGCCAGGCCGCTTTCGATGCACCCATACCAGCCCAGACCCGTGTAGGTCTCATAGCCCGGTGTCAGCGCGTAGCAGACGATCTTGTTGCCGGAGACATAATAGCCCTGCGCCGCGCCCGCCTGAAGCGGATAGGTTTCACTCAGCGAGCAAGTCCTGTCCGATGCGGCGATAACATGATGCCTGGCATTGAGCAGCATCACCCTCGTGTCCGCCCGCTCCACGTCGGTCAGCGCCACGCCCTCCACAATCGCACGCGCCTGCGGCTCCCAATCGAAGAAAATGCCCAGTACGCCGACCGGCTCGCCATCGGCGGCGCCGTTTCGGCGGATCGCGGTGGAATATGTCGCGGTTTGCGCGTTGCCGAGCACCTGGTTGCGGCCGATGTCGCATACCGCGAAATCGTCGCCCGACGCGGTCCGCATACCCTTTCTGAACCATTCGGAGGTGGAAACATCCTGACCCAGCGCGTCGGGAAAGCGGCCCCCCCGTCCCGTGGCCACCACCCTGCCGGTATGGTCGGCCACCCACAGATCCAGGTAAACGGTGTAGGATCGCAGGATGGTCGCCAGCCGCTCGCACGCGTGACTTTGGACGGCCGCGCCTTGCTTTTGCGCCGCGTCGACGACCGCGCTGTCAGTAGCCCACCAGCGGACGTCGCACGACCGTTCATAAAGGTTGCGGTCCATGATCTCCACCACGTTACGCGCGAGGTCGGCGTAGCGGTGGCCACGGAAATCCAGCATCATCTTCCGCCCCGCCGTTTCGATCCTGGCGCTGTTCGTGGCTATTTCGCTCTGGAGCTGGGCCGAAAGGGCATTCACCTCCTCGGCGACCACGCCCATTTCCCGGGCGACCACGCCAAATCCGAGGCCGGCATCGCCCGCGCGCGAGGATTCAAGGCGAGCGTTCATCGATAATATTCGAGTGCGGAGCATGATGCGGTCGATTACCGCAATCTTTTCCCCGGTGATGCGGGATACCTCAAAGGCGAGCCGCAATATGTCGTCCTGCATGTCAGATCCACCTGGCTGAAAGTGAATCCTCTCCCCGCGCTATTTTGTGCTGCGGCCATGTTTTTATGAAAAATGGCTAACAAGTCGCTAACCCGGCGCGAGAACCCGCGCGGGAATTTCGGCAGGGCGAGCGGTGCGGTGTTGCACGCCGGGACGCTGGCAGGTAATGGCGTGGGTTCATGGACCGCCCAATCCTTATCGCTCCGTCAATTCTGTCCGCCGATTTCGCCCGTCTGGGGGAAGAGGTACGGGCGATCGATGCCGCTGGCGCGGACTGGGTCCATGTCGACGTTATGGACGGCCATTTCGTGCCCAACATCACCATCGGGCCGATGGTGGTCAAGGCACTGCGTCCGCACACGGACAAGGTGATGGATGTCCACCTGATGATTACCCCGGTTGACCCGATGCTCGATGCGTTCGCCGAGGCGGGCAGCGACATCATCACCGTACATCAGGAGGCCGGACCGCACCTTCACCGCACGCTTCAGCGTATCACCGCGCTCGGCAAGAAGGCGGGCGTGTCGCTGAACCCCTCCACCCCCGCGAAGATGCTGGATTACGTGCTGGAGGACGTCGATCTGGTGCTGGTCATGAGCGTCAATCCCGGCTTTGGCGGACAGAGCTTCATCGAAAGCCAGCTGCGCAAGATCGAGGCGATCCGCAAGCAGATCGACAGGCTCGGCAAACCCATCCATCTTGAGGTGGACGGCGGCGTGGACGCGAATACCGCTCCGCGTGTCATCGCCGCGGGCGCGGACGTCCTGGTTGCGGGCACCGCGACATTCCGTGGCGGCCCTTCGGCCTACGCCGACAACATCAGGGGGTTGCGCGGCGCATGAACGAGCTTTCCAACGTCTTGCGCGAGCGCGAGGAGCAGGAACCCGACAGCGTCGAGAGCGGAAAGCGGCTCATCAGGCTGTCGAGCGGCCAGGGGTCCTCACTGACCGAACGCCTCGCCAACCAGTTTTATCGCCTGACCTGGCGCACGCCTCTCCATGCAATGCGGCTCAGGGGCAAATATCCGCTGAAGCTGCTCGCGGTGCCCGATGACGAGATTGTCGGCGATGCGCGCGCGGGCAAGGCTATCCGCGCCGGACATTTCCTGTTCCGGGGTCAGAAATACCCGTTCGCGGAACTGGATTTCGCCGCGCCCATGCCTGCCGCGCTGGCCGAGTATGTCCATGGATTCCGCTGGTTGCGGGACCTGGCGGGGGCGGGCAATCGGGAGCAGGGCGCGCCGGCGGCCGAGGCGTTGCTGCGGCGCTGGCTCTCCGTCCACACCGAAAAACCGAGCGAACCTGCCTGGGGACCTGAAATCGCGGGCTGGCGGCTGCTCTTCTGGGCGTCTCATGCACCCCTCATCCTGTCGAGCGGCGATCTTGTCTATCGTTCGCTCGTGCTCAACTGCTTCGCGCGCACTGCGCGCCATCTGGACCGGGGGGCTGAAAAGGCTCCGGCCGGCCTGCCGCGTCTGGTCGCCTGGGGCGGGGTAGTGGCGGCGGGACTGTTGCTGCCCGGCGGAGAACCGCGCCGTGCCTTTGGCGAGGCTGGCCTCAAGCGCGCGATCGAAAGCGCGTTTTACAGCGACGGCGGCATTGTCAGCCGTTCGCCCGCCCACCAGCTTCTGGGCATAGAGCTGATGGCGATGGTGCAGGGCGCCTACGACGCCGTGCGGCAGGAGGTGCCCGGTTTCCTGACGGAGGCGATGACCCGCACCGTGGCGGCGCTGCTCGGCCTGGGTCATGGCGACGGGGGACTCGGCAGCTGGCAGGGTTCCGGCGCGATCGGCGCCGACCGTGTCGATGCGGTGATCGCGGCCAGCGGCATACGCACTCGCCCCCTGCGCCATGCGCGCGACTGGGGCTATCAGCGGATCAGCGCCGGACCGACGGTGCTCCAGATCGATGCCGCGCCGCCGCCGGTCGCGCGGCCCGGAGGCGGCGGCTGCGCATCGACCGGGGCGATCGAGATCAGCGATGGCGACGATCGCCTTATCGTCAACTGCGGCGGCGGCGATCTTGTCGGCGCTCTGATCCCGGAGGATCTGGCGAAGGGCCTGCGTACCACGGCAGCGCACAGCACCCTGATCCTCGATGAACGCAATTCCACGGCGATCCATCCCGACGGCTCGTTGGGCCGGGGGGTGAGCGAGGTGGAACTTCACCGGCAGGAGCTGGAAAACGGCAGCCGTATCGAGCTGAGCCATGACGGCTACGTCCGCCGCCTGGGTTACGTCCACCGCCGCCTGCTGCAGATGAGCAACGACGGCAAGGATATTCGCGGTGAAGACATGCTGCTGCCCGCGCCGCGCCGCAGGAAACCGGCCATCGTGCCTTATGTGCTGCGTTTTCATCTGGCGCCTCACGTCGATGCGTCGCTCACCGCCGACGGGCAGGGCGCGCTGCTGCGGATCGACATGGGTCCGCTGTGGCAGTTCCGCTGCGGCACAGGCGCGCTTGCGATCGAAGACAGCCTGTGGGTTGATGGCGACGGCCGCCTTCATCCCACGAAACAGCTTGTTGTCAGCGCAATGGCGGAGGCCGGCGGCAACAGCATCGGGTGGCTGTTGAAGCGCGTGGGGTGACCTGTCGCGCGTCCTCGCCGCAGGCGGGGATTGGTCGGACTTTCAAAAGGCTGTATTTTTCGTCAAAGCGGACTACAGGGTCCGGCGACCGACCCTGTCCACAGCTTTGAGAGCATTTCATGACCGACGTACCTGTCAAGCGCGCCCTTCTGTCCGTCTCCGACAAGACCGGCCTTATCGATCTCGGCAAGGCGCTCGCGGCACACGGGGTAAAGCTGGTGTCGACCGGCGGCACGGCAAAGGCGCTGCGCGACGCGGGACTGACGGTCGAGGACGTGTCCGACCTCACCGGCTTTCCGGAGATGATGGACGGGCGGGTGAAGACGCTGCACCCCAAGGTGCATGGCGGCCTTCTTGCGGTGCGCGGAAATGAGGAGCATGTCGCGGCCATGCGCGATCATGAGATCGCCCCGATCGATCTTGTCGTCGTCAACCTCTATCCCTTTGCCCAGACGGTGGAAAAGCAGGCGCACCGGGACGAGATCATCGAGAATATCGACATCGGCGGTCCGTCGATGGTGCGGTCGGCCGCCAAGAATCATGAAAGCGTCACGATCGTCACCGATCCGGCCGACTATGCTCGCCTGCTTGAGGAGATGGACGCAAACGGCGGCGCCACCTCCTACGATTTCCGGCGCATGTGTGCGTCCAAGGCGTTCGCGGCCACCGCCGCCTATGACAGTATGATTGCGAGCTGGTTCGCGCTGGTCGATCAGGGACTGAAGTTTCCGCGCCTGCGCACGATCGCAACCCAGCTTTCCGATACCCTGCGCTATGGCGAGAACCCGCATCAGCACGCGGCGCTTTACGTGCCGCTGCGCCCGCACGCCCACGGCGTCGCCCAGGCCGATCAGGTGCAGGGGAAGGAGCTGTCCTACAACAATCTCAACGATGCCAATGCTGCGTTGGAACTGGTGGCGGAGTTTCGCGACGGCCCGCCGACCGTGGTGATCGTCAAGCATGCGAACCCCTGTGGCGTCGCCAGCGCCGATACCCTGGCACAGGCGTATCGCAACGCGTTCGAATGCGACAGCGTCTCGGCCTTTGGCGGCATCATCGCGGTAAACCGGCCGCTCGACGGTGAGACGGCGGAGGCGATCGCGGATATCTTCACCGAAGTTGTCGTCGCGCCCGGCGCCGACGCGGACGCACGCGCCATATTCGCGAAGAAGAAGAATCTGCGCCTTCTCCTCACCCACGGCCTGCCCGACCCCGCCCGGCCGGGGCAGCAGGTGGCGATCATCGCGGGCGGCGTCCTCATACAGGATCGCGACAATGGCCGGGTGACCCGCGACATGCTGAAGGTCGTGACGAAGCGTGCGCCGACCCCGCGTGAACTTGACGATTGCATGTTCGCCTGGACCATCGCGAAGCATGTGAAGTCGAACGCGATCGTCTACGCGAAAGACGGCGTGACGGCGGGCATCGGGGCAGGGCAGATGAACCGGCGCGATTCCTCTCGCATCGCCGCGATGAAGGCGAAGGAAGCGGCCGAGACATTCGGCTGGGCGGAACCCCGTACGACGGGTAGCGCGGTGGCGTCGGATGCGTTCTTCCCGTTCGCCGACGGGCTGCTGGCCGCGGTCGAGGCAGGGGCCACGGCGGTAATCCAGCCGGGCGGCTCGATTCGCGACGATGACGTGATCGCTGCCGCGGACGAGGCGGGACTGGCCATGGTTTTTACCGGAATGCGCCATTTCCGGCATTGAGCACGGGCAAGAGCCGCTTGATTTTGGGAATGAGCCGCTGCATCGCGGCGTCATGACCGACCGCGCGCCGCTTCGCCTGTTCAACAGCCTTACTCGCGCGGTCGAGGAATTCTCGCCGGTCCATGCTGGCGAGGCGCGCGTCTATACCTGCGGGCCGACGGTCTACAACTATCCGCACATCGGCAACATGCGCGCCTATGTGTTCGCCGACACGCTGGGCCGGGTGCTGAGCTTCAAGGGCTATAAGCTCACCCATGTCATCAACATCACCGATGTCGGGCATCTCACCGACGACGCCGATGCGGGCGAGGACAAGATGGAGAAGATGGCGGCGGCGAAAGCGCAATCCATCTGGGACATCGCGAAACATTATACCGAGGCCTATTGGGCGGACGTGAAGGCACTCAACATCCGGCAGCCCGCGCACTGGTCGATCGCGACCGATTATCTGCCGCAGATGATCGAATTCGCGAAGGGCATCGCGGAAAAGCACTGCTACGAGCTTCCGGGCGGGCTGTATTTCGACACCTCGACCGTTGCGGATTATGGCCGCCTTGCCCGCGCGGCAACCGACGAGGGTGAGGGACGGATCGAGGCGGTCGAGGGCAAGCGCCACGCGGCGGACTTCGCGATCTGGCGCAAGACCCCGCCCGGTGAGACGCGCCAGATGGAATGGGACAGCCCCTGGGGCCGGGGCGCCCCCGGCTGGCACCTTGAATGCTCCGTGATGAGCCGCGAGCTATTGGGGCTGCCGTTCGACATCCACACCGGCGGCATCGACCATCGCGAGATCCATCACCCCAATGAAATCGCGCAGAATCAGGCGATCACCGGCTGCGGATCGCTGGATTGCGCGGAGCATTCGGGCGCGCGGATGTGGATGCACAACAATTTCCTGATCGACCGGTCGGGCAAGATGAGCAAGTCCGCCGGAGAATTCCTGCGGCTGCAACTGCTGATCGACAAGGGCTTCCACCCGCTCGCCTACCGGATGCTGTGCCTCCAGGCGCATTACCGCAGCGAGCTGGAGTTTAGCTGGGAAAATTTGGCGGCGGCGCTGACGCGGCTGAAGCGGATGGTGATGGCGGTGGCGCCGCTCAACGATGTGCCCGCAACAGCGACGGCGGCACATCCGAAGCTTTTGCCGTTGCTGGAGAAATTCGGCGCGGCGGTGGGCGATGATCTCAACACTCCTGTGGCGCTGACGTTGCTTGATGAAGCGATCGGCATGAAGAAGGTGCCCGCGGGGGAGAAGCGGGCGCTGATCGAGGCGATGGACGCGGTGCTGGGCCTGGGCCTGCTGGAGTTGGACCGCACGGCGCTGCGCATCCGTCCGAAAAACGCCGTCGTCGCTGAAGCCGAGATCGAGGCGGAGCTGGACCGCCGCGCCGAAGCGCGCGCGGCCAAAGACTTCGCCGCGTCGGACGCGATCCGCGATGCGCTGGCCGCCAAGGGCGTCGAGGTGATGGACGGCGATCCGCTGCGCTGGGAATGGAAGCTGGATCTGGGGTAGGGCTTAGAGTGCGCTGCGTTTAATCTGCATCAAGCAGCGCGCCAAGTTTTTGTGGTCGCATCGTTTTTGCCAAAAACCGGTTCCCACTTTTTGGCACGATGCTCTAACCCGCCGCCTTCACGATCTCCGCCCATTCCGCCTCATCGATCACGCGTATGCCGAGTTCGCTCGCCTTTTTGAGCTTCGATCCCGCGCCTGGACCGGCCACCACCAGATCGGTGGAGGCGCTGACCGATCCCGCGGCGCGCGCGCCGAGGCGCTCGGCCTGTGCCTTGGCCTCGTCGCGGCTCATCGTTTCGAGCTTGCCGGTGAACACGATTGTCTGACCCGATACCGGGCTTTCCAGCGTCTCTACCCTATAAGGCGGCGGGCTGACCTCGCCCAGCAGATCGTCCCAGACTTCGCGGTTATGCGCCTCGTGGAAGAAGTCGGCGAGCGCTTCGGCAACCGCGCCTCCGATCCCTTCGATGCCGGTCAGTTCGGCGTGCGCCGCCCCGTCATTGCGCGCCTGTTCCGCCACTTCGCGCAGGCGGGGCAGGGTCTGGAACCGCTTCAGCAGGTCGCGCGCGGTGACGGCGCCGATATGGCGGATGCCAAGCCCGAAGAGCAGGCGCGCGGCGTCCGGCTGACGCCTGGTCTCGATGGCGGCCAGCAGGTTCTCGACCGATTTCTGTTTCCAGCCTTCGCGAGAAAGCAGCTCAGCCTTGTGCCTATGCAGCCGGAAAATATCGGGCGGCCCGTGCTCCAGCCAGCCGAGGGCGAAGAACTCCTCGATCGTCTTTTCGCCCAGCCCGTCGATATCGAGGGCACCGCGTGACACGAAATGCTTCAGGCGCTCGATCCGCTGCGCCTTGCATACGAGGCCGCCGGTGCAGCGCACATCGACTTCCCCTTCCCCCGCCACCGCTTCGGAACCGCACACCGGGCAATGATCGGGGAAGGCATAGGGCGCGCGGGGTTCGTCCCGCGTCATGTTCTCGACCACCTGCGGGATGACATCGCCCGCGCGCTGCACGACGATGCGGTCGCCTTCGCGCACGCCGAGCCGCGCGATCTCGTCGCGATTGTGCAGCGTCACATTGGACACGACGACGCCGCCGACGGTGACAGGGGTCAGGCGGCCAACGGGTGTCAGCTTTCCCGTGCGTCCAACCTGTATGTCGATCGCCTCCAGCGTCGTCTGCGCCCGTTCGGCCGGGAACTTGTGCGCCAGGCCCCAGCGGGGCGCCTTCGCCACAAAGCCCAGCCGATCCTGCCAGTCGAGCCGGTCGACCTTGTAGACAACGCCGTCGATGTCATAGGGCATGTCCGCCCGCACGCGCTCGATCATGTTGTAATGGGCGAGCATCGCGTCCAGCCCTTCGATACGCGCCAGATGTTCGGACAGCGGAAAGCCCCAGCGTCCGATCGCCTGCATCACGTCCCACTGCGTCCCGCCGGGCAGCGCGGAGGCTGCCCCCCACCCATGCGCCAGAAAGCGCAGCGGCCGCGCGGCGGTAACGGTGGCGTCCTTCTGCCGCAGTGATCCGGCAGCGGCATTTCTGGGATTGGCGAACTGGCGCACGGTCGCAGGGTCGAACTCGACCCCCCTCTGACCGGCGAGCGCGCGACC
Organism: Sphingobium sp.; assembly: GCA_036278355.1. Lineage (GTDB taxonomy): Bacteria > Pseudomonadota > Alphaproteobacteria > Sphingomonadales > Sphingomonadaceae > Sphingobium. The sequence goes on from DASULD010000101.1 coordinate 14,043, forward strand.
CGCAGCCATCAGCCGCTCGTTGAGGGCGACGAAGTCCTCCTTCGCCATGTAGACTTCGCCACGTACCTCGAAAATGTCGGGGGCGTGCGGGGGTAGCTCCTGCGGTATGCCGGATATGGTGCGAACATTGGCGGTCACATCCTCGCCCACTTCGCCATCGCCGCGCGTGGCGGCGCGGACCAGCCTGCGGTCCTCGTAACGGATAGAGAGGGACAGGCCGTCAATCTTGTCCTCCGCCGTCATCGCCACCGGCTCGCCATCGGGGAGGGCGAGATATCGGCGGACCCGCGCGATGAAATCAGCCACCTCGCCTGCGTCGAAGGCGTTGTCGAGGCTCATCATCCGCTTTTCGTGACGCACCTTGGCCAGCGGTGATGAGTCCACCGGCGCCCCGACCTGGGCATTGGGGCTGTCGGCGCGGACGAGGTGCGGAAAGGCGGCCTCCAAAGCGTTGTTCTCCCGCACCAGAGCGTCATAGTCCGCGTCGCTGATCTCCGGGGCGTCGTCGGCATGATAAAGCCGGTTGTGATGCGCAATCAGCTTCGCCAGCCGCATCAGCCGGTTGGCGGCCTCGGCTTCGGAGAGGTTTTCGATTTCTGTCACACTCCCTCCAGCAGCCGGTCGGCCTGCGCGCGTGCCTCGGCCGTGATGTCGGCTCCCGAGAGCATCCGGGCGATTTCCTCGCGGCGTCCGGTCTCGTCGAGTGGCTTCACATCGGTACGGGTCACGGTCCCCTGCGAGGATTTGGCGATCAGCATGTGCGATGTGCCGCGCGCCGCGACTTGCGGGCTGTGCGTGACGACCACAACCTGACCGCCCTGGGCAAGCCGCGCCAGCCGCTCGCCGATCGCGCTCGCGACCGCACCGCCGACGCCCCGGTCGATTTCGTCGAAGATCATCGTTTGCGCGCCGCCCGATTCCGCCAGCGCTACCTTGAGCGCGAGAATGAAGCGCGACAGCTCACCGCCGCTTGCGATTTTGGTGAGGGGGGCGAAGGGCGCGCCGGGATTGGTGGAAATCTCGAACTCGACACGGTCCATGCCTTGCGGCCCCCACTGTCCCTGCGCCAGCGGATCGATCGCCGTGCGGAACCTCGCCGCGTCGAGTTTCAGCGGGGCAAGCTCTGCCGCGACCGCCGCATCGAGTTGGGCCGCCGCTTCCCGCCGGGCATCCGACAATGCCCGCGCCGCCGCCTCATAGGCCGTTCGCGCCTCCGCCTCCGCCCGGTCGAGCGCCGCGAGTCCTTCCTCGCCGGCCTCAATTCGCGCCAGCTTTTCGGACAGGTCGCCGGCCAGTTCCGCGAGATCATCCGGAGCGACCTGATGCTTGCGCGCGAGGCCCCGCAGATCGAACAGGCGGGTTTCGATCGCGTCCAGCCGGGCAGGGTCGAAAGCAAGCGCATCGGCCGCGCGATCGAGAAGGTCTTCGGCCTCGCTCGCCTCGATCACGGCTCGGTCCAGCGCGGAGAGCGCCGCCGTCAGCAGCTCATGATCGGGTGCGATCCGGTCGAGCCGCCGCGCCGCTTGCCGCAGGCGGGCAAGGCCGCCATCCGACCCGCCGAGCAGGTCCCGGAGGCCGGACATGTCCTCTCCGATCCTGGCTCCTTTCTGCATCGCCGCGCGCTCTGTCGCGAGCGCCTCTTCCTCGCCAGGCTGCGGCGCGAAGGCGGTGAGTTCGGCCACGACATGGGTGAGATAATCGCGATCGCGCGCAGCGTTCGCCACCTCTTCGCGCGCGCGAGCGTGCGTGTCCGACGCGGCACGCCATGCCTCATACGCGCGTGCCACCGCAGCGGCATTGGATCGGCCGAACGAATCGAGCAGCGCACGGTGGCCCGCCGGGTTCAGCAGGCCACGATCGTCGTGCTGCCCGTGAATTTCCACGAGCATCCCGCCGATCTCGCGCAGCAGCGCGGCAGAGCAGGGCTGATCGTTGAGGAAGGCGCGGCTGCCGCCGTCGGCTTTCACTGTGCGGCGGATAAGGATGGGATCACCCGGTTCCAGAAAAAGGCCGCTGTCGCCCGCGAGAGTTGCGATGCGCTCTCCTGCGGCGGGGGTGGGCTCAAAGGTTGCCGCGACGCTGGCTTGCGGCTCACCGCCGCGCACGAGACCGCTGTCGGCGCGCATGCCAAGGGCGAGGCCGAGCGAATCGAGCAGGATCGACTTGCCCGCCCCGGTTTCTCCCGTGAGGACGCCGAGCCCGGACCCGAATTCCAGGTCCAACGCCTCGATCAGTACGACGTTGCGAATGGAGAGCGCGGTCAGCATGACGGAGCGCGCAGAAACAGGCTTGATGTCAGATGGGCCAACTGGCGCCGGACGGGCAGCCGAACGTCCTCACGCGCTCGGCGCATATTCCCGGATGAGCTTGTAGGCGCGATCATACCATTTGCTTCCGGGATAGTTCGCTCCGAGCACCGCGGCCGCCTCCTTCGCCTCATCAGGGATGCCAAGCCTCAGATAGCTTTCGACCAGCCGTTCCAGCGCCTCGGGCGCGTGGCTCGTCGTTTGATACTGGTCGACGACGTTGCGGAAACGGACAGTGGCAGCGAGCCATTCCCCCCGTCGCTGGTAAAAGCGGCCGATCTCCATCTCCTTGCCCGCCAGATGGTCGTTGACGAGATCCAGCTTCAGGCGGGCGTCGGCGGCGTACCGCGACTGGGGATAGCGGCGGATAAGCTCGCCCAGCGAATCCTTCGACTGCTGGGTCAGCTTCTGGTCGCGGGTCACGTCCGCGATCTGCTCATAATAGCACAGCGCCACCAGATAGAAGGCGTAGGGCGCGTCCTTGTTGCCGGGATGGATCGCGAGGAACCGCTGCGCCGCCGAAATGGACTCCGTGTAATCGCGGTTCATATAATAGCTGAACGCGCTCATCAGCTGCGCGCGCCGCGCCCATGGCGAATAGGGATGCTGGCGCTCCACCTCGTCGAACAGCGCGGCTGCAAGCTTGTACTGGCCGCGATCGAGACGAAATTTCGCGCTGTTGTAAAGCGTGGAAACATCGCGCGCGACATATTGCGTGTCGGCCTTGTTCTTGTTGGAGGCGCAGGCCGAAAGCAGGCTGGCGGCGGCAAGGACGCCCATCGCAAGGGCGAAGGGCCGGGGGAGTTTGAACAGCATGGCTCCGCTCATAACCCACGGCATCTGGTTCGCCAAGCGCCAGATTGCCGTTCGCGAAGCTGAACGAAAGCGCGTTCGATATCGCCGTCGCGCGCGGGCGGGATCACGCGATGTCGTTACCGGAAAGATGCGTGCCGAAAGGCCTTATGCCTTTTCCAGCGTGCACTGAAGCGGGTGCTGGTTCTGCCGGGCGAAGTCCATCACCTGGTTCACCTTGGTTTCGGCGACCTCATAGCTGAAAATGCCGCAGATGCCGACGCCACGTTGATGCACATGCAGCATCACCCGGGTCGCCTCTTCCAGATCCATTTTGAAGAAACGCTGAAGCACATGGACGACGAATTCCATCGGCGTGTAATCGTCGTTGAGCATGAGGACCTTGTACAGGGAGGGGCGCTTCGTGCGCGCGCGGGTACGCGTGGCGATGCCGATGCTCGGACCCGAGCTTCCGTCATCTTCGTTGCCACGATCGGCCATCATCGGGCCGGAGGGTCCGCCATTGATCTGGATTATACCTGTCATCGCGGCAAATATGACCGCTGGCAGGCGGTTCGGCAAGAGGCGGTAACCGCGATTCTGGTACAAAGCCACACATATGCTGACGCACGGAGCGCCGCCGGGTGTGCTTGTCACGAGAATGGAATCAGACAAAAAAGCCCCGGCTAGCGAAAGCCGGGGCCTCATTCCTGTGGATCGACCCGCTATCAGGCGGCGATCGAACGCACCCGCTCGGTGATCACCGAAACGCGCGTGCTGATCGGCTGGGCGACATCGCCGGCGATCTTGAGCAGGGCTTCGCTGTTCTTGGCGGTTTCCTTGGCGAAGGCGTCGAACGCCGTCGACAGCAGATCGCTTTGCACCTGGAAGAACTCGGCGGGCGTCTTGATGCTCGTCAGGCTCTTCATCGCGGCCGAGGCCTTTTCGAAGCTGACGCGGCCGAACTCGGCGGCGTCCTGACCGAGAGATTCGATGCCCTTGGTGGCGATTTTGCCCGATTCCACGAGCGCCTCGACATTGCCCTTGGCGATCTCGTTGAACTGCTCGAGCGCCTTGGTCGACTTGTCGACATTGGCTTTCGCCTTGTCGCTAAGCTCGGTGAACACGCTCTGAAAGCGCTCTTTTGCTTCTTCCGAATATTTCTTCGTGGTTTCCAAAACGTCGGCCATCAACACTGTTCCTTTCTGCTCAATCTGTTCGATCGGTCCTGCGGCTGCGGCGGCTGGTTCCGCCGAAGCTTCTGTTGTTGTTATTTCGGGCCGGATTTCTTCCGCTGTGGCGGGGGCCTCCGGTTCGGCCTTCACGCCCGTTTCGACCGGGTCTTCGGCCGGTTCTTCGGCCAATTGGGCAAGCTCGGCGACCGTGGGTTCGGCCACCTCTAGATTTGCCGATACGTCTCCTGCGGTGTCCGCCTGCTTCTTCGTCTCGGGCTTCACCGTTTCGGCGGTCCGAGGCGCTTTGGGAGCAGGCTTTTTCGCAGCGGGGGCGGGGCGGCGGGGTTTCTTGGGGGTGCCATTCATCGCGAGCCTCCTTGCTGCATTGCAACATAGTCCGAGTCCCGCATCAAATCAAGTGATTTTTTGTGCGGTGCAACATAAGTGTAACAGAGGACGTTCGCGCGAGGGCAATCCCCCGCGCGCTCAGCGGCTTTTCACGTAGCGTCCGGGCGCGTCCTCGATCGCGGGCAGCTTCCCCTTTCCCGGAATGCGGGCGGCCTTGGCCGGAACCGTCTCCATATCCGACGCCGTGATCCACCCGATCCAGTCAGGCCACCAGCTGCCTTTCGTCTCCTTCGCCTCGGCGACGAAACTATCAAGCGTGGCTGCCGGCCCCTCGCAGGTCCAATACTGGTACTTGCCGCTTCCGGGTGGGTTGACCACCCCGGCGATATGCCCGGATCCTGCGAGCACGAAACGGACCGGACCGCCGAAATGTTCCGTAATCTTCCAGACACTTTTCGCAGGGGCGATATGGTCTTCCCGTCCCGCCTGGATATAGGAAGGCGTACGCACTTTCCTCAGGTCGATCGCGGTGCCCTCGATACTGATTGCGTTCGGTGTCGCCAGCTTGTTGTCGCGATAAAGATCGGCGAGGTAGCCCTTGTGCCATTTGGCGGGCAGGTTGGTGGTGTCACCGTTCCAGTACAGCAGGTCGAAGGGGGCGTAATCTTCCCCGAGCAGGTAGTTGCTGACCACATAGTTCCAGATAAGGTCGCGCCCGCGCAGCAGGTTGAACGTCGCGGCCATATAGCGCCCGTCAAGATAGCCCGGCGCCGCAAGCTGCTCCACCAGTTTCAGTTGCTCGTCATCGACGAACAGCGCGAGGTCGCCCGCGTCGCGGAAATCCACCTGGGCGGTGAAGAAGGTGGCCGTCCGAACCTTGCTTTCCTCTCCGCGCGCGGCAAGCCAGGCGAGCGTGGCCGCCAGCGTCGTCCCCGCCACGCAATAGCCGATCGCATGGACATCCGGGACGTCCAGCACATCGCGCACCGTATCGATCGCGTCGACCTGACCGCGCACGATATAGTCGGCCCAATCCACGTCCTTCATGCTCGCATCCGCAGATTTCCAGCTCACCACGAATACGGTGAGTCCCTGGTCGACCGCCCATTTCACGAAGCTCTTCTCGGGTGAGAGGTCCAGAATATAAAAGCGGTTGATCCAGGGGGGAAAGATGATGAGCGGCGTCTTCAGCACCGTTTTCGTGGTCGGCGTATACTGGATCAGCTGATAGAGCGGGGTTTCCTTGACGACCTTGCCTGGCGTCGCCGCGATGTTGACCCCCGGCTCGAAAGCCGTGCCGTCGGTGTGGGTAAGCTGGCCCTTGCCAAGGTCCGCCAGCATGTGCTTGAGGCCGCGCACCAGATTCTGCCCGCTGCTCTCGATGGTTTTTTCCAGCACAACCGGGTTGGTGAACGCGAAGTTGCTGGGCGCCATCGCATCAACGAGGCCCTGCGCGGCAAAACGCAGTTGCTCCTTCTGGCGCCCATCCAGACCGTCGACCGAATCGGTAAGGCGAAGCATGTAGTCCGACAGCAGCAGGTAGCTCTGCCGGATGAGGTCGAAGAAAGGGTTTTCCGTCCATTTGGGGTCGGCAAAGCGCCGGTCCCCGCGCGGGGCCGGGGTGGCGGTCGCGGTGTCGCCACCCGGACTGGCATTGAGGAACCGTTGCCACAGCGCCGTCGATTCCCTGGCGAAATCGCTCTGCACCTTCGACAGCAGGTCGGCGTTGAACAGTGCAGGAAATGACGGGGCGGAATATCCGGCGGCGGAAGCATGCGGAGCGTCCTTCAGTACCCCCGCGGCATGTTCCATCAATATCTGCTGTGCCTGGCCCAACGAGCGGGTCCATTGCTGCATCTGCTCCAGGGTGGGGATCGCGGCGATGCCGGAGGCGGCGGGATCGGGCATGTTCCTCTCCGTTTGTGCATGACCAGGGCCAGGGGTGGCACTGGGTCGACGGTACGCGAGAAAATTGATTCGCGCGCACTGGCTAGCGCCAGAGTCGCAGTATATAGCGGCAAAGAGAAGCAGCCAAATTGTCGCTGCGCCGCAGCAGAAGGAAAGTCCGGCCGGATGTCCGAGGAATTCTACCGTATCAAGCGCCTGCCCCCTTACGTCATCGCTGAAGTGAACGCGATGCGGGCGGCCGCGCGCGCAGCGGGAGAGGACATCATCGACCTGGGCATGGGCAATCCTGACCTGCCGCCGCCCGATCATGTGATCGAAAAGCTGTGCGAGGTGGCGCGAAAGCCCGGTGCGCACGGCTATTCGCAGTCCAAGGGTATACCAGGGCTACGCCGGGCGCAGGCGAACTATTATGCGCGGCGTTTCGGTGTCGAGGTCGATCCCGAGAGCGAGGTCGTGGTCACCATGGGCTCGAAGGAAGGGCTGGCGAGCCTGGCCACCGCGATCACCGCGCCGGGTGATGTCGTGCTCGCCCCCAATCCGAGCTATCCCATCCACACCTTCGGCTTCATCATCGCCGGCGCGACCATCCGTTCGGTGCCCACGACGCCCAACGATTATTATTGGCGATCGCTCGACCGCGCGATGGCGTTCACCGTCCCGCGTCCGTCCATCCTGGTCGTCAACTATCCGTCCAACCCGACTGCGGAGACGGTCGATCTCGCTTTCTATGAGCGGCTGGTGCGCTGGGCGAAGGAGAACCAGGTGTGGGTTCTCTCGGACCTCGCCTATTCCGAGCTTTATTATGACGGAAGCCCGACCCCCTCCATTCTTCAGGTGCCCGGTGCCAAGGACGTGGCGATAGAATTCACGTCCATGTCCAAGACCTATTCGATGGCGGGCTGGCGGATGGGTTTCGCAGTCGGCAATCAGCGGCTGATCGCGGCGATGACCCGGGTCAAATCCTATCTGGACTACGGCGCTTTCACGCCGATACAGGCGGCCGCCTGCGCGGCGCTCAACGGGCCGCAGGACATCGTCCAGAAGAATCGCGAGCTGTACCAGAAGCGCCGCGATGTCATGGTCGAGAGTTTCGGTCGCGCCGGGTGGGACATCCCCAGCCCCCGTGCGTCGATGTTTGCCTGGGCGCCGCTGCCCCCGGCGCTCAAGGACATGGGCAGCCTCGAATTTTCGAAACAGCTGCTGACACAGGCGAAGGTCGCCGTGGCCCCCGGTGTGGGCTACGGAGAAGACGGCGAGGGCTATGTCCGGATCGCGATGGTCGAAAATGAACAGCGGCTGCGTCAGGCGGCACGCAACATCCGCCGGTATCTCCAGTCAATGGGGGTCAACAGCCCGGATGGAAAGAGCGCTGCGGGCTGACCTGGCACGATGTTCCAGAACCTGCCCGCCCTCACGCAGGCATGCGGGCCGGTTTTGCAGTGTAGTTTTCCATGATCTCGCGCGTTTCCGTATCAATCTTGCGCGCGCCCTTCGGGCCTTTCATGACCATGACCGTGTCGCAGGTCGCGACGCACTCGCCCTGTTGAAACGCTGCGGAAAAGAGCGTCCAGCTGCTGTTGCCGATCCGCCCGATCCCGCTACAGATCTTGATGTCGTAAGGAAAATGCGCCTCCTCGACGTAATTGAGGTCGACGGCGGCGACCATCCAACGCACGCCCTGGTCGGCGGGATGACGCCCGAACAGATGGTGAAAGTGGACGCGGGCAGTCTCGAAAATGGCGGCCATGGCAACGTTGTTGATATGATTGAGGGGGTCGAGGTCCTGGTATCTGGGCGGGATGACCATCGAAATGGGATAACTGCTCGCGCTCCGGCGCCATGCCTCGGGTTTTGCCATTGATGACCTCTTGTCGAGTTTTGAAAACAACGCACTAGAATGGGCGTCGCGCTTCTGTCCGGCGCGTCCACTGAAAGTCCGCTGAAATTATGATAAATTGGTCGTTGGCGCTAGAAATTAATGCGGGCCTTGGGGAGTGTCCCCGGTGGCACGCTGGCGAAAACCGGCTCTACTGGGTGGACATACAGGCATGCGTCCTCCACCGCCTGGATCCGGCGACCGGGCGCGATGAGGTGCGGCAGTTTGACGCGCCGGTGGGGTGCTTCGCCTTTGTGTCGGGCGGCGGCTTGCTGCTCGGCATGAAGGACGGATTTGCGCTGCTGCGTGAATGGGCCGGCGAGCCACGGCCTTTCGGGGATCAGTTCCTCGCGGACGAGCCTGACCTGCGCCTCAATGACGGGCGCACCGATCCGGCCGGACGCTTCTGGGCAGGCAGCGTGAACATGGCGAAGAGCGCGCATGACGCGACGCTCTATCGACTTGATCATGACGGCTCCATCAGCACGATCGAGGGCGGCATGCTGACGTGCAACGGCGCCGCCTTCGACGGTACGGGCAAGCGCTTCTATCATACCGACACGCCCACCCATGCGCTGCGATGCTACGATGTGGATGCAGACGCGGGGGTTTTGCGCAACCGTCGCATCGTCCATCAGTTTCCGATGGGGCGGGGCCGCCCCGATGGCGGATCGGTCGATGCGGAAGGCTGTTACTGGTCGGCGCTGTTCGACGGCGGGCGAGTGGTGCGCCTTTCGCCCGCAGGCGAGATCGTGGATACGGTACACCTGCCGGTCAGCCGCCCGACCATGATCGCGTTTGGTGGCGAGGACCTGCGCACCGCCTATGTGACAACGGCGCGAACGGGCCTGAGTGAGGAAACGCTTGCCCGCGAGCCCCTCGCCGGATCGGTGTTCCGGTTCGACGTTCAAGTTCCCGGACTGCCGGAACATCCTTTTGTTGTCTTCGGCGACAATTAATGTCCGATTTTTCCAAATTAACGCAAGATTGAATGTCCGATTTTTCCAATAGCCAACTTGCATGGCCGCTCCTTTTTTGTGTCCGTCGACCTTCCCTAAGGGTTCTGTTAAGATCGGCTATTTACAAGCGGCGCCGAAGCGACCAAGGCCGCCCGGACGCGGCGCGAGGGCAGGGGACAAATAATGCGAATTGCGGCCATACCGCCCCTCGTGGTCGGTATTCTGGCAGGGGTGATGCCCGTCGGGCAGGCTCATGCGGGCGGGTTCATGCTCCAGGAACAGTCACCTCTGGAGATCGGGCGCGCCTTTTCCGGCGCGGCCGCAAGCGCCGATACGCCTTCGACCATCTGGTATAACCCGGCCGGAATGACGGAGCTTCCCGGGCTCCAGCTTTCCGCTGGCGCGATTGCGCTGGTCGTGTCGTCGCACCAGGAAAATGCCGGAACGACGCGTACCGCACCGGGCGGGTCGGCCGCGACGGCCGTCGGCGGCAATAGCGGCGGCAATCCCTTCGCGCCTGTCGTTCCCGTTCCCACGAGCTATGCCAGCTGGCAGGCGGGGGACAGCGGGCTGTGGTTTGGTCTTGGCATCAGCTCCCCGTTCGGCCTCAAGCTGCGTTACAATGCGGGCTTTTTCGGCCGCTACGACTCGATCTATTCGAAACTCCTGACGGTCAATGTCCAGCCAAGCGTTGCATGGCGCGTCAGCGACGCACTATCGGTCGGCGCGGGGATCGACGTCCAATATGCCGACGCGACCCTGACCGGCGCTTTGCCGCAGGCTGATCCCACGGCCGACGGCAAGGTGAAACTCGCGGGCGATGACGTCGCGCTCGGCTGGAACGCCGGGGTGCTGGTGAAGCTGAAGGGCGGGACGCGTATCGGCGTGCATTATCGCTCCGACGTCAAGCATGAGCTCAAGGGCACCAATGAGATCAGCGGACTTTCCGGCAGCCTTTCGACCTTGAACGCCAGCACCCCTATTCGCTCTCCGATGACGCTTCCGGGGGCGGTGACAGGCAGCGTTTCCGTGCCGATAGACCCGGCCACGCGTTTCATGCTGACGGCGCGCTTCTACAACTGGTCGGTATTCGACGCCATCGTCGTTGTGCTGCCGAACGGATCATCGATCGCAAAGCGCTACGGCTATCGCGACAGCTGGAGTCTCTCTGCAGGGGTGGAGCGTCGCATGTCCGATCGCCTCACCCTGCGCGCAGGAAGCATGTTCGACCGCACCCCCACCAATCCGGCGTTCCTAAGCACGCGCGTGCCCGATGGCGACCGTACCTGGCTCAGCAGCGGCATGAGCTTCAAGGTGACAGATCAGCTGACGCTCAATGCTTCCTATGCGCACGTGTTCATCGCCGGGCAGACCATGACCCGGACAGATAACTTCTATGGTGGTCCGCTCCTCACCAGCGTAACCACACGCTCTCGCCAGTCGGGCAATGTGGACATGATCGCGACCTCGTTGACGGCGCGCTTCTGAATCCGATCCCCATTTGATCTGATTTCCTGGCGGCCTGCGCGATTGGCCATGAGCCAATACAGGTTATAGGGTAAAGCCCGCTGCGAGTCGGACGCCGACGGCCGGGCAGATGGTATGGGCATCGAATTGGAATTGAAGCTCTATCCTGACTCTTTCTGCCGCTCGCCTGCGGCGACGCGACGCGCTATGAGGCGACAGAGCCAGATCGACATTCGAACGGAGAATCATGTCAGAGCATAACCCCGGTTTGCGGCCATGGCGCGACATTGCGCGCCGTCCATGCCGGCAGATCATGGTCGGCAATGTGCCGGTGGGCGGCGGCGCCCCTATCACGGTGCAGACAATGACCAACACACCCACCTTTGATGCGCGTGCGACGATCGACCAGATCCGCCGTTGCGAGGAGGCGGGGGCGGACCTTATCCGCGTGTCGTGCCCGGACGAGGAGTCGACCGCTGCCCTGCGCCAGATCGTGCGCGCGGCCAACGTGCCGATCATCGCCGACATCCATTTCCACTACAAGCGGGCGATCGAGGCGGCGGACGCGGGCGCGGCGTGCTTGCGCATCAACCCGGGCAACATTGGCAGCCAGGCGCGGGTCAGGGAGGTGGTCGACGCCGCGAAATCCAACGGCTGCGCGATCCGAATCGGCGTCAACGCCGGCAGCCTGGAAAAGGATTTGCTCGAAAAATATGGGGAGCCCTGCCCCGAGGCGCTGGTCGAAAGTGCTCTCGATCATATCAAGCTGCTGCAGGACCAGGACTTCCACGAGTATAAGGTGGCGGTGAAGGCGAGCGACGTGTTCCTGGCAGTAGCCGCTTATGCTCAGCTTGCTGACGCGGTCGACTGCCCGCTCCATTTGGGCATCACCGAGGCAGGCGGCCAGCGGGGTGGAACCGTCAAGAGCGCTATCGGCATCGGCAACCTCCTCTGGGCGGGGATCGGCGACACCATTCGCGTCTCGCTTTCGGCAGAGCCGGAGGAGGAGGTGCGGGTCGGCTACGAGATACTGAAGTCGCTGGGCCTGCGCACGCGGGGCGTGCGCGTCGTCTCCTGCCCATCCTGCGCGCGGCAGGGGTTCGACGTGATCCGGACCGTGCAGGTCCTGGAGGATCGCCTCGCCCACATCCGTGCGCCCCTGTCGCTTTCGGTCCTGGGCTGTGTCGTCAATGGGCCGGGCGAAGCGCGGGAGACCGACATCGGCATCACCGGCGGAGGCAACGGGAAGCATATGGTGTACCTGTCCGGCGTGACAGACCATCACGTTCGCGACGAAGAGATGATCGATCACATCGTACGGCTGGTGGAATCCAGGGTGGCCGAGATCGAGGCGGAAGAGGCGGCGTCGCAGGCCGCCGAATGACGGTCGGCCTTTATTGCATTCCCGCCGCGAATGCGATCCGCAGCGTCTCCGACAGGGATCGAGTGCCCAGCTTCTCCATCAGGTGCGCGCGGTAAATCTCCACCGTACGTGGGCTGATGGTCAGATCTATCGCGATCATCTTGTTCGATTTTCCGTGAAGCAAGCCCTGCAGCACGTCGCGTTCGCGCGCGGTCAGCCGCTCGATCTGCCGCCGCGCCTCGTTCGTGGCGGCGTTCTCGTGGGCCAGCCGACGCGTCAGGCGCAGGGCGTCGTCAACCGACGACAGAACCTCCGCCGCGTCGCAAGGATAGAGGAGGCAGTCGACGGCGCCCGCCTTCATGGCCTCGATCGCGGCGCGCAAATCGTGCCCTGCCGCCAGCATGATGCAGGCGAAGCGATCGTGCTGCCTCAGTTCGCGGACGAAGGCGCCGATATCGGGATCATGGTCCAGGCCGAACAGCAGGACGCATCCGCTGTCGAGCGTTTCGGCGGCCGCGAGGAAGCTCTCCCGCGTCCCATAAGCGCGTACCACCATGTTGGGACGACCGGTCAGGACACGGCGAAGTTCGGCGCGGCGGCGGTCGTCGGGGTCGATGATATAGCTGTGGGTCAGACCACTGGTTGGTGTGGCTTCGACGGGGTCGGCGGCGATGTCTGGCGGCTCCGCTGGAGTGATATCGCCAATTTCCTCTGGCGACCGGTCGAAAGGGACGGGCCGACGCAGGTCGGCGTACGCGATCTGTTTTACGGTCAGGCCTTCCCCATCGGTGCTTGCGGCACCTCCGTTCTGGCCATTGAAAGTGAGGCTATCGTACTGTGCTTCTGCCATCAGGGTCGAGCCTCCTGTGAGCTGCTTATACCTGATATTAGGGCAAAATGAATCGCCGACATGATCCAAATTGGCAATCAATCCGGAGGTAACCGGCGGCCTGCGGTGCGGTTTTCTCGGTTGTTTCATACCCGTCCGATGGTTATCGACCTGTCAACTGTATTATAGGACAGACGCCGGTATTATAGGACAGGCACCGGACGAATCGTCGGGGCGGCTGCTGACGTTTCGGCTATTTGGCTTTGACGAGGCAGTCGAAGCCGCGGGCCTTGATCGTGCCGCACAGCTTCTCGGCATCGGCGCGGGTGGTCAGAGGGCCTGCCTGGAGGCGCGTCACAGCTCCGTCCTTCACCAGATAGGGCCTGTAGCCTGACAGCCCCTCGACCCGCGCGGAAGCGGTGTTCCACAAGGCGTCGGCCCGCGCGCGCTCACTGAATGCGCCAAGCTGGACCCGCCATGCGCCTTCGGTCGAAGCTGGACGGGGCACAGGCGATGCCGAAGCAACTGCATCGGCCGGCCTGGCCGGGATGAGGGAGGGGGGTATCTTCGCATCGCGGGGATCTGGCGTCTTCGGACCTTTGGTCGTCCGGGGCGCCGGTGCCGGATCGGTTGCGGACGTCTGTCCCGGCCGGTTCTTCTCGGCGATCACGTCTGCGAGGGCGAGACCGTCGTTGCGCTGCGCCTCCGGAATATAGCGGTTCAGATGCCCGAGGGCCGCCGTGGCCTGGGGCAGGCCGGATGAGCCCGCGCGCGTCATCAGCGCGTAAGCCCGCACCCAATCGCGCGAAAGCAGGTCACCATTGAACAATGCCGTGGCCACCAGATATTGCGCGCGCGGCTCATCCCGTTCGGCCGCGCGTTCCAGCCAGGGCATCGCCTCTGCACGGCGGTTCTGCTGAAACAGCAGCAGGCCGTAATTGTCCTCCGCCCTGATATGGCCCTGGGCGGCCGCCTTGCGAAACCATTCCAGCGCCGTCCCGATGTCGGCCGGGACGCCGCGGCCCAGCTTGTATGCCTGGCCAAGGTTGAACTGCGCGTCGGCGTCACCCGCCTGGGCCAGCGACTGCCATTCGCGGACGGCCTTTTCATAATCGCCCTGTTCCCACGCATCAACGCCTGCCTTCACGTCGGCGGGGGCCTCTCCTCCAGCCGCCACGGCCACCAACAGGGCCAGCATCGATGCTGTCACATGCCTCATTTCATGCTCCTGCTTGTAACGTGGCTAACGATTGCGGGATCGGTGACCGCAGCGCCCTCCATACCATGGCGGAAAAAGCGTGGACACATGGTTAAGGACCGCTTTGACAAGAGCCCGGCGCCGCTCGAGTTAACATTATGTTAGGACGAGGGTGGCAGTCCTGTTCCCAAACTCACCTATTTTTGGGGAACGGGGCGTGCGCGTACTGGCACTGGCATCGCAAAAAGGCGGATCGGGCAAGACCACACTGTCCGGCCATCTCGCCGTTCAGGCTGAACTGGCGGGCGCTGGGCCGGTCGTGCTGATCGACATCGATCCTCAGGGTTCCCTCGCCGACTGGTGGAACGAGCGCGAGGCCGAAATGCCCGCCTTCGCCGAAACAACCGTCGCCCGACTCGCTCACGATCTTGAGGTATTGAGGCAGCAGGGATTCAAGCTGGCGGTGATCGATACCCCGCCCGCGATTACAATGGCGATCCAGAGCGTGATTTCAGTGGCCGAGCTGATCGTCGTGCCCACCCGGCCGAGTCCGCATGACCTGCGTGCGGTCGGCGCGACGGTGGACCTGTGCGAACGCGCGGGCAAGCCACTCATCTTCGTCGTGAATGCCGGGACGCCGAAGGCCAAGATCACCTCGGAAGCCGCGATCGCGCTGTCCCAGCACGGCACGGTGGCGCCGGTCATCGTGCATCAGCGTACAGATTTCGCCGCGAGCATGATCGACGGACGCACGGTGATGGAGGTCGACCCCAAGAGCCGTTCGTCTCAGGAAGTCGCTCTGCTCTGGTCCTACATTTCCGATCGGCTGGAAAAGAATTTCCGCAGGACGGTGTTCACCGTGCCCAACGGTCACGCTGCGGTTGCGGCGACAGGGATCAAACGCCCCGCTGGCGGTTTCGGCCGCCGGGTCGCGGGTCAATAAGGGAGAGGGGCAACATGGAAGCCAAACCCTTCGCCTCGCTGTCCGCCGGCCTTCTGGCCCGCAAGGGCACGGCGCGGCCCGCGATGCGTCGGCCCTATACGGCCGGTGCCGGGGCAACCCTGCCGGCGTCCGTACAGGACGACCTCGGCTGGAACGACATGGGCGAGGATCATGCACCCGCCCCGACGCCGCCGCTGACGGTGGTCAAGGGTGACGGCCGCATCGTCGCCGAGCATACACGCCGCCCCGCGGTGCACCAGCAGGTGCAGGCAGCGCGGGAGCCGGACACGTCCGAACAGGAGGTAACGGCCCCTTCGCAGCGTAACACCGGCCTCAGCCCGGCCATGACGAAGGCGGCGTTCACGCTGCGGCTCGACCCGCAGCGCCATCTGCGGCTGCGGCTTGCGAGCGCGGTCAACAACCGCAGTGCGCAGCAGATCGTAACGGAAGCGCTCGATGCCTTCCTCGATTGTCAGCCCGAGGTGGAGCGGCTCGCGCAGCAGGTGCCCGGTGACGGCATGGGTCGCGCCAGGACCGGAACAAAGTGAAGTGGACTGGACCATGAAACGCAAGCCACTGTTGAAGATCGCGGCGTCGTCGCTGATCCTTGCCGGGACGATGGCGGGATGTACCGGGGCCGCGCTCAACCATCATGCGGGCGCGAGCGCCGGCAAGCTTCAGGAAATGGCGCAATCCCAGGCGCGGGGCGCGGAACAGGCGCTGGCGAAGCGCGATGCCGGAAGGGCGGTCGAGATCGCCGAGGCGGCCGTCGCTGCCGATCCGCGCAACGCCGATTACCGCACATTGCTTGGCCGGGCCTATCTGATGAGCGGGCGTTTCGGCTCGGCGCGCACCGCGTTCGAGGATGCGCTGGCGCTTGGCAGCTCCGACGCGCGGACAATCGTCAATCTGGCGCTGGTCCATGTCGCACAGGGCGGTGCGGCCGAGGCACGGCAGGTGCTGGCCGATCATGTGGCGACCCTTTCGGCCGCCGATTATGGGCTGGGCATGGCCATGGCGGGCGACCCCGAAGAGGCCATTCGTGTGCTGGGCGAGGCCATTCACGCCCCCGGAGCCGGAGCCAGGGAACGGCAGAACCTCGCTTATTCCTACGCGCTCGCGGGTCGCTGGGTTGAGGCAAGGCAGATGGCGTCCGCGGATCTTCCGCCGCTGGACGCCGCCAAGCGCGTGCTGGGATGGGCGCAGACGGCTCAGGCCGGGGCGGAGAGCCAGCGCGTGATCGCAATGATGGGGGTCGCGCCACGGGCGGACGACGCCGGTCTGCCGGTGCGCCTTGCGCTCGGCGCGCCTGTCGAGGGTTCCGCCGAGGTCCGTCAGGCGCAGTCCGATCCGGTGGATCGGGTTGCCGTGCCTCTGGCGGTGGCGGACAAAGCTGTGGAGCCGGTGGTCACCGAGGACGCCGGAACGGAGCCTGAGATCGCGCCGATGCCGGCCGCGTTCGCCAACACCGCCTGGCATGAAGAACAGGAAGCCCCTGAAACGGCGATAGCAGAATTCGTTCCGGTTGCGCGCCAGCCTGCGCCTGAGGCTGTTGCCGCTCCGCCGCTGCTGCGGCCCGCGCAAAGCCCGGCCGTGACGGTTCAATCGTCCGTCGCGCCCCGCGCACCGATGGCCCGGTCCGCCATGCTTCGTATCGATGCGCCCACCCCACGTCCCGCCGCGATCCTGCGTCCCGTACAGGCCGCCAAGGGATCCAGCTGGGTCGTCCAGCTGGGCGCGTTTTCCACGGCGCACGCGGCGCAGGATAGCTGGTCCCGATATGTACGGACCAACGACAGGCTGGGTGCGTTCCCGGTCGTGCACAGCGAAGCGACGGTCAACGGGAAGCTTTATCATCGCCTGGCTGTGGCGGGCTTTGCCGATCGTTCCGGCGCGGATCGCCTTTGCGTGCAAATCCAGTCGCGCGGTGGCGACTGCTTCGTGCGTCAGGGCGGGCCGGAGGCGGCGCCTTCGCGCTGGACGCTGGCCAGTCGGCCGCGTCTGCTCGCGATGCGGTGATGCCGCTCCGCGAAATCACGTCCATCGCCTTCGTTCAGTAGAACACGCCACCCTTCATCACACGGCGTACGCGCCCCTGAACCGGCATCCTGTCGAACGGCGTGTTGCCGGCGGCGGCGGCCATGCGGTCCCGATCGACCACCCACGGCGCATCGCAATCGATCAGAACGATGTCGGCCGGGCTGCCGGAACGGAAGGTGCCTGAGTCAACCCCCAATATGCGCGCTGGATTGGCCGAGAGCAGCCGCATCAGCGTCGTGATGCCGACATGGCCATCGCGCACCAGATTGAGCGACAGCGCGAGCAGTGTTTCGGCCCCCGCGACACCGGGCGCGGCGTCGGCGAAGGGCAGGCGTTTGTCCTCGGGACCGCGCGGATCATGGCTGGAGCTGATGACGTCGACCGTGCCGTCGGCAACCGCCGCGATTGTCGCCTTGCGATCGTCCTCTGACCGCAGCGGCGGCGACAGGCGCGCAAAGGTGCGGTAATCGGTGACGGCGTTGTCCGAGAGCATGAAATACGCAGGGGACACGCCGCAGGTGACGCGCAGGCCCTCAACCTTGGCCGCGCGCACCAGGTCGAACCCCGCCCGGGTGGTCACCAGCCGGAAGTGGATCGCCGCGCCTGTTTCACGAACCAGCGCGATGTCGCGTGCGATCGCTATCGCCTCCGCGCAGGCCGGTGCGGCCGCAAGCCCCAGGCGCGTGGCGGTCTCTCCGCTGGTGGCAACCGCCCGTCCGGCCAGCCCAGCGTCCTCGGCGTGCGAAATGACGGTCAGGCCAAGATGCGACGCATAAGCCAGCACGCGATACATGACGCCGGAATCGGCGATCCATTGCCGCCCGGTTCCGACCGCCTTTGCGCCCGCCGCCTGCATCATGCCGATCTCGGCGAGTTCCTCTCCCTTCAGCCGCCGCGTTGCCGCCGCAATCGGGTGGACCCAGAAATCCGGCTTGCCCGTGCGCGTGGCTTCACGGATCAGCCCAACGTCGTCAAGCGGTGAACTCTGGTCGGGCATCAGTGCCGCCCGCGTGATTCCGCCGAAACGGAAGGCTGGCTTGTCTGTACGGAAAACGCCGAGGTCTACGAGGCCCGGCGCGACGATGAGGCCTGTCGCGTCGACCTTCTCGGTGTCGCCGGGCACCTCTATCGCGCCGCAGGCGACGATATGATCGCCCTCGATCAGCAGAGTACCGGCGACCGGTGCCGTCAGGGCCGGATCGGCAAGCAGGCCACCGGTTATCGCGATCCTGCGCGCGCTTACCATCCGGCCACTCCGCGCGCGCCGCGCGTCAATATGTCCAGACACGCCATACGGACCGCAACGCCCATCTCGACCTGCTCCGTGATAGCCGAGCGTTCGGGATCATCGGCGACCGAACTGGCGATTTCGACGCCCCTGTTCATCGGGCCGGGATGCATGACCAGCGCGTCAGGCTTCGCCTTGGCGAGACGCTCGGGCGTGAGGCCGTAGAGCATGTGATATTCGCGTGGCGAAGGGATGAACGCTCCGTCCATCCGCTCATTTTGCAGGCGCAGCATCATCACCACGTCGGCGCCTTCCAGCGCCTCATCAAAATTGGTGAATGCCGTTGCGCCCATGCACTCGGCCGCCGCAGGCATCAGCGTGGGCGGTGCGACCACGCGCACCTGCGCGCCCAGACTGGTCAGGCTGAGCATGTTCGATCGGGCGACCCGGCTATGCAGCACGTCGCCGCAGATGACGACCATCTGTCCCTCGATATAGCCGCGCCGCCGCCTTATGGTCAGCGCGTCGAGCAGCGCTTGTGTAGGATGCTCGTGCCAGCCGTCCCCCGCGTTCAACACCGGGCAGTCGACCTTGTCGGCGATGAGTTGCACCGCGCCGGAGCTGCCGTGACGGATGACGATGACGTCCGCGCGCATGGCGTTGAGCGTGACCGCCGTATCGATCAGCGTCTCGCCCTTCTTCACGCTCGACTGCGCGGCGTGCATATTGACGACGTCGGCGCCCAGGCGTTTGCCCGCGATCTCGAACGACAGGAGCGTACGGGTGGAATTTTCGAAGAACGCGTTGATCTGGGTGAGGCCGGACAGGCGGCCGTCATGCTTCTGCACCGATGAACGGTTGACGCCGACCCAGTGCTCGGCCTGATCCAGCAGGAAACGGATTTCGTGCGGCGCGAGCTGCGCGATACCAAGCAGGTGCCGGTGAGGAAACAGCTCCCCGCCGCCGACGGCGGCGCGCGTCTGGTCCGTGGGCGCTTCGGTTTCAATCGGCATCAGCCGGTGCCTTAGGACAGCGGCGGAATGTGCGCAAGCCGGAACGGCGGGGACCGGTCAGCCCGCGGTCAGCGCGTCGATCGCACCCTGGAGAATGTAACTCGCGGCGAGCTTGTCGACCAGCGCGTCGCGCCGCGCGCGGCTCGTGTCCGCGTCGATCATCATCCGCGTCACGGCCTGCGTGGACCAGCGCTCATCCCACAGCAATATCGGCAGATCGAGGTCGGCGATGTTCCGGGCGAATGCCCGGCTGGCCTGGCTCCTCGGGCTTTCGCTGCCGTCGAGGTTGAAGGGCAGGCCGATGACGATGCCCTTCACCTGCTGCGACTGTATGAAATCGGCGAGCGCCACCTTGTCGCGGCTGAACTTGCCGCGCGTTATCGTGTGTGCCGGGCTGGCGAAGGTCCACTGGGCATCGCACAACGCGAGGCCGATGGTCTTCGTCCCGACGTCCATCCCGATGAGCCGACCCCCGCCGGGCAGTGCGTCCCTGAACGGTGCGGTGGTCGCGGTGATAAGGGCGGACGAGGAAATAACCGGTTCCTTTGGCGTGGCGCGGGGCTTCCATTCGCAGATCAGCCGGGCTATCGGCCAGAGCCATGTCAGTAGATATCAATACCGTCAAGAAAGTCGCCAGCCTGGCGCGCATCGCGGTTTCGGAACAGGCGGCGGAGCGGCTGGTTCCGGAGCTCAACAACATCCTTGGCTGGGTGGAACAGCTCGGGGAGGTGGACGTCTCCGGCGTGGAACCGATGACCGCCGTCATCCCCAATCACCTGCGGCTGCGCCAGGATGTCGTGAACGACGGTGATGCCAGGGACAGGGTGCTGGCCAACGCGCCGCAGGCCGAGCATGGCTTCTTCACGGTTCCGAAGGTTATCGAATAATGGCCGACCTTACTGATCTGACCGTCGCGGAAATCCGCGATGGCGTGGCGGCGGGCAGCTTTTCCGCGCGCGAGGTCGCGCAGGCATTCAACGCGGCCGTTGAGGCGGGGCGCTCACTCAACGCCTATATCGTCGAGACTCCGGAACGGGCGCTGGCCGCCGCCGACGCGGCTGACACGGCGCGGGCACGCGGGGACCTCAAGCCGTTGTCGGGCGTACCCCTGGGCATGAAGGACCTTTTCTGTACCGAAGGGGTGCAGACGACCGCAGCCTCGCACATTCTCGAAGGCTTTGTGCCGACCTATGAATCGACCGTTTCGGACAGGCTGTGGCAGGCGGGCGCGGGCATGTTGGGCAAGCTCAATCTTGACCAGTTCGCGATGGGTTCGTCCAACGAAACCAGCCATTTCGGCAACGTGATCTCACCCTGGCGCGGGCCGGACGGCAAGGATCTGACACCGGGCGGAAGCTCAGGCGGAAGCTCGGCGGCGATTTCGGCGCGGCTTTGCCCCGCCGCCACCGGCACGGACACCGGAGGCTCGATCCGCCAGCCCGCCGCCTTCACGGGCATCGCGGGAATCAAGCCGACCTATGGCCGCTGCTCCCGCTGGGGCATCGTGGCGTTCGCGTCCTCGCTGGATCAGGCCGGGGCGATGGCCCGCACGGTGAAGGACAATGCGATCCTGCTGGAGGCGATGGCGGGTTTCGACCCGAAGGACGCGACCAGCCTCGATGTGCCTGTGCCGCAGTGGGAGGCGAACCTTTCGTCCGGGCTCAAAGGCAAGAAAGTCGGCATCCCGACGGAATATCGGCCCGATGGGCTCGACCCAGAGATTTCGGCTTTGTGGGATCGCGGCGTCGAGTGGCTGAAGGATGCAGGCGCGGAGGTGGTCGAGGTTTCACTGCCCCACACGCGATACGCGCTGCCGACCTATTATATCATCGCTCCCGCCGAGGCGTCATCGAATCTCGCCCGTTATGACGGCGTGCGATACGGCCTGCGCGATCTGCCCGAAAATGCGGGGCTGCAGGACATGTATGCCGCGACCCGGGCGGCGGGCTTCGGCGACGAGGTGAAGCGCCGCATCATGATCGGCACCTATGTGCTGAGCGCCGGTTTCTACGACGCTTATTATACCCAGGCGTGCAAGGTGCGGGCGCTGATCGCGCGCGACTTTGAGGCCGCGTGGGAGACATGCGACCTCCTGCTGACGCCGACCGCGCCAAGCGCCGCCTTCGCACTGGGCGAGAAGCAGGCCGATCCGCTGGCGATGTATCTCAATGACGTGTTCACGGTGCCCGCGAGTCTGGCGGGGCTTCCGGCCATGTCCGTTCCGGGCGGGCT
>DASULD010000102.1:0-3265 GCA_036278355.1 Sphingobium sp.
TGGCCTGACACTGCACATGGCAGCGCAATATGGCTTTGAGGGCATTCGCAGCAATGTCGTCGCGCCAGGCGTAACCGAGACGCCGATGACGGCCTACAATTGGGAAAATGAAGTCTTCCGGCGGATGAATTTCGAAATGACTCCGATGAACCGGACGTGCACGGCCGAGGACATAGCCAACGCCATCTGGTTCCTGCTGTCGGATCAGGCGGGCTTCATCAACGGCCAGATACTGGCTGTTGACGGCGGCTGGACCACCACCAAATTCCTGAGTGAAGATGCGCGCCTCGCGGAGAGAGTCGCGAAATGACGCCATCGGATTTCGGGATCACCCGTCGCGAAGTGGATGGCTGGTCGATCAGGCACGACCCCGACCGCGAAGCTCAGGCGCGCGAGGGCGGCTGGTGGCTCGATACCACAATAGGCGAGGCGGCTGCCCGCCTTGCCGATCAGGAGCCCGATAGGGTGCTTCTGATCGATCGAGATGTCCGATTTACCGCGGGCGAGCTCTATCAGTCTGCACGACGCCTGGCCGATGCCATGCGGCAGCGCGGTATTGGCCGGGGCGATGTGGTGTCGTTTATGCTACCCAACTGGCATGAGGCCTGCGTCGTTTACCTCGCCACGGCGTTGATCGGCGCCGTCAGTCATCCGCTCGTCACGAATTTCCGCACAGCCGAACTGCTTTTCATGCTCTCCGATTGCAAGAGCAAGGCGATCTTCGTCCCCGCCGAGTTTCGTCGCGTTGATTATCGCAGGATGATGGCGGAAGTGGGCGAAGAAATGGAAAGCCCCCCCCTTGTCGTCGTCCTGCGCGGCGACCCGGGCAATTGGATCGGATATGACGAACTGATCGCGGAAGGCGTACCGGACGCAACTTTCGATCCGGTCGATCCAAGCGCTGTGCGGATGATCCTGTACACCTCGGGCACGACGGGCCGTCCAAAGGGCGTCCTGCATACGCATAACACGATCAACGCGGATATCGTCCAGCTTCATCGTTTCTGGAATCGAGGCGAGGATGCGCGCTATCTGGTTGCTTCCCCGGTAAGCCATATCGGCGGATCGCTCTATGCTTTCGAAATGCCCCTTCTTTTCCGGACCAGCGCTGTGCTCATGGATATGTGGGACGGAGCGGCCGCCGTGACCCTGATCGAACGCGAGCAATGCACGCACATGGCGGGAGCGACGCCTTTCCTGCAGCACCTGTTGGATGCCAGCCGGGTTTCGGGTGCTCGTCTCCCAAGTCTTCGGATTTTCATTTGCGGGGGCGCTTCGGTGCCGCCGTCGCTGATCCGCGAGGCCACGGAATGGTTTGATAACTGCATTGCGACCCGGGTCTACGGCTCGACCGAAGTACCTACCATCACATTGGGTTCGATCGATGCCGGCGACACCGATCACGCGGCTGAAACCGACGGGAAGATCGGCGCGGCGACGGTGATCATCCCAGCCGCCGATGCGGACGGCGTCGGCGAACTGCTGGCCAAGGGGCCGCAGATGCTGGTGGGCTATTATAATATCGAGGATGAGGCTGCTGCGTTCGACGCGGCAGGCTATTTCCGCATGGGCGACCTCGGCCGCATCGTGGATGAAGACTATGTCGTCATCACCGGGCGGCAGAAAGATATCATCATCCGAAACGGGGAGAATATCAGTCCTAAGGAGATCGAGGATCTTCTGACACTGCATCCCGACGTCGCGGAAGTCTCTGTCATAGGCCTTCCAAGCGAGAAGACGGGGGAGATGGCGTGCGCGGTTGTTCTGCCGTCGGGTTCCGCAAGGCCGACATGCGCGGATTTCGCTGCTTTTCTGGCGGATTTCGGCATCGCGAAGCTCAAATTTCCTGAACAGGTCGTCTTCCGCAGTGATCTGCCGCGCAACGCGACAGGCAAAGTGCTGAAGCATGTGCTGAGGGACGAGATACTGGCGGAAACGGTAGGGAGCACGGCGTGAAACGCTTCTCCATCGCAGTCATTCCCGGAGACGGCATAGGCAAGGAAGTGATGCCCGAAGGCATTCGTGTGCTGGACCGCGCCGCGAATATTTTCGGATTTGCCTTGGAATGGCATCATTTTGACTGGAGTTGCGAAACCTGGCACGCGACGGGAGCGATGATGCCCGACGACGGTATCGACCGCCTGTCGCAGCATGATGCCATCTACCTTGGCGCGGTCGGCTATCCGGGGGTTCCCGACCATATTTCCCTATGGGGACTGCTGATCCCCATCAGGCGTGAATTCGATCAATATGTGAATTTGCGGCCGGTGCGCTTGCTGCCCGGCATCGATTGTCCGCTGAAGGGCAAGCAACCCGGAGACGTGGATTTCTGGGTGGTCCGCGAAAATACGGAAGGCGAATATTCGCGTCTCGGCGGCAGGAGCGGGAGCGGAGAAAACGAGTCCGTCATACAGACCGCCCTGTTCACCCGGCGCGGCACCGATCGCATCCTGCGCTACGCCTTCGACCTCGCGCGTAGGCTGGATCGTCGTCATGTGTCCTCGGCGACCAAGTCCAACGGGCTATTCTATTCGATGCCCTTCTGGGACGAGCGCTTTGCGGCAATTGCTGCCGAATATCCCGACGTGCGGACGGACAGCCATCATATCGACATCATGGCGGCGCGTTTCGTTATGAAGCCGGAACAGTTCGATGTCGTCGTCGGGTCCAACCTGTTCGGGGACATATTGTCCGACCTTGGACCCGGCTGTACCGGCACGATCGCCGTCGCGCCTTCCGCCAATCTCAATCCGGAAGGTCGTCATCCCTCCATGTTCGAGCCGGTTCATGGCTCGGCTCCGGACATCGCCGGGCGCAACATCGCCAATCCGATCGGGCAGATCTGGGCCGGGGCGATGATGCTGGATCATCTGGGGGAGCAGGCGGCGGGTGCTGCCATTCTGCAGGCCATTGGCGACGCCCTGCTGGCCGGGGAGGCGCTGACGCCGGACCTGGGCGGCCTGGCATCGACGCAGGACCTGGGCGCTGCAGTGGAGGCGAGGCTTTCTTTGCTCGCGGGAGATTGCAAACGTCCGAACGGATGATGGTGGGAGGCTGTCTGGGGCGTAGGCCATCAGGAAACAGCATTTGGGAGTGATCCATGTCGGCTATCCACGCTGATACCAAAAATGAAGCCATCCCGTCGGTCGAGCAACTTGTCGATCGGACGCGTGCCTTGATTCCGCTATTGCGCGAGCGCGCGGCGGAGGACGAGGCGAATCGGACAGTGAACCCTGACACGGTCCGGCGAATGAACGAGGCCGGG
>DASULD010000103.1:0-6434 GCA_036278355.1 Sphingobium sp.
ACGCTGAACTTCTGATGGCCCATGCGGCGGGGATGGCGCGCGGCGACCTGTTGCTGCGGCTGGGTGACATGGAAACGCCTGAAGCTTTCGTCGCGCTGATCGATCGGCGACTCGCCCGTGAGCCCGTCTCCCACATCACCGGGCGTCGCGATTTCTGGACGCTTGAGCTGACGGTGACGCCTGATGTGCTGACACCCCGCCCGGACACGGAGACGTTGATCGAGGCGGCTGTCGCGCATTTCGCGGGCACGCCGGGGCCGGGCCGTATACTCGACCTTGGCACCGGATCGGGTGCGCTGCTGTTGGCGGCGCTCGATCAATGGCGCGGCGCCACGGGACTGGGCGTGGACATCAGCCCGGCGGCGCTGGAGGTCGCGCGCGGTAATGCCGAGCGGTGCGGTCTGGCGGAGAACGCGGTGTTCCGGCAGGGCGACTGGTTCACGGGAATCGACGAGTGCTTCGATCTGATCCTTGCCAACCCCCCCTATATCGCGACGGGAACGGCGCTGCCGCCTGAGGTGGGGGAGCATGAACCCGCACTCGCCCTGTTCGCCGGGGCGGATGGACTCGACGCCTACCGGACACTCGCGCCGGGTCTGGCCGCGCGCCTCGCGCCCGGCGGCATGGCGGCAATCGAAATCGGCTTCGATCAACAAGATAGCGCGGCCCGCTTGTTTGTCGCACAGGGGCTTACCATATCGGTGTTGACCGACCTAGCGGGCCGACCGCGCTGCATCAAGGCAACCTGTCCGGCCGCTGTCCCGATTTCGGGCTGAAGCTTCGGATTTCTTCTTGGTTTATTTACCCGAAGCGGTTAGGAGGAAGGCGGCGATGCCCGATGATCGGACGATCCGGGCAAGGCTGGCTCCCATATCGTCGGACGGCAGGATGTGCGTCTGCAGAATGGTGGTCCGGGCAGGTCAGACGCCCGAACCCGCGTGGTGCTGAATACGCCGAACGCAGCGCGCTTAATGTATGGCATTAGGACAAGGATCAGGCATTGATCAATAATCGTCAGGCCGGCCGCCGCAATCGCGGCCGGAACAACGGCCGCCAGAACGGGGGTAACCGGGGCGGCGAAAACGGCAATCGGGTTGACAATCGCGCGCGGGGCAATGCGCCACAGCTGCTGGAGAAATACCGTAATCTGGCACGCGATGCCCAGCTTGCGGGCGACCGGGTCAACACCGAATATTATCTGCAGTTCGCCGATCATTATTTCCGCGTGCTCGCGGACAATCGCGCCCGCCAGGAAGAACAGCAGGCCCGCTTCCGCCGGCATGATGACAGTTTCGACGACGATGCGGGCGACGACGACACGTTTGACGATATGGCGCCGCCCGTCCGGGCCGAGGCGGAAGGCGGAAACCGGCGTGGTCCCAGCAGGCGGTTCGACCGTGACGCCGGCCCCGCCGGTGTAGCGCCCGCCGAAGCTGCCCAGAGCATGACGGAAGCGGACGCGCCGGATGAGGACGCGGCGCCCGTTCGAGCGCCCAGGGGCCGCAAGCCGCGCCGCCCGCGTGAGGAAGATCAGGCGACCGGCGAAGCGCCGGGCCTCAGCCTCGATGCGCTGCCCCCCGCGATCGGCCGCGCGGACAATGACAGCGATCATGAGGACGCCACCGCTGAAGAGGCGCCCGCACCACGCCGCCGGGGCCGCCGCCCGCGTGCAGCCGCCGAGGCCGCCGAATAAACGCGCCGCTGGAGAGCGGCTACCTGCCAGGATCATGAAAAAGGGGACGGTGCAGCGATGCCCGTCCCCTTTTCTTATGCGGCTTATTCTAAGCGGTTCGCCGCGCGACGACCGCCGACATCATGCCGGGCGATAGATGGCGTATACTTTTTTCACATCGACACGGCTGTCCCAGCTGCATGACGCGCCTTGCTCGACCATGAAGATGTCGCCCTTGACGAACGTTCCTTCGGCTCCCGCCCCGTCAACGAAGGTGACGCTGCCGTCGAGCAGATACATGAGCTCACAATGGCCATAGACCATTGGACGCCGGTGATAAGGTGTCGAATCCCAGGTGCCGCAGGTGAACTCCCCATCGGCCGAGCGATATGAGGTGAAGTTGCGGCATTGCGGCGTCGGCCCCACCAGCAGCTCGGCGAGCGGAGGGTTCGACGGAGCGAGCGGCGCGGCAATGTCGATCGGCGCAATGGTGGTCGTTCCGGCAGGGCCGCCGGTGCGACGCAGGAAGATGAGGCGGCAGGGCACGTCGGCGCGCCAGTCAATTGCGGCGCCCGCAGGCAGGACGATACTGTCCCCATCGTTCAGCGTGATGACGGTCTCGCCTTGCGTGATTTGCACGGCGCCGCTCTCGACGATCAGGAATTCATCTGCGGGCATGGCCCCGACCGCGCCCTCGCCCTGTGGCAGTGCGACGAGACCTCCTGTCACCGGGCCTGGTCCCAGTGGCAAAGATGCCCTTGCGTCCAGGAAGGCATTCCGCGGGTCTCCCACCGGCGCCGCTACACTGGCCGCCCAGGCACGCAGGTCAATGAATGAACGCTTCACGTCCGTCCGTTCTGTCAGAGCTTCCGCCGTCGCCATGTCCGTCTCCCTTGGTTGATCTATGATGGATCGGTTAGCCCAGGACGCACGACAGATTCGACCAAGCATGGGTCGTGGGGACGCACTAACTATCGTTGGCGAGGCAATGTGCAGCCAGATGGTGCCGGCGGCAGGTTTGGTTCCGTCGCTGGTTTCATTTCGGCAATCGTCGCGCAGACGACCCTTGCGTCCGATTCAATTCCCGTCGGCGCTGGCTTCGGGCGGCAAGGGGCGGGGCCGCTGAGCCTCATCGAGCGCGACGAAGGTGAAAAGGCCGCTCGTGACCGGCACGTCGGCGTCTCCCCCCTCGCGTGTCGCGACGACATCGATCTGCACCGCCAATGAGGTACGCCCGCGCCGACGGACCTCGCTATAGATCGAAATGATGTCGTGCAGCAGAATGGGCGCGATGAACTCCATTGCCTCAATCGCGACGGTCGCCACCGGCCCCAGCGCCACCTGCCGGGCGGTTATCCCCCCGGCGATGTCCATCTGGCTCAACACCCATCCTCCGAATATGTGGCCGTTGGCGTTGATATCGCCGGGGCGCGGCACCGTCCGCAGAACAGGTTCACGCCTCTTCGTCGTCATATCCCGCTTCCCCCTTCAGTCTGTCTTCGATCTGCTCGTCATGGCCCGTGCCGCTCGACAGGAAGACGAGCGACATCAACGCCGTACCCAGCATGAACGTACACCAGACCCCGGCACTCGTCGCAAGCACGAGGTGCAGCGGCATCGGTGCGCCGCTCCAGTAAAGCCAACCGAGCACCGCCGCAACGCAGACCACGCCCCAAAAGGCCATCCATTTCATCAGTCGGCGGAAGCGCGCCCACGCGGTGGCGGCAATCTGCGGATCATCAAGCGCTCTTTTGCGAGACATATCTTCCATTTGGCAATGGAAAGTGGGATCATCAAGCATTCAGGGCGAGCCCAACGATAACAGGAGGGAAATATGACAATTGCGGCCATCTTACAGCATAAGGGTCATGAGGTGGTCCGGCTGTCACCGGACGTGACGCTGAAGGATGCGGCCGCGCTGCTGATGGAAAACCGCATCGGGTGCGTTCCTGTTTGCGAGGGCGACGAGGTCGTCGGCATCTTCTCCGAACGAGACGTGGTCCGTTCCGTCGGTGCGAAAGGGCCGGCGGTGCTGGATCAGCCTGTACGCAGCGAAATGACCAGCCCGCCCGTGACGGTGGCATCCGACATGCATGTGCTTACCGCGCTGTCGCTCATGACGCAGCGGCGCATCCGTCACCTTCCCGTCGTCGAAAACGGCAGGATGATCGGACTGGTTTCTATCGGCGACCTCGTCAAATACCGCATCGAGAAGATAGAGGCCGAGGCAGAGGCCATGCGGGAGTATATTCAGAGCGCGTAGGCCCGGCCGAGCCTCGATTGGACTTTATTTGGGCCGTCGCGCCAAGCCTTACTCCCCGGCCTGGACGCTGGCCCTCCGCCGCAAAAAGAGCTTGATGAAATCATCGATCGAGCGGCGCGCGAACATTAACGCCAGCGCCGCGAAGGCCACCCCTCCGGCGGCCACCAGCGCCGCCAGATGCACGACCGGCGCCAGGTGTTCCGGCAGCAGCCGATCCGAAACGATCACCAGGCCCGCCATAGCCGCTGCACATCCCGCGCCCGGCGCGATCGCCGGCACCAGATCACGCACCCGAAGACCCAGCGCTCCTCCCGCGATGCGGATGGTCGCCAGCGTGAACGCCGGATAGACTGTGACCCACGCCCAGGCGAGGCCGATCGCACCGAATCGCACCCCGACAAGGAATGCGAGCGGCATCATCACCGCCCCTGCGCAAGAGAT
Organism: Sphingobium sp.; assembly: GCA_036278355.1. Lineage (GTDB taxonomy): Bacteria > Pseudomonadota > Alphaproteobacteria > Sphingomonadales > Sphingomonadaceae > Sphingobium. The sequence goes on from DASULD010000103.1 coordinate 4,377, forward strand.
CGCGGTGTTGAGCCCCGGGCGTCCCAGGGCGGTGCACACCGGGGGGAACATCACCTGTACCGTCATGAACGGCATCGCCAGTGCCAGCAGCGTGACAAAAGGCGCCATCTCCATCCACTGCTCACCGAACAGGGTGATAATCAGCGGTTCGGCGCTGACCGCCATGCCTAGATAGATGGGACAGGCCACCAGCATCAGCAGGCGCAGCGCTCGCAAGAACGACCACCGGACGGCGGCGAGGTCGGCCTGCAGGCTGGCATATGCCGGAAAGGCGACTTCATTGAGCGGGGGTACGAATCGGCTGACCACGATCTGAGTGAGGAACAGCGCCTCGGCATAGAGGCCCAGTTCGTGCGGATCGAGAACGCGCCCGCCGATGAAGATGTCGGCCTGACTCTGGACGATCCAGAGGAGCTGGCTTCCCACCATTGCCGCGCCGAACGCCAGCATACCGCCGGTGCCGCGAAAGTCGAAGCTGGGCACAGGTATGAATCGCGTCGCAATCATGTAACCGAGTCCGCGTACCCAGAAGAGCGCGATAGGCGCCCATACCAAAGTCCATACGCCCCAGCCTGAATAGGCGCCGTAAAGAGCGACCGTGGCCCCGGCCGTCGACGCGACAAGGTTGACGATCGCCGGCCGCCGGAAATCGAGGCTGCGCGCCATCAGCACCTGCGGCACCGCGACAAACGGTGTGGCAAGGTAGATCAGCGCCTGTACGCGCAGCATGTCGGCAACGAGCGGCTGGTCATAGTAATGGGCGGCAAGCGGGGCCACGAGCAGTTGGAGCAGCGCCAGCCCTCCGTTCAGCAGCAGCATAATTCCGAAGGCCTGACGCAGCCGGTGCGGGTCGAGGGATTCGCGCTGCACCAGAGCGCTCACCAGACCGTAGCCATTCAGGAACTGCATGAACGCGAGAATCACCTGAGTCATAGCGAACAGGCCGTAATCTCCGGGCTGAAGCATCCGGATCACCAGCAGAGTCGCGGACCAACTGATGAGTTGGGCGAGAATCTGGCTGCCTGACCGCCAGAGAATGGCGCTCCGCACCCGCCGGAAGAACGGCGCACCACCCACTTCGTCCCCCGAACTGTTGTCTCGCCCGTCCATGCCGACCCTTGATAACCGCAGAAAACAGCCGTTTCCGGCAACATGGCTTCGGTGATACCCTGCCCACGCAAAAAATTAGAAACAAAAACGCAAAAAAGGGTTTGACGCATGCCGGAGCCCTCCATATATGCCCTCTCACCGACGCGGTGATGCCACACGGTTTTCGCCGGGATCGGTCGCCGACATAACCGGACAGAACGTCCCCCGATAGCAATAGCGGGGAACACTCACTGTCCGCCTCTTATGTTGGATGGCTCTTTGACATTGTCAGTTTGATGAAGGGACATGTGGGCGGCGGCCCCGGGTCCGGCAGCTTCTAGGTGCCGGGTGCTCGGAAAATTAAAGCCGTTAACTCACAATGTCCTTACACACCATGTAAGATTTGTGCAGGAAACGGCTCCTAGAAATGGCGGCCTTCGACGTGGACTATTCCTCCGCGCCGTTGGTCGAACATCAAACTTGAGAGTTTGATCCTGGCTCAGAACGAACGCTGGCGGCATGCCTAATACATGCAAGTCGAACGAAGGCTTCGGCCTTAGTGGCGCACGGGTGCGTAACGCGTGGGAATCTACCCAGAGGTTCGGAATAACTCGCCGAAAGGCGTGCTAATACCGGATGATGTCGAAAGACCAAAGATTTATCGCCTTTGGATGAGCCCGCGTAGGATTAGCTTGTTGGTGAGGTAAAAGCTCACCAAGGCGACGATCCTTAGCTGGTCTGAGAGGATGATCAGCCACACTGGGACTGAGACACGGCCCAGACTCCTACGGGAGGCAGCAGTAGGGAATATTGGACAATGGGCGAAAGCCTGATCCAGCAATGCCGCGTGAGTGATGAAGGCCTTAGGGTTGTAAAGCTCTTTTACCCGGGATGATAATGACAGTACCGGGAGAATAAGCCCCGGCTAACTCCGTGCCAGCAGCCGCGGTAATACGGAGGGGGCTAGCG
>DASULD010000104.1:0-2354 GCA_036278355.1 Sphingobium sp.
CGCGGGGGCATGCTGGTCGCCGCTGCCGAGAAATACAGGCTTCCCATCCATGCTATCGGTGTCGGCGAAACGGTGGACGACCTGAGGCCGTTCGACCCAGCCGACATGGCGAGGGCGATTGCGGGCAGCGCCTATGCGTGAGTGTGAACATTCCAAAAGAAAACCTGTATGACGGACGCCCCGCGCCATAACGCCAACCTGTCTCTCGCGCTCGATTTCGGGCCGCTGCTGGTTTTCTTCCTCGCATATAAGTTCTGGGGCGTGTTCACCGGAACCGCAGCGTTCATGGGTGCGATAGCCATCTCGGTCATGGTGTCGAAGCTGAAGCTGGGCCGCGTGTCACCGATGCTGTGGCTGTCGGCGATCCTCGTGGTCTTTTTCGGCGGCCTCACCATCTGGTTCCACGATCAGCGGTTCATCCAGATAAAACCTACGATTATCTACCTCTTTTTCGCAACGCTGCTGATCGGTGGCCTCGCCCGTGGCAAGCCACTGCTCAAATATCTGTTGCAGGCTGCCTATGACGGGCTTTCGGAGGAAGGCTGGCGCAAATTGTCGCGCAACTGGGCCATTTTCTTCATCGCCATGGCGGGGGCCAACGAGGTGATGCGGGAGACGCTCAGCTTTGAGACCTGGCTTTCGGTCAAGGTCTGGGGCGTGACAATCGTGTCGTTCCTGTTCGCCGCCGCCAACATACCCATGCTGTTGAAACACGGGCTGGTGCTGGAAAAGGGCAAGGCGGAGGAGGCCGCCGCCCGGGGCGAACCGCCGCAGGGGTAACCGGCCGGGCAAGCCTCCATTCTCATCGTCCGGGAAACCAAATGCGATCCTGAATGTTCTGGAGCATGGCCACCGGAGCGAATATGGAGCGTTTGATCGACCGGCTGCCCGACGATGTCGAGCGGCTGGCCCACACATTGCTGGATCAAGCCTGTGATCGCGGGTTGTCGCTCGCCACGGCGGAAAGCTGCACCGGCGGGCTCATCGCCGCGATCCTGACCGATGTCGAGGGTACGAGTCACGCATTCGAGCGCGGCTTCGTCGTCTACACCATCGAGGCCAAGGCCGGACTCCTCGGCATCCCAAGAAGCCTGATTGACACCCACGGCGTTGTCAGCCGGGAAATCGCGCTGGCGATGGTGCAAGGCGCGCTCAATCATTCCGCCGCCGACATCGCTCTTGCCGTCACCGGTTTCGCCGGTCCGGCCGGGGCCGGAAAGGAAGCCGGACTTGTGCATTTCGGGGCCGTGCGGCGCGGCAGACAGCCCTTTCATCGCGAAGCCCATTTCGGCGACCGCGGCCGCGGAGCGGTCCGGATTGAGTCCGTGCGGGTCGGCCTTGCCATGATGATCGAGGCGTTGGGGAACTGACGCGCTGACGCAATCGTCTGATCTATTGCGTCGGTGTTCTAATCGGCGATCGAACCGTCCTCATCGTCCATATTCTCCTCGCCCTCAAAGGCGTCCATGTCGATCCGCCCCGACCGGGCCATTTCCCTCATGCGTTCGACGAGGTCGGGAACATCATCCGGCATCACCTGCGTACGGTCGGCATGGCCGCCGCGCTCACTGTCCTCGGCCGTATCGGTGGGCGCAAGCATCGCATCCTGCGCCACCCGATGGGCCTGTGACTCCTCATCGGCCTGTTCGACATTCTCCGCGTCCGGGTCTTCGTTCCCGAACCGTCGTTCCTTCTCCGTCATGGCGATCCTCCTGATGCCCTGTGCCGTCCCGGAACGTCTGTCACCACACGCCTGTTCCTTTGAAGGGCCGAAGCATGTATGCCTCGATCAGGGAATCGAAACAGGGTCGCGCGACCGTCGACGCTTCGGCCGGGTGCCCGTCGCGCAACGACGGCGGAAAAAGCCGTTCTCTACCATGCTTTAATGTTTATTTAGCCAATATGGGTCATGCGGGAAGCAGGACCGCCGCCGGGGGAATTTGCATGTCGCTGGCCGACCATAGTACAGACGTCGCCATTATCGGTGCCGGCCCTGCGGGGCTCACCGCCGCATATCTGTTATCCAAGTCCGGATATAAGGTCGTGGTGCTGGAAAAGGACCCGCATTATGTCGGCGGGATCAGCCGGACGGTCGAGCATGAAGGCTTCCGGTTCGACATCGGCGGGCACCGCTTCTTTTCCAAGGCGAAGGAAGTGGTTGATCTCTGGAATGAAATACTTCCCGATGATTTTATTCAACGTCCCAGGATGAGCCGCATCTATTACGAGGGCAAGTTCTACAGCTATCCGCTGCGAGCGTTCGAAGCCCTGGGCAATCTCGGCATTTTTCGGTCAACAATGTGCATGGCGAGCTTCGCCAAGGCCCAGCTTTTCCCGCGCTCCAGAGTGCGCAG
>DASULD010000105.1:0-39911 GCA_036278355.1 Sphingobium sp.
GTCCCTGACTGGATAGGCAATTTCCAGAACCCCGATTTTCCGCTGCTTTTCGCTCGCTACGCCGCCGATTTCGCGGAGCGATACCACTGGATACAGCTGTATACGCCGGTCAACGAGATGTTTATCTGCGCCACATTCTCAGCCCAATATGGCTGGTGGAATGAGCAGATGAGCTCTGACGCCGCGTTCGTCACTGCGCTCAAGAACATTGTGAAGGCCAACGTGCTGGCCATGCAGGAAATCCTGAAGCGGCGACCGGACGCGATCTTCATCCAAAGCGAATCCTCGGAGTATTTTCACGCCGACAGCCCGGCCGCGATCCGACCGGCCGAGGTCATGAACGCCAAGCGTTTCCTGAGTCTCGACCTCAACTATGGCCGCCGGGTCGACAGCGAGATGTACGAGTATCTCATGGACAACGGCATGAGCCGGGAGGAATATCATTTCTTCCTCGGTAACCGCCTGAAACATCACTGTATTCTCGGCAACGACTATTACTGGACCAATGAGCACCGGGTACATGAGGACGGGCGCACCTGGGCATCGGGCGAAGTGTTCGGATATAGCGAGATCACGCGGCAATATTACAGCCGCTATGGCCTGCCGGTAATGCATACCGAAACGAACTTCCGCGAAGGACCCAATGGCGACGAGGCCATCAACTGGCTGTGGAAGGAGTGGGCGAACGTCCTGCGGCTGCGTAACATCGGCATTCCGACGGTCGGCTTCACCTGGTATTCGCTGACCGATCAGGTCGACTGGGACACGGCGCTGCGGGAGCAGAACGGCAACGTGAATCCGCTCGGCCTCTATGATCTGGACCGCAATATCCGTGCGGTCGGCAGGGCTTACAAGCAGCTGATCAAGGACTGGCGCGATGTTCTGCCCGCGCAGAGCGTCTGCCTTGTGGTGCCGATCGTGCCGCCGTCCCGTGCGGGTCGCGAAGATGCCGTGGAGCAGGAGAAACAGGCCGGCGCCCGGCTGCGCAGAATGCCGGCCGAACCCCGCACCATCGAAGAGATCGGGCGGTGAGGATCGAGGCGATAGAAACTTTCTACGTCCCGCCCCGCTGGCTGTTCGTGCGGGTCCAAACGGCCGAGGGCGCGGTCGGCTGGGGCGAGGCAAGCCTTGAGGGGCACGCCGAAGCCGTCGATGGCGCGTTCGAAGCGATCCGCGACCGGTTCGTGGGCCACGATGCGTTCGCCATCGAGGATATATGGCAGGTTTGTTATCGCGGCGGATTTTATCGCGGCGGGCCGGTGCTGATGAGTGCGCTGTCGGGTCTCGATCAGGCGTTGTGGGACCTTAAGGGAAAGGCGCTGGGCGTTCCGGTGTGGCAGATGCTGGGCGGGAAGGTGCGAGAGAAAATACGGGCATACGCCTGGATCGGGGGCGACAGGCCGCACGAGATTGCCGACGCCGCCGCCGCCCGGCGCGAACAGGGCTTCACCGCGGTGAAGATGAACGCAACGGCCGAGCTGGATTTTCTGGGCACGCCCAATGCGCTCAGCCAGGTCGTGGAGCGGGTGCGAGCTGCGCAGGCCCAGGGAATGGAAGTCGGCCTTGATTTTCATGGGCGGGTTCACAAGCCGATGGCCAAGCAGCTTGCCAAACTGCTCGAGCCTCTGGGCCTGCTGTTCCTGGAGGAACCTCTTCTCAGCGAAAATCCCGAAGGCATCGCCATCATCAGCCAGCTGGTCAGTACCCCGATCGCACTGGGGGAGCGGCTCTATTCACGCTGGGACTTCAAGCCTTTCCTCGCATCGGGCGCGGTCGACATCGTGCAGCCCGATCTCAGCCATGCAGGCGGGATTAGCGAGTGCAGGCGCATCGCGGCAATGGCAGAGGCCTTCGATGTTGCGGTGGCGCCGCATTGTCCGCTGGGGCCGCTGGCGCTTGCGTCCTGCCTGCAACTCGCCGCCGTCGCGCCGAACGTTGTCTTGCAGGAGATGTCGCTGGGCATCCACTACAATGTGGGTCACGATCTGCTGAGCTTTGTCGTCAACAAGGACGTGCTCTCGCCTGTCGACGGGTTCCTGCCTATCCCGGAAGGTCCGGGTCTTGGCGTAGAGATTGATGAGGCGGCGGTGCGGGAGGCGCACCTCACCCCTCACCGGTGGCGTAATCCCGTCTGGCGCCACCGGGACGGCAGTTTTGCCGAATGGTAGGATCAGGAAGGGTCAGGCGGCGAGATGGACCTGCGCGCCGCCCGCCACGTGCAGGTAACGTGCATCGCAGGCGGCTTCTTCATCCGTCTGCGGGCGAAGGAAGGAAACGCAGAGTGTTCGCCCGAAGACGTCGTCGCCCCGCACCCGCATCTCGGCCTCTGCCCCTTCCGGCAAGGAATCGCGGAGCGAGACCAACGTTTCGATCAGCGCGTCCAGAGACGCATGATTGCCGATATCAACAAAATCTTTGACCATCCTCATCTTCAATATCCCCCGGCACCCAATATGCCTTCCTGATACAACTCGGGAATCTATTGCTGCAATGTTGTATTTTCGATGAACATGATCGCTTCGTCGCATTTATATCTCATGAATCAGCATGTTCCGAGGTGTTGGATGACGGCGGGGAGGCGGTTTTGTCGGCGACGGCCTGGAAAATGCGAAGTCATCGCGCGGGCGAAAATACCCGCAGCAGGTCCGGTCGCGCATCCCGCAGGAGGAAAATGAACTGGTCGAATGCCTCGTCCAGAGGGCGCATCATTTTCCCCCGCTTGCTGATCAGCGGCACATAAGGCGGGCGCGGTGCGACCCAACCCAGCATCTTGCCTGGCACCAACTCTATGCCGGTCTCGCGATGGCCGCACAGCGCCGCGACACGCCGGGCGAATTCCCCCCAGCTCACCGCGTCGCCGTTCGTCAGATGCCACAGGCCGGTCGCACCGTCGATAAGAAGGTCGAGGACGGCGTCGGCAAGGTGCGGCACGAAGGTGGGTGATACGACATGGTCGGAGGCTGCCAGGAAACGTTGGCCCGCAGTCAGCGCCTGGAGCGCATGAATCGCATGATTGTGGATGTCATAGGGTGAAAAGAACGCGGCCGTCCGCACGATCAGATGGCTGCCGGGCAGGGTGAGGAGCGCCTGCTCCGCGTGATGCTTGCTCCGGCCGTACACGTTGAGGGGCACGGCCACGTCATCCTCGTGATACGCACGGCTGAGGCCGCCATCGAACACCAGATCGCTTGAAAAGCTGACTGTGGGGATACCGCGCCGCGCACATGCCTCGGCGAGGGTAATCGCACCCGATGCGTTGGCGTTGAAGCAGGCCTCGGCCTCGGCCTCGGCCTCGTCCACCCGAACCCAACCGGCCGCGTTGATGACCGCCCATGGCCGATGCTGGTCCAGCGCGGCCGCGACCTGACCCGGCGTGTTCAGGTCCAGCAGGGAGCGTGACGTGATGACGTGATATATATCGCGGTGGCGGCATGCCGCCGCCAGCGCCCGCCCCAGTGTGCCCGTCGCGCCGACTATCATCAGCGGCAGCGCCGTCGAACGGCGCCAGAGCGTCGACGAAACATGCTCCTTCATGGGGGCAGGCCTGGGCGCGGGCGGGTGGAGCATCCGGATTGGCCGGCGCCACCATCCGGCACCGTCAAGAACCGGATGATTTGCCTTGTCTCCCCTGAATGTTGCGCCCAACACTCCCGCAAGAGCCGTGCGACGAGGGGCAGGACCGCTGACGTCGAATACGCCGGGCTCATAGCGCCCGTCGCCGGTCAGCAGAGTGTTCCAGCCGTGGCTGCCGAACATGGCCCAGCACGTGACGGCGCGCACATCGATGCCATCGTTCCGCATTTCGGATGCCGCCGCACACGCGTCTGCCCACCATCGCATCTGCTCCTCTCGGGTGCAGCCGTTGTGAACCTCCGTGACGGCGAGGGGAATGCCGTACCGGTCCCACGCCTCACGAAGTGCGCCGCGCAGGCCCGGCGGGGGAGGATCAAGCACCCTGACGGCTTCCGTGTCGGCATAATGCTGCCGAAGGTTGGTGCCATGCGTGCGGGACGGATAGCGTTGTAGCCGGTGATCGAGAAACCGGTCGCTGGTGAGATAGTGATTGATGCCGATGATGTCCGGGGGGCACGGATCATCGGCTATGGCGCGAAGTCTCCCCTCGAACCCATGGGCACAAAGCCGCAGCCAGAAGGGATGGCCAGGCACCACCTTGCCGCAGAGAAGGTCCCAGCCCATCCATCGGCGCGTGTTGTCGAACGCTGCCTGGTCGCGCATCGTGGCCGTGGCACAGGTCCGGCCGAGGTCATCCGTGGATATGAGGCGCGCGCCCGGATTGACACGGCGAACCGCCCGCATCGACAGCCTGATCCCGTCGATCTGGTTGAGCAGGGCGAGCCAGAAGGCGCGCTCGTCCCGCAGATGCGGGAACCAGACACCATAGAGGGCGCAGAACCGGGCGGTTGTCAGTGGCTCGTTGACCGGGGTCCAGTCCTCTATCCAGGGATATCGCGCCGCGACGGCGGCGGCGTGCTCGGAAAGTCCCGAGGCAAAGCCGTCCGACAGGATATCGGCATAGCGAGGCCCGCTCCCGTGATGAACGAGACCCGCAATGGTGCGAAGGCCCAGTTCCCGAAGCCGGACCAGCCTCTCGTCGCTCCAGCCCCAGTCGCGCACCGCGGGATCCTGCGGTGAGGTCCGCTCCCAAAGCACAGGGTAGCGCACGGCGGAAAAACCCAGTTCGGCGAACAGGTCGAGGTCCGACAGGCGCCCATGATGTCCGCTAGCCTCGATCTGGTCGCGGTGAAGATCGCCGACCCGGTTCACCGTGCATTCCGGACCACCCCAAAGTTCCAACGCATCCATCCAGTTCTTCCTGTGAAGCCTGCGACCGATGCCGCAACCAAGGGAGAAGGCGATTGGTTGCAGATGCGATGTCCGGCCAAGCCAAATTTCCGCTAACGCATGTTACATTAAGCATTTTTTGCGGAGGCGCGGGAACATCGGCGGAGAAATCCCGTTCTAACCGTAGCCACTGACAAGGTTTCCATTCCATGAAAAAGTCGCCGATATCTCGTGCATCGAACGCGCGCGTAAAAATACTGTACGATACATCTGAGTTACATGTACTGTGCTTCAGTCATCTTAGATGGGACTTTGTTTTTCAAAGACCCCAACACCTGATGAGTCGCTTCGCTCAAACGGGGCAGGTTTTATTCTGGGAAGAGCCGATCTTTCTGGATCAGTTGGCGCAGGCGCGGCTCAATGTGCGTGTCTGCCCCTCCACCGGGGTTGTCGTGGCGACGCCCGAACTGAGGTCGGGGCTCGGTGCGGTCGAACAGGAACAAGCGCTGAAAGAGCTGCTCGATGTCCAGCTCGCCGGCCGTGATGAGACTACGCTTGTCCGCTGGTATTATACTCCCATGATGCTGCCCTTTTCAGAGCATGTCGCGGCGGAGTGCATCGTCTACGACTGCATGGACGAACTTGCGAACTTCAAGAATGCGCCGCCCGAACTCATTCCGCTCGAGCAGCGCCTGCTGCAACAGGCCGATCTGGTGTTTACGGGCGGCCATAGCCTTTATGAGGTGAAGCGGGACCGGCACCCCAATGTTCACCCTTTTCCTTCGAGCGTCGATATCGCCCATTTCTCAAAGGCGCGAAAAAGGCTGGGCAGGGAGGCACCTGATCAGGCCGATCTGCCGTCACCCCGCTTCGGGTTCTACGGCGTCATCGACGAACGTATGGATTTGTCTCTGATAGAAGCGCTGGCCGATGCGCGGCCCGACTGGTCGATCGTCATGGTGGGACCGGTTGTGAAGATCAGCGCGGATGACCTGCCCCGCCGGAAGAACATCCATTATCTCGGCGGGAAGGACTATTCCGAACTGCCGACCTATCTTCGCGGCTGGGACGTGGCGTTGATGCCGTTCGCTATCAACGAGGCAACCCGCTTCATCAGCCCGACCAAGACGCCCGAGTATCTCGCGGCCGGGTGTCCGGTGGTGTCGACGCCGATAACGGATGTCGTTCGCCACTATGGCAGCATGGATGCGGTAAAGATCGCCGACAGTCCGGGGTCGTTCATCAGCGCGTGCGAGGCTGCGCTGACGCTGGTCAATACGCCCGGCGACGGCTGGCTTCGCGATGTGGACCGCGCCCTCGCCGACATCAGCTGGGACCGCACGTTCGGTCAGATGCGGTTCCTGATCACGGAGGCGATTGCCAATGCGCGCCATGTGCATCCTGTCATCTCGCCGGCGATCTGGTCCGGCGACCGGCCGTCACGCTATGACGTGATGGTGGTGGGGGCGGGCTTTGCTGGCGCCGTCATGGCCGAACGCCTCGCGGCCGGATCGAACAAAAAGGTTCTGGTCGTTGACCGTCGGCCACACGTCGCGGGCAATGCCTATGACCGGTTCGATGATGCGGGGATCTTGATCCACCAATACGGTCCCCATATTTTTCATACGAACAGCCAGGATATCGTCGACTATCTCTCCCGCTTCACGGGGTGGCGGCCCTACGAGCATCGTGTGCTGGCTCAGATCGGCGATCGGCAGGTGCCGATCCCCATCAACCGCACGACGCTGAACGCGCTTTATGGACTCGACCTCAAGAGCGACGCAGAGGCACAGGCCTTTCTCGCCTCCCGTGCGGAGCCGGTTGCCGATATCCGTACATCCGAGGACGTGGTGATATCGGCCGTGGGCCGCGACCTTTATGAAAAGTTCTTTCAGTCATACACCCGCAAGCAATGGGGTCTCGATCCCTCGGAACTCGACAAATCGGTGACCGCGCGCGTGCCGACCAGAACCAACACCGATGACCGCTATTTCACCGACACTTTCCAGGCAATGCCGGCCGAGGGCTACACCCGGATGTTCGAACGGATGCTGGACCACCCCAATATCGATGTCCTGCTCGGCGTCGATTACTGCGAGGCGCGTTCTGCCTATCCGCACGAGCTTCTTGTGTTCACCGGGCCTATTGACGAATTTTTCGGCTATCGCTTTGGCAAGTTGCCGTACCGTTCGTTGCAATTCCGGCACGAAACGGTGGACACGGAATGGCTTCAGAAGGTGGCGGTCGTCAACTATCCAGGTGCCGACGTCGCCTATACGCGGATAACCGAATACAAGCATCTGACCGGGCAGATCGCGCCCCGGACCAGCGTGACCTATGAGTATCCCGGCGCAGAGGGCGACCCCTATTATCCCATACCTCGCGCGGAAAATCAGGCGCTGTTCAAGAAATACGACGCGCTGGCGCTGTCGCGTCCCGACGTCGTCTTCGTGGGGCGCCTGGCGACCTATCGCTATTACAACATGGATCAGGTCGTGGGTCAGGCGCTGGCCACCTGGCGCCGTCGCTTTGGCCGCGTGGGGCCAGCCCTTCGTGGGGTTGCGGCGACCGCGGCGCCTCAAGCCGCCGACAATGTGGCTGCGGTCCGGTAAGGAGAGAATCTGCTCTTCTCCTCCGGCTCCTGCGGCGGTCAGTCCGGCGTCAGATGCTGGGCCAGGATGCGCACTTGAGCGCGGTCGAGTTCCTCGACAGGTGGCCCGGTCCTTCCTTCGGGAACCCAGTGGCGTACGCCCGCCAGTCTCTCCATCGCGCAATAAAGCACTATCGCATCGGCGCGAGCTTGCTCATCGTTCAACTGCGGTTTTGATTGTTTTATGGCTGGTATCAGCCTGTCCAGGATCGGTTGAGCGCTCGCCAACTGGAGTTTCCAAAACCTGACGTTCCCGCGATCCGCCTCCAGGTTCCGATAGTGCAGCACATGACGGTTCACCTCCCAAATGCGGTTATATGCTTCAACAAGTTGCGTACAATCCTGGGTCAGCTGCCCCGCGTCGGTGAACCATTCGGGCCGTTCGCTTTCGAACCGGTCGAACGCTTCGCTCGCATCGACGCACAGCGCATAAAGAACATCCTCCACATCGTTGAAATAGACATAGAGAGTGGCAGGCGACGTGGCGGCTGCCTTGGCGATAGCAGAGACTGTCAGATGGAACGGCGATGTTGTCTGCAAAAGTTCGCGCGTTGCATTGAGGAGACGGGCGCGCGTCTCGACGCCCTTCCGGCCCAGGCTAGCGATCACCCTGCCATTGCTTGGTTTGAGCGGCAATGTACTCTCCTGGTCTCCAGCATCTGCCCGAGTTCGGATGAATGTTATCCCGCCCGATTAACCAATGCTACCCTATCCACGATGAGCGGTGCCGCCCGCGCATACCGTCACCTCGACACCGGCCAGTCCGCGCGTCAGGGCGAAGGGCTTGTCGATATTGATGCGAGCCTCCACCACGCCGTTCCAGCCGACGCAGACCTTGCCCAGACGAAACGCAAAGGTCTCGATCAGCGGTATATGCTCCTCCGCCAGCGTTTCCGCAGCCTTGGCGATCCGGCGGTAATCCACCGTTTCCGCAATGGCGGCGGTCGGGCTGCCGGCCAGCAGCAATTCCACCGAAACGACCAGCGGTTGCCTCCGGCCGATCTCGTCGGGATTGATGCCGATGTCGGCAAGCAGGGGCAGTTCGCGGACGCGCACCCGGGTGAGGCTGACCGGTTCGGCCTGCGTCACCGCTTTACCCCCGGAAGACGACGGTGCGTGCATCGTTCAGGAACACCCGGTCGTTCAGATGAAGCCGCACCGCCTCCGAAAGCACGCGCCGCTCGATGTCGCGCCCCTTGCGAACCAGTTCGTCGGGCACGTCGGCGTGGCTGATCGACTCGACATCCTGATGAATGATCGGGCCTTCGTCGAGGTCCGCGGTGACATAATGGGCGGTCGCGCCGATCATCTTCACGCCGCGCGAATGGGCCTGGTGGTACGGCTTGGCGCCCTTGAACCCGGGCAGGAAGCTGTGATGGATGTTGATGCAGCGGCCCGACAGGAAGGCGGCAAGGTCGTCCGACAGGATCTGCATATAACGCGCCAGTACGATAAGTTCGGCGCCCGTGTCCGTGACGATGTCCTTGATCCGTGCCTCTTGCTCCGGCTTGGTGTCCTTGGTCACCGGAAGGTGATGATAGGGAAGGTCGCCGATCAGGGACGTGTGGAGCAAGTCGCGCGGGTGATTCGAAATGATGGCGACGAGGTCCATCGGAAGTTCGCCGATACGATGGCGATACAGCAGGTCGCCAAGGCAGTGATCCCATTTGGAGACCATCAGTATCACCTTCTTGGGCGCTGCCTGATCCCGCAGGGACCATTCCATACCCGCGCAATCCGCCACCGCCGTAAACCCGTCCCTCAGCGATTCGAGGGATTGATCCGCGCCAGGCACGAATGCGACGCGCATGAAGAACTGGTCGTTAAGCTGATCGTTGAATTGCTGGGCATCGATGATGTTGCAGCCCCGGCCAGCCAGATAATTGGCGACCTCTGCTACGAGACCGGGCCGGTCGGCGCATTGCAGCCGCAAGATATAGACGTCGTTCAATGAAGTCCCTCCCACTTCGTCACGCTTGGACTCGTTCCGGTTCTGATTGAACAGGCCGAGTCCGGATCTTGTCGGTTTCCCTGATTTCCGAGTCGGCAGGTGAGTCCGCCGGCCTCATAATCACTCTAGTGCGCGCGACCATAGTCCCTGATCCACGCAACGGTCTTCTCCAGTCCGCCAAAGGGATAAAAATGCAGCCGAACCGGCCCGTGCTCCGCCCCGAGTCGGCGCTCGAATGTCTCAACGAGTTTGTCAGGTCCCGCCGATCCGATGAGCCGGGTGATCGAAATGCCGTATTTCGCCAGTACCGACGCCGATGCGCCCACGCCGCACCTCGAGGCGAAACGCATCAGTGTCTTGATACCGGCAGGTCCCGGAACACCGATCCGGACCGGAGCGTGTATCCCTCGTGCCCGCAAGGCGGCAAGCCAGTCCAGCACGACATCGGCGTCGAACGCGAATTGGGTGACGATCAAGGGCGCCATGCCGCGACGGGCAATCTCCGCGCATTTTTCTTCCAGTACGCTCCAGCATTGTTCTTCGGACATTTTGGGATGCCCTTCGGGGTGCCCTCCGATTCCGATCGCGGAGATGCCCATGCGTTCGAAAGCGCCACTGGCGATGAGCGAGCTGCTGTCGAAGAACGGACCTTCGGGTTCTGACGGGTCGCCGGCAATGACAAAGCACCGTTTTACGCCGGCTTCCGCCACGGCCCTGGCGAGATAGTCTTCGAACTCGGTTACCGAACCAATCCGACGAGTCGAAAAATGCGGCATGGGCTCGAATCCGAGCTCACGGATGGCTTTGACTGCCTCGACCCGCGCTGAAAATTCCTCGCCGGGAAGGAAGGTGACGGCAACGGGCGTTTCAGGCGGAATATCGTGGGCGGCGGCGCGCAGCGACTCCACGTCTTTCGCGGTAATTTCAAGCGAGAAGCCATCAGCCATGTTGGCCGCTGGGCGGGCCCAGTTGGGATGGATGACGGGGGTGTTCACGATCCTCTCCTGTCGCGGCGATCAACTTCACTCTAGCGCCGTAGAGCAAGTTCGTATAGATGAAATGTTCATAAACATGAAATGCGGAGATTCCGAGTGTCCGAACGATTGGTGATCCTGCCGGGGCTCTTGTGCGACTCGCGCATGTTTGTCGGGCAGGTCGAGGCGTTCGACGCACTGGTGATGGATGGCTTCTACGGCAGAGCGAATCGGATCGAAGCAATGGCCGACTTTGCGCTCGACAGGCTTCCGGCCCGGTGCGCTTTGCTCGGCCATTCGATGGGCGCTCGCGTGGCCCTGGAGATATGGCGCCGGGCGCCGGAACGGGTCGAGCGGCTGGCACTTGCCGACACGGGCGTGCACATGGTCCGGCCTGGCGAAGCGGACAAGCGCTATGCGCTCCGCGATCTGGGCCGGCGAGAGGGTTGCGCGGTGATGGTCGATCAATGGCTGCCACCGATGATCGGGAAGGAACGCCGGCAGGATGCCGATCTGTACGCCGCGTTGCGTGCCATGTCGGTCGACGCGGGCATGGCCACCTTCGAGGCGCAGATCGACGCCATGCTCCATCGGCCGGAGGTCGAAAGCCTCCTGCCGTCCATCAACTGCCCGGCCTTCGCGATCGTGGGGAGCGACGACGAATGGTCGCCCGTTGCCCAGCATGAGGACATCGTGGCTGCGATTCCAGGCGCGCAACTGCGCATTGTCGCGGGCGTCGGACACATGGCGCCCGCTGAAGACCCGGTCCGGTTCAACGACAGTGTGCGAGAATGGCTGAACTGGATGCCGGCCAGAACATTTCAACAGGCAAGATGAAAGGCGACGAAAGTGAGTGACAAAAATCTTCAGCAACTGCTGAACGAGCAGGGTAACATTGTCGAGTTTCTGCGGAACCGGCAAACCGGACCCAATGTTTATCCCGGAGTTCCGGCCGAATATTCGAACTGGCGGGATGAGCAGCGCTCATGGGCCGAAACCGCAGTCCTGTTCAACCAGAGCTTCCACATGGCCGATCTGCTGGTTACCGGCCCCGGCGCATTCGACATGTTGTCCTATCTCGCGCCTAACAGCTTCAAGGGGTTCGTGCCCAACCGCGCCAAGCAATTTGCGCCGGTGACCCCCGAAGGCTACGTGATCGGCGACGTGATCCTCTTCTATCTCGAGGAAGAGAAGTTCGAGCTGGTTGGCCGCGCGCCGTCGATCGAATGGGTCGAGTACTGGGCGTCGACCGGCAGGTGGGACGTGAAGGTCGAACGCGACGAACGCACCGCCGCCCGTCCGCTGGATCAGCAGGGCTATCGCCGCAACTATCGTTTCCAGGTCCAGGGTCCGAACGCCATGCAGGTGCTCGGAAAAGCGATGGGTCAGACGCCGCCAGACCTCAAATTCTTCCACATGGCTCCGGTGACGATTGCGGGCGTCGAGGTTCGTGCTCTGCGGCACGGCATGGCTGGCCAGCCGGGCTATGAGCTGTTTGGCCCGTGGAAGGACTACGACACCGTTCGCAATGCCCTGATCGAGGCGGGCAAGGATTACGGCCTCGTTCTGTGCGGAGGCCGGACCTATTCCTCCAACACCCTGGAATCGGGGTGGATTCCGTCGCCGTTGCCAGCGGTTTATACGGGCGAAGGAACCAAGGACTTTCGCGAATGGCTGGGCGCCAATTCCTATGAAGGCATGTGCTCGGTAGGCGGCAGCTTCGTGTCCGACCGGATCGAGGACTATTATCTGACCCCCTGGGATCTGGGCTATGGCATCATGGTCAAGTTCGACCATGATTTCGTGGGTCGCGAAGCGCTGGAGAAGATGAAAGACCAGCCGCACCGGCAGAAGGTAACGCTGGCGCTCGATAATGCGGACGTGGTGCGCGTCATGAGCTCAATGCTTCAGACCGGCGACAAGGCGAAGTTCCTGGAATTTCCAAGCGCGGTTTACTCGATGCATCCCTATGACGCCGTGCTCAAAAACGGCAAGACGATCGGCGTTTCGACCTGGATCGGCTACACCGTGAACGCCGGACGTTTTCTCGCGCTCGCGATGCTCGATGCCGAACATGCCGAGCCCGGCACAGAAGTGACGCTGCTGTGGGGGGAACCGGACGGCGGCACCCGCAAGCCCACGGTCGAACCTCACGTTCAGACCGAAATCAAGGCGATCGTGGCGCCCGCCCCTTATTCCGAGGTGGCGCGCGACTCCTACGCCGATGGCTGGCGCACGAAGGCGGTCGAACGGGCCTGAATTCGCCTCAGCCGTGAAGGAGGGGCCGGCGCATGGCAGCCGGTCCCTTTTTCTTTCCGTGGCAGGGTCAGGCGATGGCTGCTGTCCCGGCAGGACGAAGCAGTTTGGCTGACTTGCGCAGCGCCGCGACGATCTGTGCCTCCCGCTCGGGGGTCACGCGCAGCGTCGGCACGGCGATGCTGATGGCCGCGGGGAGACCGTCTTCCGGTTGAAGCGCGTGGCCGAACGCAGTGAGGCCGTCGTTAAACTCGTCGCGCGCAACTGCGACGCCCGCTTTCCGCACCTTTTCGATTTCCGCCATCAACGGCGCTCGCTCACAGACGGTGCGCTCGGTAAACCGTTCCCGTCTGGACTCGGCGAAATACCGTTCCAGCATGTCGTCGGGCAAGGTCGCGAGAATAGCCTTGCCGCCCGCGACACAGTGAAGCGGCGCGCGAGTGCCAACCTCGATAGCGTAGCGCAGGGCCTGGCCGCCCGTCTCGGTCAAAACGGCCTCCACTTCCCAGCCGGTCAGCACGAACAGCGACGTGGTTTCATTGAACTGGACACGCAGGTTCCTGATGATCGGCCGGACACTTTCGATCAGGGAATAGTCGCCCGACGCCACCCGCAACCGGTCCAGTCCTTCGCCCGGAAAATACTGGCGCCCCTCCCGCCGCAGATACCCGCGTTCGACAAGTGTCGCGAGCAGATAGGACAGGCTGCTCATGGGGATGGCCAGAGCGGCCGCGATCTCCTGCGCGACAACGCCCGAAGGACACGCGACCACAAATTCGATGAGGTCAAGCGTGCGCAACGCGGATTTCACTCCGGGTTGTACTCCTGCCGCAGATGCCATCAGGGACGGTCCTTCAAAACGTTCACGACACGCTATCATATACGCGTATAGTTCACGAACATGAATTATCGCAAATATTTCGCAGGGGATTCGACCCGGAACGCGGGCTGACCGGGCCGGGGCGTGGGGAAGGCATCATGCGCAAGCCCGGGGAGGCTCTGCGCGCAATGGCCTCCGTGTTGTCGCGATGCCTTACCGTCGTTTATTTCCGCCGCGTGCCGGTCATCGCCATCGATCCGAACCCGCCCGCCTGGATGGTGCCCGTAAACGTGTCCCCCTCTACGATAGCCTCGCACTGCAGCGTCATCGGCATTGGCATAACCATCTCCATGGTCCAGACCAGCTTGTTTCCGTCAACGGTCCCGTCCTTGACGTCGAGCGACCCAAGCATCCCGGCATTGGTGCCGTGAAACCGGTTGCCATTGCTGATGACCGTGAAAACGCTTGTCTGGTCTCCCATCGGCGTTTTGGTGATGCAGTCGTAAGCGCCATCTACGGATGCCATAGTCTGTCTCCCTTATTGTTTGGCGGCGGCCGCCGCCGTTTCCTTCACGTCGTCCGGGGAGGCTATGACCTCGACCGGCAGGCCGAGTGCCTTTAACTGGGGCAGGACGACGGCCTTGTCGCCGACGATAACCCAGGTAAGCCTCGCGGGGTCGATTGCCGTCCGGGCGGCCTGGTCGAGCGCCGCCGCCGTCTGTGCCTGATACTTGTCCGCCAGACCCTCGACATAGTCGAAGGGCCGATCGAAAAGCGCGTCACGCTGCATCTCGGAGAGTACCGCCGAGGACGTTTCAAACCCGCCCGGCAGTTCCCGGATGCTCCCGTTCACGGTACGCTCCAGCTCGGCGGGGGTAACGCCCTTCTCGCCGAGGAAGGCAGCTATGTCGGCCCGGATCGCCGCGATGCTTTCGCCAGTCCGGTCTGCCTGCACGGGTGCGGCGAGGATGTAGGCCACGCTTTCCTCATTGCGATCGACCTTCGAACCCGCACCGTAGGACCAGCCCTTGGTCTCACGCAGGTCCATGTTGATCCGCGACAGGAAATTGCCGCCCAATATGTCGTTCGCAGCGAGAAGGTCGACCAGATCGTCGCCGCCCTTTCCTTTGAGCAGATGCCCCGCATAGATCGTGGATTGCGGTGACTGCGGACGATCGACGAGGACAATCCGCGGGGCGGGGGGAGGTGGCGCGATGTCGAAATTCTTCCTGCCCGGCATGTCCCGGGTCGCCGGCCAGGCGGTGAACCGTTTCTCCAGCTCGGCCTTGAGCTGGGGCAGCGTGGTGTTGCCAACCGCAAAGATCTCCGCCGTATCCGGCCGTATCCACCTGCGATGAAAACCGATCAGCGCATCCCGTGTCAGCGCCCGCACCGCCTCGGGATCACCCGACCCGCTGGCTGCAATTCCATAAGGATGGTTTTTGCCATAGAGCATCGGCATCAGCGTCTGCGACGCAAGGCTGCGAGGTTGCGTGCGTTCCTGGGCGATCTGCGCAAGCTGGGTGGCGCGCACCCGCTCCATCTCCTTGGGGTCGAATGACGGGCGCAGGATGATGTCCGCAAGCAGGTCCAGCGACGGCGCAAGATTGGGCGTCAGAGCGTAAAGCGACACCGTCGTGCGATCGAAGGACGCCCCGACGTCGATGGAGGCGCCAAGCCGTTCCTGCTCCTCCGCGATCTGGATGCTGTTGCGCGTGGCGGTGCCTTCCTTCAGCATGGCCAGCATCATTGCCTGGGTGCCCTGCGCATCGGCGGGGTCGGCCGCGCGACCGGCATCGAAGGACATTGCAAGATGCAAGGTGGGCACCGTATCGCGCCGCGCGAAATGCAGTTTTATGCCGTTGGAGAGCGTCGTTGTTTCCACTGCCGGAAAGTCGACATTCGGAAACTTCCCGACTTCCGGCAGGCGGCTGCGGTCGACGTCGGCCGTGGGCTGCAACGTCGGGACCTCGCCATCATCGAAGTAGCGGGCGGGCGCGCTGGCGATACCCGAACGGGCGCCCTGGACTGCTGCCTGGCCGTTTTCCTGATAGGCCTCTCGTTCGCCCGGTACGACCGACAGCGCAACCACCGGCCTCGTCAACCATTTGGCCATCGCCGCGCGTACCTTTTCGGGCGTAGCCGCAGCTACCTCGGCCATCTTCTTCTTGTAGGCGTCGGGCGTTCCCGAATATAGCGCGCTTTGCGCCAGCACGGCGGCCTTGCCGTCGAACCCGCCGACCTGTTCCAGCCCGCCGATCCGGCCCGACACGTCGGTCATGACGACACGCTGCACTTCGTCAGCGGTCGGCCCCTTCGCTATGAAGTCCGTCAGAATTTCATCCAGCCGTTTCGAAACCGTCGCGGCGTCCGTTCCCGGCTTCACGTCCGCTGTGACCTCGAAGAAACCGAGCTGGGCGAACTCCTGAAGCTGCGCTGTCACGCGAACGGCGAGCTGCTCGTCCTTCACCAGCAGGTTGTCGAGGCGGGAGGAGGCGAGCCCGCCCAGCACGCTTGCTCCCACGGCAAGCGGCGCGGCGTCGGGGTCGTTGAGGCCGGGCGTGGTCCACCAGCGGTAAATGCGCGTCGTGGCGACGCGATCCTTCAGCTCTACGTCCTTGCGCTGGGCCAGGGTGGGAACATCGACCTTGACCGGATGAACCTGCGGCCCGCGGGGGATGTCGCCGAAATATTTGGTGACCAGGCGCCTGGCCGACCGGACGTCGATGTCCCCCGCCAGCACGATGATCGCGTTGTTGGGGCCGTAATGGCTGCTGAACCACGTTTTCACGTCACTGAGCGCCGCCCCGTCCAGATCGGCCATGGAACCGATGGTCGCATGCCCATAGGGATGGTCCGGGGGCAGCAAGGCGGCGATCTGGGCATATTCGACCATGCCATAGGGCTGATTGTCACCCTGCCGCTTCTCGTTCTGGACGACCGCCCGCTGATTATCGAGCTTCTCCTGCGTCACCGCACCCAGCAAATGGCCCATCCGGTCACTTTCCAGGAACAGGGCAACTTCCAGCGCGCTGGTGGGAACGGTCTGGAAATAGTTGGTACGGTCGAACCAGGTCGTGCCGTTGAAATCCGTGGCGCCAATCTGCTGCAAGGGCGCGAAATAGTCATCAGGCGCGTTTTCCGAACCGTTGAACATCAGATGTTCGAACAGATGGGCGAAGCCGGTCTTGCCCTTCGGTTCATGTTTTGAACCCACATCGTACCAGACGGAAACCGCCACTACCGGAGCCTTGCGGTCGGTATGGACGATGACGCGCAGGCCGTTTTTCAGGCGGAACTCGGAATAGGGAATGTCGACCTTCTGGACGAGCTGCGACGCCGGAACCTGCGCGGCCGCCGTTTCCGCCATCGGGGACGGGAGGCAGGGGGCTGCGACTAGGGCTATGGAAAGGACGGCGCGAAGAAGGGGCGGGCTGAGCTGAAGACGGATCATAACGGCCTTTAACAGGGGCACGGAAATCCGGGCGAACATAGCAGTGCACGCCCACGTCGCAACCCAATTGAGCCTGCCGCATGAAGACACGATGAACGGGGGTCGCAAGGCCCCTCAGCGCACGAGTTTGCGGGCCTCCGCCGACGCGAGTGCATCGGCGCGCTCATTTTCCGGATGGCCGGCATGTCCCTTCACCCAGTGCCATTCGACACGGTGACGCTTTGTGGCTTCCAGCAACGCCTGCCACAGGTCCACATTCTTGACCGGCTTGTTGTCGGCCGTGCGCCAGCCTTTCCGCTGCCACCCGTGAACCCATTTCATGATACCGTCGCGAAGATAGTTGCTGTCGGTGGTGAGGATCACATGGCAGGGACGCTTCAGCGCTTTGAGCGCCTCGATCGCCGCCATCATTTCCATCCGGTTGTTGGTTGTTTCCGCTGCGCCGCCGGACAGCTCCTTCTCCTGGTCCCCCCAACGAATGACGGCGCCCCAACCCCCCGGGCCGGGATTCCCCTTGCACGCACCGTCCGTGAAGATGTCGACGCGCGACAGGTCGCTCATGCGCCGGTCAGCTCTGTGGCGGGTGCGTTCGCATAGAAATCAAGTCGCCGCAGATACGCGAGCGGGTCTTTGCGCGTCACCAGCGCGTCTGCCGGCGTATTGATCCAGTCATAGGCACGCGTCAGCAGGAAACGTAGCGCCGCGCCCCGGCACAGAACCGGGAAGGCGGCGCGCTCGGCGTCGTTCAACCCGTGCGTGCGCGCATATCCTCGCACCAGTGCGGTTCCCCGATCCGGGTGATAGCCCGCGCCATCGGCGGCGAAGCTCCACGCGCTGTGCGTCACCGCCAAATCGTAGGCGCGGATATCGGTACAGCTGAAATAAAAGTCGATGAGGCCCGTTACCTCGTCGCCGTCCATCAGCACATTGTCGGGGAACAGGTCTGCGTGGATGGTCGCGTGTTCCAGTTCGGTCGGCCAGCACGAATCGAGAAACGCCAGTTCGTCGCGCACGCGCCTCGCAAGTCCGGGCGCTATGTCGTCGAAATGCCCGTCGCATTTTTCGGCCAGATCATGCCAGCCGGCAAGATCGAGCCCATTGGGCCGCGCGCCGGCAAAGCCCCGGGCTGCGACGTGCAGTTCCCCCAGCGCGCGTCCGGCCGCCTCCGCCTGGGCGGGTGTGGGTTCGGTCACGGATATTCCCGAGAGAAATTCGATGAGGCAGGCCGGCCGGCCCGAGAGGCGCTGCAGCTTCATGCCGTCGCGATCGCCGATGAAACGCGGCACCTTGCACCCGCGCGCGGCGAGATGGTCCAGAAGGTCCATGAAGAACGGCAGGTCCGCCTCGTTGACCCGCTTTTCGTAGAGCGTGAGGATGAACCGTTCCGTGGTGCCATCTTCATGGCGGGTTTCGAGCATATAGTTGCTGTTCTCCACGCCCTCCGCGATGCCTTTCGCAGAAATCAGCGAACCTGCGTCATAGCGGGTCAGGAACCGCGCCATCTCCTCGGCGGGTACATGCGTATACACGGCCATAAGGGATCAGGCCGCCTCTAGCCCGCGTGGAAGCTTGAACGAAATGTTCTCACGCGCGGCTTCGACATGGCGCTCGGTTATCGTGAAATGCTCCGACAGCCAGTCGACCACTTCCCGGACCAGCACCTCCGGCGCGGAGGCTCCGGCCGTTATCCCGAGGGTACGGATGCCGGACAGCCACGCCGGGTTGATCTCTGCCGCGCGCTGGATCAGCTTCGCGCTGGCCCCTTCCCGCTCCGCGCATTCGACAAGGCGCAGCGAGTTGGAGCTGTTGGGTGCGCCGATCACCAACACCGCCTCGCAGCTGCGCGCCATGGCCTTGACCGCAGCCTGCCGGTTGGACGTGGCGTAGCAGATGTCATCACCCCTTGGCGCGGCAATCGACGGAAACCGTTCCAGCAGGATTCCAATGATCGCGGCGGTATCATCGACGGACAGGGTCGTCTGGGTCAGATAAGCGAGCTTCTCCGGATCCGCAGGCTGGTACGCGCGCGCGTCGGCTTCCGTCTCGATCAGGCTGATCGCGCCTTCGGGGACCTGACCGAATGTGCCGATCACCTCTGGATGACCGCGATGGCCGATGAACACTATGTGACGCCCCGCCTCCACCTGGCGCTCGGCCTGGCGATGGACCTTTGAAACAAGCGGGCAGGTCGCATCGACATAGTCGAGGCCACGCTCACTTGCGCGGGCAGGAACGGATTTGGGCACCCCGTGCGCAGAAAAGACCACCGGCACCCCATCGGGTACGTCGTCAAGGTCCTCGACGAAGATCGCGCCTTTTGCGCGCAGACTGTCCACGACATATTTATTGTGGACGATCTCGTGCCGGACATAGACCGGTGGCCCATATTTCTCGATGGCGCGCTCCACGATGACGATCGCGCGATCCACCCCGGCACAGAAGCCTCTGGGCGCGGCAATCAACAGGTCCAACGAGGGCAGGTCCTTGTGGGTAGCGGTCATGAAAGGAGCCTTTAGGGCTGTTTCGTCATGCTGGCTAGGCGGTGTGGACGAATTCCGCATCGCGCCATCCCAGGGACTTTGCCGGAAAAGCCCTGAGCCGCGTCGCTCGCTCGTTAGATGGCACCCTTGCCAAGGACTTTTCCGGCTCAAGCCATGACCATGCGGAATTCGCCCACACCGTCCAGGGTCGGTGTTGCGTCCTGCCGAACGGGCGGATAAGAAGCCGGATCACCGCGGCGCTTCCGGGAAATTGCGCACCCTGTTTTCTCCCGCGGCGCCGCCGCAGACGAAGTCCAAGGAACCCCTGTGACCACAGCTCGCTCGCTCTTCATGAAGTTTTCCGCTGCCGCCCTCGTGGCGCTGGGATTGGCCGGCTGCTCGCGACAGGGGGATTTTGACGAAACGGGCGGCATCATCGCGGTGCGTAGTTCCTGCCCCGTCGCTGCCATCCCGGCAATGACCGGCGACGTTACGCTGTTCAATCCGCAGGGCAGCACCGATGCCTCGGCGATCGATGTCGTGGCCAATATCACCAACCTGCGTTCGACCTGCTCGGAGTCGGGCGGCCAGTTCTATACGGAGGCAACCTTCGACGTGCAGGCGCGGCGTACCGACGCCAGCGCCGCCAGAGAGGTTGTGCTGCCCTATTTCTCCGCCGTCGTGCGCAGCGGCAATGCGGTGATAGCCAAGCGCGTCGGCCAGGTTCGCGTGGCCTTCGCGCCCGGAGAGTATCGCGCCAGCGCATCGGCGCGGGCGGGATCCTACGTCGATCGGGCGGCGGCGACGCTGCCTGCAGAGGTGGAGCGCAAGATCAGGGAGAGGCGCAAGGCGGGCGATACCGACGCTGCGACCGATCCGTTCTCGCTGCCCGAGGTGAAGGCGGCGCTGCAATCTACGAGCTTTGAGCTTCTGGTCGGTTTCAACCTGGCCCAGGACCAGTTCAAATATAACGCGACCCGATAAGGGCATTTTCCTCGGCGACCTGCCCGCACGGCGCGCCGAGGGCAGACGACAGGGAAAGAGTGTGACGCTTTACGTTCGTTTCGCGGCCCATATGGACGCGCTCCTCGATAGTCTTGAGACGGCGGGTGACCTGCCTTCGGGAATCGACCGCAAGTCCGTGACCATAGAGCCGCCTCGCGACCCGTCGCATGGCGACCTGGCCACCAATGCGGCCATGGTGCTGGCCAAGCCCGCCGGGACCAATCCGCGCGCGCTGGCGGAAAGGATCGCGGCACGCCTGGAAACGCTTGAAGAGGTCGCCTCGGTCTCGATTGCAGGGCCAGGCTTCATCAACATGACCCTCACGCCTGGAACATGGACGGCCGAAGCTGAGGAGATCGCGCGACTGGCGGGCGACTATGGCCGGTCCAACATGGGCAGCGGCGTTACGGTCAATGTCGAATATGTTTCCGCCAACCCGACTGGGCCCATGCATATGGGCCACTGCCGAGGCGCCGTCGTCGGTGACGCGCTGGCCACCTTGCTCGAATATGCCGGGCACAAGGTGATCCGCGAATATTATATCAACGATGCCGGCGGGCAGGTGGATGTACTCGCCCGGTCCGTGCATATGCGCTATCGGGAGGCGCTGGGTGAAGACGTAGGCGAGATACCCGAGGGGCTGTATCCCGGCGCCTATCTCGTGCCGGTGGGACACCGCCTTGCGACCGCGCATGGCAGCCGGTTCGTCGCCGCCCCCGAAAGCGAATGGCTGGCGCTGTTCCGTAAGGAAGCGGTCGCCGACATGATGGCGATGATCAGGGCGGACCTTGCGTTGCTCGGCATCCATCATGACGTGTTTGCGTCAGAGGCGGAGCTGCAGGCGGCGGGAAAGCCGGAGGCTGCCGAGGCATGGCTGCGCAAGCACGATCTCGTGTACGACGGCGTGCTGGAGGCGCCGAAAGGCGAGCTGCCCGAGGACTGGGAGCCGGTCGAGCTGCCGCTGTTCCGTTCCACCCGCTTCGGCGACGATCAGGACCGGCCGATCAGAAAATCGAACGGCAGCTGGACCTATTTCGGCGCGGACATGGCCTATCATTTCCAAAAGGCCCAGACCGCCGATCAGTTGATCGACATTTGGGGTGCCGACCACGCCGGTACGGTGAAGCGGATCACCGCGGCTGTGGCGGCGCTGACCGAAGGCAGGCTGCGTTTCGACGTGAAGCTGGTGCAGATGGTGCGCTTGTTGCGTGATGGCGAACCCGTGAAGATGTCGAAACGCTCCGGAAACTTCGTGACTCTGGCGGATGTCGTGAACGAGGTCGGCAAGGAAGTCGTGCGGTTCACCATGCTCACCCGCAAGGCGGACGCGCAGATGGATTTCGACTTTGCCAAGGTGGTGGAGGCGAGCAAGGACAATCCGGTTTTCTATGTCCAGTACGCCCATGCGAGGATTGCGTCGCTTGGCCGACGGCTGGCGGACACGGGAATGGAGTTATCTTTGCCCGACATGTCCCGGCTTGATACAGCCGAACTGGCCCTGGTGAAGCTGGCCGCGCAGTTTCCCCGCGTCGTCGAAGGCGCCGCCAACAGCCGGGAACCCCACAGAATAGCATTTTATTTGAATGACTTGGCGGGTTCCTTCCATGCCTGGTGGAACATGGGCAATGACGATCCCGCAAGGCGGATTATCCTGACCGATGACTCCGCGACGACCTCGGCCAGGCTTTTCTTGGCGCGGCAAATAGGGCAAATAATCCGAAATGGTCTGACTCTCATGGGGGTAGAGGCCCTGTCGGAGATGCAGTGAATGAGAACGAACGGCGCGAACGACGGCCTCGCCCTTGACGATGAAGATCGTCTGCCGTGGCTGGAGCCCGCTTATGACGATGATGACGAGGAGGTGTCGCTGGTGCGACTCGGCCTGTTCATCATCTCGGGCCTGGCGTTGTTGGGCCTGATCGTCGGCGGCATCTATCTGATCCGTAACCACCTGACCGGGGATGGTGATCCTCAGGTGATCGCCGCGCCCCAGGGTGATTACAAGGTGCCTGCCAAGGATGCTGACGCGAAGGCATTCGAGGGCGAGGGCGACGCCAGCTTCGCGGCCAGCGAAGGCATCGAACGGGGCGGACGGATCGACCCGTCGCGCCTGCCCGAAACCCCGATGACCAAGCCTGGCACAAGCTCGTCAGGCAATAATGCCTTGCCTGCTTCTGCGGGGGCCTCTGCAAAGGTTAGGGCACCTGTCGCCGACAATACCGGTCCGTCTCCCCAGGCGGTCACGGCCGTGCCCGGCGATGCGTCTGACGGGCCGATGATCCAGCTCGGCGCTTATGCCAGCGATGCGATCGCGCGGGACGCCTGGTCCCGAATGGCGAAAAGGTTCGATTATCTGGCGGCCCTTTCGCACAGCATCGTACCGGTGACCGTTGGCGGGACAAAATATTACCGCCTGCGCGTTTCGGCGGGAAAGAGCGCCTCATCTTTGTGCGGCAGGCTGAAGGTCGCCGGCGAGAGCTGCATGGTGGTGAACTGATCGGGCAAACGCCCGGTTGTCATTCCCTCTTTCGGCTGGAACGCGGGGGCGCTAGTCTCACCTCATGAAGCCTGTGATTTTCGGCATTGCCGGGGAGTGTCTAAGCGAGGCGGAGCGCGCCTTTTTCAAAGAGTGTGAGCCTGCGGGCTATATCCTGTTCCATCGCAATTGCGTCGACAGGGTCCAAGTCAGGGCGCTCACCGATGAACTGCGCGAACTGCACGGCTGCGACAACCTGCTCATCATGGTCGATCAGGAGGGCGGGCGTGTCGCGCGGATGAAGCCGCCTGTCTGGCCGCAGTTCCCGCCCGCTGCGGTCTTCGACTCTCTCTACGGCGTCTCGCCGTCAAGCGCGATGGAGGCCTGCCGCCTCAACGCGCTCGCCATTGCCGCGACGCTGCGCGAATGCGGGATCACGGTCGATGCGATTCCGTTGCTCGATGTGCGGCAGGAGGGCGCGAGCGACATTATGGGTGACCGGACCTTCGGCACCGAACCGATGCGCGTTGCCGCGCTCGGCCGCGCCGTGCTGGACGGTCTCAAGGCGGGCGGTGTCACGGGCATCGTCAAGCACATGCCGGGCCACGGCCGCGCCGTTGTCGACAGCCACCACGAACTGCCAGTCGTGACTGCGGACGAGAACGCACTGCGGATCGATATAGAGCCGTTCATGACGCTGCGCGACGCCCCGGTCGGTATGACCGCCCACATCATCTACACCGCCTGGGACGCCGATCGTCCCGCAAGCCTGTCTCCGACGATCATCGACGGGATCATTCGCCGCCGAATCGGCTTCGACGGCCTGCTGATGTCGGACGATCTCGACATGAAGGCGTTGAAGGGTGGCATCCCCGCCCTGGCAGCCGCCGTGGTGGAGGCAGGGTGCGACCTTGCCCTCAACTGCTGGGCGAAGATGGACGATATGATCGGGATAGCGGAAGCTTTGCCGGACATCGGTGAGGCCGCAGCAGCTCGGCTGGACCGGGCATTGGCCGCAACTGGCGACGTACCTGCGTCCGAGCCGCTACCTACCCTGATCGCGCGGCGGGACGCGTTGCTGGGGGTCATGGCCTGATGGCCGACACCAATGACATGATCGACCTGTTCGAGCCGCGCCGCGCTCCGGCGGAGGTGCTGACCGTCAGCTTTGAAAGCTGGGAAGGTCCGCTCGACCTCCTCCTCAATCTCGCTCGTTCCCAGAAAGTGGACCTGCGCGAAATCTCGATCCTGGCACTGGTCGAGCAATATCTGGAGTTCATTGCAAGCGCCCGCGCGATGAAGCTCGAGCTCGCCGCCGACTATCTGGTGATGGCCGCCTGGCTGGCCTACCTCAAGTCGTCTCTCTTGCTGCCCAAGACGGTGGAACAGGATCCCTCGCCGGAGGAGCTGGCGCTGAGGTTGCAGCTCCGGCTGCAGCGTCTTGCCGCCATGCGCGACGCCGGAGCGCGGCTGATGGCGCGGGACCGGCTGGGCCGGGACGTTTTTCCCAGGGGCGCGCCGGAGGGGTTGCGCGTGGACCGGGTGACGCGGTGGCAGGCGAGCATCTACGATCTGGTTGCTGCGTACGGTCAGGTGAAAGCGCGTACGCAGCCCGCCATGCACATCGTTTCGCGACGGCCGGTGATGACGCTGGACGAGGCGCTGGAGCAGGTCGGGAGGCTGATCGGTACGCGCCTCGACTGGGCGCGCCTCGAAACCTTCCTTCCCGAGGGATTAAGCGGCGAGTTGGGGCGATCAGCACTTGCGTCGAGCTTCGTCGCGATGCTGGAGCTGGCACGGCAGGGACGGGTGGACATCCGGCAGGATGAACTTTTCGCGCCCATTTTCCTGCGGGCATCGGGCGTAGCGGAAGGCGGGACGCCAATGCTGGAGGGAACCGGCTCGTGATGATGGCGCAGGGGGAGCCTGACGATCTGATGCGTGCTCTGGAGGCGGCGCTGTTCGCCAGTACGGAGCCGATGACGATCGCTCATCTGCGTCAGCTTCTGGGCGATGCCCCGGATATTTCCGCCATGCTCGCGCAGTTGGCGGATGCCTATGCCGGGCGCGGCATCAATCTTGTGGAGCGGGGAGGGCAGTGGCATTTCCAGACCGCGCCTGACATGGCGCACCTGCTGCGCCGCGACAGGGAGGAAGCACGCAAGCTTTCGCGCGCTGGCATGGAGACGCTGGCGATCATCGCCTATCACGAGCCTGTCAGCCGGGCCGAGATAGAGGCCATTCGCGGGGTTCAGGTCGCCAGGGGAACGCTTGACGTGCTGATGGAAGCGGGGTGGATCCGGCCCGCGGGTCGCCGCGAGGTGCCGGGGAGGCCGCTGACCTATGCCACCACTCCTGAATTCCTGACCCATTTCGGACTGGAGAGCCGCCGCGACCTGCCCGGGATAGACGATTTGCGCGCCGCAGGCCTGCTTGATCCGATAGATATGGCGATGGAAGGGGTGACCGGCGCCGCGCTGGCGGAATCGCTGCTGGAAAATGATGGCGAAGACGCCTAAATCGGAATCCGCTAATGTGGAGTTGCGCTGTTAACATTGGCGCGAGGCATCTGGGCTTCGCGGGCCGCAACGTCCCCAAGGAGATTCGTAATGGGTTCGTTTTCGCTGGTACATTGGGTGCTGGTCGTGCTCGTCGTCGTATTGCTGTTCGGCGGTGGCAGGATTTCGTCGCTCATGGGCGACGTGGCCAAGGGCATCAAGGCGTTCAAGAAAGGCATGACCGATGACGAGGACGATGCGGCCCCGCGCCGCGTGAACCGTATCGATGGGCAGGCGGCGCCTGATCATCCGGTGTCTTCGTCCAAGGAAGAGCATAAGCAGGGCTGACGGGTTCGCCCTAATCTTCGGGTCATATCATGCTGGATGTCGGTTCTTCCGAACTGTTGATGATCGTCATAGTGGCGATCGTTGTCATCGGTCCCAAAGATCTGCCGCGCGCGCTGTATAAGCTGGGTCAGGTGCTCGGCAAGGCGCGGGCGATGTCGCGTCATTTCCGGTCCGGCATTGATGCGATGATCCGCGAGGCGGAAATGGAAGATCTGGAACGGAAATGGGCGGCCGAAAACCGGCGGATCATGGACGAGCATCCGGACGAAGCGCCAGTTGACGCGCTTCCTCCGCCGGAAACTTTGGACGAGCCGCCTCACGCGGCCGACGACGGTTTCGCGGATGTCCCGACAGAAAAGCCCGTTGCCGGGAGCAGCATGTGAAGGACATTGACGAAACCAAGGCGCCGCTGCTCGATCATCTTGTCGAACTGCGGTCCCGCCTGCTCAAGTCCGTGGCCGCGCTGTTTTTGGGCTTTGTGCTGTGCTTCGCCTTTTCCGAACAGTTGTTCGCCATATTGGTCCACCCCCTGAAAGAAGCGTTCGGTCCGGGGGGCGGCAAGCTTGTCTACACGAAACTGTACGAGGCGTTTTTCGTCCAGGTAAAGGTGGCGCTGTTCGGGTCCTTCTTTCTGACGTTTCCCATCATCGCCAATCAGCTCTGGGCATTTGTAGCGCCAGGTCTCTACACCAAGGAAAAACGGGCGCTTTTGCCATTCCTGCTCGCAACGCCGGTGCTGTTCATGGCGGGCGCGTCACTCGCCTATTTCGTGGTGATGCCGACGGCGTTTCACTTTTTTCTTCAGTTTCAGGGGACAAGCAGCGGCCTTTCGGTCGAGGCGCTGCCCAGCACCGACGCCTATCTCGGGCTTGTCATGCAGTTTATTCTCGCGTTCGGCATCTGCTTCCTGATGCCCGTGCTGTTGATGCTGCTCAACCACGCGGGCCTGGTCAGCCGGGCCCAGCTGATAGGTGTCAGGCGATATATGATCGTGGCCGCCTTTGTGGTCGCGGCGGTCCTTACCCCGCCCGACGTGGTGTCGCAGCTGATGCTCGCGTTGCCGCTTATCCTGCTTTACGAAATCACGCTCGTCGCGATCTGGTTTACCGACCGGAAGCGCAAGCGTGAGAAGGACAGCGCGCTCGCGACGCAGGACTGATCCTGCTGTGCCTTAGTTGGACGCGTCCGCAGCGGTATTCTCGACAGCCTTGCCGGCGCTCTGAACATCCTCGCCCATGCCCTCGACGGTGTTGCACGCGGCAACAAGAAGCGAGGAACCAAACAGAAATGCGGTGATGAAGGTGCGGATCATGATGTGCCTCATAAATTGTTGCTCGGCCGCTGTTGGCGGCTGCTTGATAAACGCGGCATGTCCCGACCCGTTCCCCGAGAGGCGAGCGCGGAAGTCTTTGTGGGCTGAACAAAAGTTGAGCCCGGAACGCGGGTGGGGGGAGGGCGCTCCGGGCTCTTGTTTCGGACAGCGTAGCGGGGGGCAAAGGGTCGCTATCCGACAAACAAAACGAGGCACATGGCCATTGGTTCCGGCCCCCTGCGTAAAAACGTAAAAATTTTGATCAAGGCAAAACCAAGGAAAATCAGTCTGTTGATACAGATGTGTTAACGAGAGGGCTTTTTTCTTCAGCGC
This sequence comes from Sphingobium sp., assembly GCA_036278355.1. Lineage (GTDB taxonomy): Bacteria > Pseudomonadota > Alphaproteobacteria > Sphingomonadales > Sphingomonadaceae > Sphingobium. The sequence goes on from DASULD010000105.1 coordinate 27,361, forward strand.
TGAGGGGCTTTCGCGTCGCCCGCCGACTGCATTCGAACATCCTGGCAGACTGGCTTGTGTCGGCGGCACATTCGCTTGCTTGGCAGCATCGTGGGCCTGCGCTATGGGAAACCGATGAAAGCAGCGCCTGATACCCTTTCCCTCATTGGTAATACCCCCCTCGTACGGTTGAAAGGGCCGTCCGAAGAAAGCGGTTGCGACATCTTCGGCAAGTGCGAGTTCGCCAATCCCGGGGCGTCGGTAAAGGACCGGGCGGCGCTGTTCATCGTGCGCGATGCCGAGGAGAAGGGCCTGCTGAAGCCCGGTGGCATCATCGTCGAGGGCACAGCCGGCAACACCGGTATCGGCCTTGCTCTCGTCGCCAATGCGCTCGGTTATCGCACGGTCATCGTGATGCCTGAGACGCAAAGCCGTGAGAAGATGGACACGCTGCGCGCGCTTGGGGCGGAACTGGTTCTGGTCCCGGCTGCTCCTTATTCCAACCCAGGCCATTTCGTGCACACGTCCCGGCGTCTCGCCGAGGAAACGGAGGGCGCCATCTGGGCCAACCAGTTCGACAATATCGCCAACCGCAAGGCCCATATTCTGGGAACTGCCGAGGAACTCTGGAGACAGATGGGCGGTCGGATCGACGGTTTCACCTGTTCGGCCGGAACAGGCGGTACGATCGCGGGCGTGGGCCTTGGCCTCAAGGCGAAGGATGAAAAAATCACAATCGCGCTTGCCGATCCGCATGGCGCGGCGCTTTACAATTATTTCGCGCATGGAGAATTGCGGGCGGAGGGGAATTCAGTGGCCGAGGGCATCGGTCAGGGACGGATCACGGGCAATCTCGAGGGCGCGCCGATCGATACGCAATTCCGCATATCTGATGAGGAAGGTCTCGTTTGGGTACGCCGACTGTTGGCGGAGGAAGGTTTGTGCCTCGGATTGTCGAGCGGGATCAACGTCGCGGGGGCGGTGGCGCTGGCAAGGCAGCTTGGGCCGGGCAAGCGCGTTGCGACGATCTTGTGCGACACAGGCTTCCGCTATCTTTCCACCCTCTATAATCGGGAATGGCTGGAGGCGAAGGGCTTGACGGTGTTCCCTTGGCTCATGCAGAAAGAACACGCCTGAAGGCACTAATTTTGCGTCGGGACGTTGACCGGGCGGGCATGCCCACGGTGTTCGGCCCACGGTGTTCGGCGGCGCTGACGGTGTCGCTGATGAAGGATGATCATGGCTGATCGCACTTACAGCAAGGAAGCGATTCAACGCGTTCAACTCGGTCTTGCCGGGCTCGCCGGTGTCGTGCTGTTGATCGGCCTCGCCAATGTGATCGTGGAAAACGTCCGCAAGGACGACTCCGTTCTGGAGGTGAATGCAGAGGCAAGCGCGAACGCCGCCGAGGCAGTAACTGCGGCTCGTGCGGAAGAACAGCGATCCGAACCTCTTGCCGAACTGGGGGTGGCCCCGTCGTCCGACGCGGATCCTGCGCCGGTTGTCGCGGATTTGCAGCCAGACCCCAATCTGCGGGAACGGATGGATCGGCCGCAGCCACCCGAATCCGCCCAGAACCGTCAGGATTCCACGCCTTAGGCGGTGTGGACGAATTCCGCATGAGCCGTGGCGGCCTGTTGCCTGCTGCCGGTGTTCTGGTCCTCATTCTGCTGGGCCTGTCGGCCGGCCTGTTTCCGCTTGCCATGCCGATGGGACTGGCGGCGGGCGGGGTGCTGGAGACGGGTCAGGTCGCCGCGACACGCTGGTGGCTGGGGGCGACGGCCGCGCTATCGGTGTATCTGGTCGCATCGTGCCGCATGAACCTGCGCTTGCGCTTGTGGTGGCTGGCTGTCCTCGCCTTTGGGCTGGTGTCTGCGGTGACGGTTTTCGGTCATTGGGCGTCGCGGGGACAACCGCATGCCGCCCGCGAGGCCGATGCTGAACAGGGCCGCACGCCGAGGGTTGGGATGGTGACCGCGCTGCCGCTGTTCTGGCGGGAGGGGATTACCCCTGGCGAGGCGGTATGGGGAGGCGCACGCGCCAGTCCGCTTGTGGGTCTGCTGGCCGCGCGTCCCGTTGACGAGGTCAGCGGCGAAACACTGGCGGCCGTGGACGAGCTGATCGTCGCGCAGCCGCGCCTCCTGCACCCCGAGGAACTGGTCGCGCTCGACCAATGGATTCGCGCGGGGGGACGTGTGAGCATCTTCGCCGACCCGCTGCTGCTGTGGCCCAGCCGGCTGCCGCTCGGCGACCGGCGGCGGCCGCCGGTTACAAGCTTGCTCGACCCGTTGCTCGCTCACTGGGGGCTGCGGCTGGAGCGGGTAAACGCGGGGGAGGAGGGGTTGCAGCGCCGGATGCTGTCCACCGGTCATGTCCTTATCCTTGCGGGTGCCTCACGCTTCACGCTGGTGAACGGTGGAGACGGCAGCGTGTGCGGCCTCCGGGAACAGGGCCTGATCGCCATGTGCCGGGTCGGGCGCGGCGCGGCCCGGCTGGTCGCCGACGCGGACCTGTTGGACGACCGGCTCTGGCTCGCTCACCCGCAATGGTCTGAACGAACGGAAGCTTATGCCTCCGACATTGTTTCGCTGCTCCGCGCCCGACCTTCTCAAGGAGATCCTCTGCCGCACACCGCCCCGCCTTCCCGCGTCACCGACGACGAGGCCCTGCTTGCCGGACTGCGATGGGCAGTCGTCGCCGCGATGCTGTGGGTGGCTCTGGGATGGGCGGTGCAAAAGCGCCTGTTTCCTTCCCGCGTCCGTGCCGTCGCTGCAGCCGGAGAGGACCGGTGATCGAAGGCTTTTCCTCGGGAATGAATTGCCCCCGGTAAAATACAGTAAAATCCCGGTTTTCCCACTTTTTCCCAAACTTTCCCCTTTCCTCCCAGCCCAACCCTTGATACAAATCTTGGGATAGGGGTTGCGAAAGCTGTGTGATTCCCGCTGTGGATCGGCGTTGCCCAATGCGCTTTTCCGCACGGCGTCGTGCGGCCCGGTCGATCCAGTAAAAGGGGCGAGCTAGAGGTGTCCGAAGCGGTCATCTATACGGGACACGGAATCGGCACGGCGGACGGCAAGGGCCGTTTCTCCCTTCCTCTCGACATGCGCAAGGCGGTGAAGTCCAGCAGCGGCGAAGGCAAGTTCTGCCTCACCCTGCATCCGGACCTTCCGTGTGCGATCGGCTTTGGCGTTTCGCACAAGCATTGGCTGGAAAACGATATCATCGATCGTCAGCGGGCCGCGCGGGAGCGGGGCGAGCCGTTCGACGCCGAGGTTGAGCGGGAAAAATATTTCGCTGACCTGGAGGATCTCAACTTCGACGACGGCGGCCGCTTCTTCATGCCCGATGACATCAAGCAGATGATGGGCATCACGGACGCGGTCGTGTTTGTCGGCATCGGCGTTCACATCCAGATGTGGGATCCGCAAACGCTGCTGGCGAGCGAAGGCCGCAGCCGGCGCGTGCGCAATACGGTTGAACAGTTCCTTGCGGGACGCGGGAAGGAGGAGGGCAAGTGACGTCCGCCACATCCGCCTCCGGCCCCCATGTTCCGGTGCTGCTTGACGAAGTGATCAGCGCGCTTGCGATCTGTCCGGGCGAAATCCATGTCGACGGCACCTACGGCGCGGGGGGCTATTCGCACGCGATGGCCGCGCAGGGCGCTCATGTGGTTGCGATCGATCAAGACCCTGACGCCATAGCAGAGGGCCGGGTGCGCATCGGGCGCGACGGTGACGCCATCACGCTGGTCGAAGGGTCGTTTTCGTCCATGACATCTATTCTGGATGATCTGGGCATCCAGCAGGTTTCCGGCGTAGCCCTCGACATCGGCGTGTCCTCGATGCAGCTCGACCGCCCGGACCGGGGTTTTTCGTTCCAGGCTGACGGTCCGCTGGACATGCGCATGAGCAAGGCGGGAATAACTGCCGCCGATTTCCTCAACACTGCTCCTGAAGAGGAAATTGCCGATATTCTCTGGCGCTATGGCGAGGAGCCTCGTTCCCGCCGGGTGGCGCGTGCGATCGTTGCGGCTCGCCCTCTCGCCCGCACATCGGAACTTGCGCAGGTGGTGCGCCGCGCGCTGGGCCACAAACCACATGACAAGAAGGATCCCGCAACACGGGTCTTTCAAGCGGTCCGCATCCATCTCAACGGCGAACTCGACGAGCTTGAGCGCGGACTGGAAGCCGCCGAGGCGGTGCTGGCGCCCGGCGGCCGCCTGGCGGTGGTGACTTTCCACAGTCTGGAAGATCGCATCGTCAAGCACTTCCTGCGCCGGCGCAGCGGCGGGGATGCGGGTGGCTCGCGCCACCGGCCGCAAACCACGCGGCGTCATTCGCCGGCCTTTGCGAAACCTGCCAAGCCGGTACGGCCATCGGCGGAAGAACTGGATCGAAACCCACGTGCCCGTTCGGCGACGCTCCGCAGCGCTGTACGCATGGACACCGCCCATGTGCGGGAGGATGAAGGATGATCGCGGTTAAGCGCCTGCAGAGCCTGTTCTGGCTGTTGCTCGTCGCCCTCGGTGCGCTGGGGGCTTATCTCGTCTCGCTTCGCGTTGCCACGGAGCGCAACGAACTGATGCATGTGCGCACGCAGATCGCCGCCGCGCGCGCCGACATCCGATACCTCGAAACAGAGTTCGGCGCTCGTGCCAATATGCGGCAGCTCGAACAGTGGAACGCCGAGGATTTCCGCTATGCCGCGCCGACCTCGGATCATTATCTGGACGGAGAGCGGGCTCTTGCGCACCTGGATGGTCTTGCGCCGGACGGCACCGGATATGTCGCACAGCCCGTGCTCGTGGCGATGACGGACGCAGGGGATGGCGACAAGGCGGAGAGTGCCGCCAAGCCTGCGCCCGCACCGGTTCAGGCGGTATTGCAGACCGCTGATGCGCCCGCACCACGGCTTGCGGGGGTGGAGACGTTGAAGCTGGCGGGAACGGCGGCATCGGCTCCGGCGCGGGTCGCCCTGTCCGCGCCTGCGGGCAAGACCCTGACCAAGGCCGGGGAAAGTTTGGGATCGCCGGCGAGGAAGGCCGAGCGTATGGCCATGCTGGACGCGCGGCTGCTGGATGACCGGACGCTGGGCGACATAGGCCGCCGCGCGGCGGCGGAAATCACGGGAGGCCGGCGTTAATGGCGACAATCGTCGTCCGCTATGATCGTTTGCCCGTCCATCGTGAGCGTCCCAGCCTGACGGCCGTCTCGCACCAGCGGTTGATGCTGTTGCTGCTGATGATGGTCTCGATATCCCTGATAGTGGTACTTCGGCTGATATGGATGGGCGTGGCCGCCGACGGCCATTCTCCGCTTGATTTCGGCGCGACCGGTGCGCCCCCGCGCGCCGACATCGTGGACCGCAACGGCGTGCCTTTGGCGCGGACGATGGACGGCTATTCCGTTTCTGTCCGGCCCGACAGGCTCATCGGGGACCCGGATGAACTGGCGCGAAAGCTTCACGAGATATTTCCCGACACGTCCATCGACGAATTTCACGCCAAGCTGACGGGCAAGGGCTGGGCCTATCTGCGGCAGCGCGCCCTGCCCGAGCAGGTGGCCCAGGTTAACGCCCTGGGGGAAGTGGGCATAGAATTTCCGCGTGAAAAGGAGCGCCTGTATCCGCAGCGTACTCTTGCCGCCCACGTGCTGGGCTTCGCGCCGTTCACCAACGATGACGGTGTTCATAGCGGCGGCATGGGGGTCGAGGCAGCCTTCAACGAACGTCTGACCGATGCCGCCACGCGTGGCAGGCCGCTGATGCTATCCATCGACAGCAGGGTGCAGGGTGCGCTTGAAAGCGAGCTCTATACGGGAATGATGGACCAGAGGGCACACGGCGCGACCGGGGTCGTGCTGGACACCAACACGGGGGAAGTCATAGCGATGGCGTCGTTCCCGGTGTTCGACCCCAACAAGCTTCAGGGCGATCCGCGACCACGCCGGAACGACGCGGTACAGTCGCGTTTCGAGCTGGGATCGACGTTCAAGCCGCTCGCCGTTGCCGCCGCTATGGACGCGGGCGTAGTCACCTCGATGTCGAAGCGTTACGATGCGACGGCGCCCGTGCAGGTGGGCCGGTTCCGTATCAAGGACGATCATTCGCTCGGCCGCTGGATCAACGTGCCCGAGACGCTGATCCACAGCTCCAACATCGTCACCGCGCGCATTGCCGACGAGATGGGCGCGGCACCGCTGCAAAAGCTGTATCGCGCGCTGGAGTTCGACCGCCGGCCGAGCATCGAGCTCAAGGAACGCGCATGGCCGCTATGGCCCCAGAACTGGGGCCGCATCACGACCATGACCACGGCCTATGGCCACGGCATAGCAGTAACTCCGCTGCACCTCGCGAGCGCCTACGCCGCGCTGGTCAATGGCGGTATCTGGCGTCCAGCGACGCTGGTGCGCCTGCGCGAGGAAGAGGTCCCCCGTGGACGCCGCGTGTTCACTGCTGCCACCAGTGCGCGGATGCGCCAGTTGCTGCGCATGATCGTGATGGATGGTACGGGACGCAATGCGGACGCGCCCGGCTACCGCATCGGCGGCAAGACGGGAACAGCCGAAAAGCCCATGGCGGGCGGTTATGCTCATCGGGCGAACATCACCACGTTCGCCGCCGCCTTTCCCATGGACAATCCCCGGTATGTCGTCGTCTCGATGATGGATGAACCGCAGGGCAGCAGCCAGTTTCCCGGTGTCCGCACCGCCGCCTACACCGCCGCGCCGGTTGTAAAGAAAGTGGTGATGCGGATCGGGCCGATGCTGGGTGTCATGCCCGATGAACGCCGCGAAGTTGACTTGTCAGAATTGATGCCGCTCATTGCCCGCGACGACGGAGAGTAACGATGCGGCTCGATACACTGGTGGAAGAGGTGGCGGCGGAATACGCCGCCGCGCAGGTGACCGGATTTGCGATCGACCACCGCAAGGTCGCCCACGGAACCATCTTCGGCGCCTTTCAGGGCGCGCGAATGAATGGCGAAGATTTCATCGGTCAGGCCGTTGCCGCGGGGGCGGTCGCGGTGGTGGCGCGTCCCGAAGCAAAGGTCGAGGGCGCGCCCCACATCGCAGATCCCAATCCCAGACGCCTGTTCGCGCGGCTCGCGGCTCGTTTTTTCGCCCCGTTTCCAGATGTCTGCGTTGCGGTCACCGGTACGAACGGCAAGACGTCGACGGTCGAACTTGCCCGGCAGCTGTGGCGTGCGCTTGGGCACAACGCGGCATCCATCGGCACCCTGGGCGTCACGACGTCTGTCGACCAGGTGTCGACGGGGCTGACCACACCGGACATTGTTACATTCCTGTCGAACATGGCGGGGCTGCGCAAGGAGGGGATCACCCACGCCGCGTTCGAGGCGTCGAGCCACGGTCTGGCTCAATACCGGACTGAGGGTCTGCCTGTCGAGGCAGCGGCGTTCACCAATCTGTCCCGCGACCACCTTGATTATCATGGTGACATGGACAGCTATTTCGAAGCGAAGATGCGCCTGTTCGATGAGGTGGTGAGCGACGGTGGCACTGCCGTGATCTGGGCGGACGACGCCAGATCGCGTGACGTCATTGACCGGGCGCGGAAGCGTGGATTGAGGCTGCTCACCATCGGGGAAAACGGCGATGGGATAAAGCTCCTGAAGCGGGAGCCGACGCAATTGGGCCAGAAGCTGCTCGTCGAAGCGGCGGGATCGGAGTACCGGATCGATTTGCCGCTGATCGGCGCGTACCAGGCGGCCAATGCGCTCGTGGCGACAGGACTTGTCCTGGCGACCGGCACGGACATGGCCCGGATCGCGCCGCTGCTTTCGCGCCTGCAGCCCGTGCGCGGAAGGCTGGAACGAGCGGTGCTTACCAGGACCGGCGCGCCGGTCTATGTCGACTACGCACACACGCCTGACGGGCTGCGTGCCGCGATAGAGGCCTTGCGCCCGCACACGAAAGGGCGGCTGATCGCGGTGTTCGGCGCGGGCGGCGACAGGGATGCGGGCAAGCGGCCGTTGATGGGTCAGGTTGCCGCCGAGCTTGCGGATCACGTGATCGTCACGGACGACAACCCGCGATCGGAAAACCCTGCGTCGATCCGTGCCGCTGTCATGGCGGGCTCCCCCGGCGCGCAGGAGGTGGACGGCCGCCGCGCCGCCATCGCTGCGGCGATAGGCCGCGCGGGGCCGGAGGACATCGTCCTCGTCGCGGGCAAGGGTCATGAGCAAGGGCAGGTGATCGGCGATCGGGTCCTGCCCTTCGACGATGTCGAGGTCGCCCGGGAATGTGCGCGGTGAACGGTGGCGAGCAACCATTGTGGACTTCGGAAGAGATTGCGGACGCCACCGGCGGCCACGCGTCGGCGTTCTTCAATGTGTCCGGTGTTGCCTTCGACAGCCGGGAGGTCGGCCCCGGAGACCTGTTCGTTGCCCTTAAGGGCGAAACGGCAGATGGCCACGATTATGTGGATAGGGCCTTCGCCAACGGCGCGGCTGGCGCACTGGTCTCCGTGCCGATCGATCGCCCGCATGTGCTGGTCGCCGACACGACCGCAGGGCTGAACGCGCTGGGCCGCGCGAGCCGTGCGCGCATGGCGGGCAAGGTCATCGGCGTCACCGGATCGGTCGGAAAGACGAGCACCAAGGAAGCTCTTTTCCATGCGCTCGACCGGTTCCGGCCCGGACAGGCGCATCGCTCCGTCAAGAGCTATAACAATCATGTCGGCGTCCCGCTCAGCCTGGCGCGAATGCCACGCGATTGCCGGTTTGGCGTGTTCGAGATGGGGATGAACCACGCAGGCGAACTTTCCGCGCTTACGCAGCTGGTGCGGCCGCATGTCGCCATCGTCACCGCCATCGCGCCCGCCCATATCGAATTTTTCGAAAGCGAGGAGGCGATCGCGCGCGCCAAGGCGGAAATTTTCGAGGGACTGGAGCCCGGAGGAATCGCGATAATTCCCTTCGACAGTCCCTTTTGCGGCCTTCTGCGCGCGGAAGCGGAACGGAATGGCGCCCGCGTGGTCACTTTCGGCCTTCGGCGCGGCGCGGACGTTTGCGCCATAGAGGCAGTGCCCGCACGATCGGGAGGAACCCTCGTTTCAGCGAGCCTTCCGGACGCTGAAACATGCTATACCGTGGCCGCACCTGGCGACCATAATGTCGCGAATTCGCTGGCGGTACTCGCGGCGGTGGATGCGGTGGCGGGCGATCTGGCGGTCGCAGGTCTCGCGCTTGCCGAAATGCCCGGTCTCCCGGGGCGCGGCGCACGGCGCCACGTACGCGCGGGCGACGGTGAGGCGCTGCTGATCGACGAAAGCTATAACGCCAACCCGCTGTCGATGGCGGCAACGCTGCGCCAACTCGGTCGGGAGGGCGGCGAACGGCGCATCGCGGTCCTGGGCGGGATGAAGGAGCTTGGGAACAAGAGCGAGGCACTGCACGCGGCGCTTTCCGAACCGATCGGGGAAGCGCACCTCGACATCGCGATACTGGTTGGCGAGGAAATGACGCCGCTGGCACGAAGGCTTGAAGGCACGCTGGCTTTGGAGCATGTGCCCGATGCCGACTCGGCGATCGGGGCGCTCCGATCCCACATGCGCGCCGGGGACGCGATCCTCGTGAAGGGCTCCAACAGTGTCGGCCTGTCGCGCCTTGTTGCCGCGATGGCGGGCGGAGAGTAGATTATGTTATATTGGCTGGCTCAGCAGCTCGATTTTCCCGGCGTGCTGAACCTCATACGCTATCTCAGCTTCCGGGCGGGCGCGGCGATCGCGACCGCGATGGTGATCGGCTTGCTGATCGGTCCGCGTTTTATCGGCTGGCTCCGGGTCCGGCAGGGCAAGGGGCAGCCGATTCGGGATGACGGGCCGCAGAGCCATTTCGCAAAGCGCGGAACGCCGACAATGGGCGGCCTGATGATCCTGACCGCCACCGTTCTCTCGGTCCTGCTGTGGATGGATCTGTCATCGATTTATGTGTGGGCATGCCTGTGCGTGACGATGGGTTTCGGCGCGGTCGGGTTCCTCGACGATTATGACAAGGTGACCAAGGCCAGCCACAAGGGACTGTCGGGCAAGCTGAGGCTGCTGATCGAGTTTCTGATTGCCGGGATCGCGGCGGTGTTGATCATTCAACAGAACGGGACGGCGCTGTATGTCCCATTCTGGAACGGTCCTGCGATTGATCTAGGGCCCTTTTATTATATTTTCGCTGCGTTCGTGATTGTGGCGTTCGGCAACGCAGTCAACCTGACCGATGGCCTCGACGGGCTTGCGACGATGCCCGTCGTCACCGCGTGCATGGCGTTTACCGTCATCGCCTATCTCGCCGGGCGGGCGGACTTTGCGGCCTACCTCGGCATTCCCCATGTGCCCGGCGCAGGCAATCTGGTGATTTTGACAGGCGCAATCATCGGTGCGGGCCTGGCCTTTCTCTGGTACAACGCGCCGCCCGCCGCGGTGTTCATGGGCGACACTGGCAGCCTCGCGCTTGGCGGAACGATCGGCGTGATCGCCGTGGTCAGCCATCACGAGATCGTGCTTGGCGTGATCGGCGGCCTGTTCGTGGTCGAGGCGTTGTCGGTCATTATTCAGGTGTTCTTCTACAAGCGCACTGGCCGTCGCGTATTCAAGATGGCGCCTATTCATCATCATTTCGAACAACTGGGGTGGCCCGAGACGACGGTTGTGATACGGTTCTGGATCATATCCTTTACCCTTGCACTCGCGGGACTGGCCACGCTCAAGCTCAGATGATCATTTCCAAAGTCTTCTCCGGGAAACGCTATGCTGTGCTGGGGCTCGCGCGTTCCGGGCTGGCGACGGTGGATTCGCTGGCGGCCAGCGGCGCGTCGGTGACGGCCTGGGATACGCGTGAGGAAGCGCGGCAGGCCGTTGCGGGCAAGGCGGAGATCGCCGATCCGCTCCTGATCGACCTTGCCGGGTTTGACGGCGTCGTGGTTTCGCCGGGCGTTCCGCTCAATCGTCATCCGATTGCCGATCATGCACGGGCGGCGGGTGTCCCGATCATCGGCGACATAGAACTTTTCGCGCTCGCCCGGCCGACGCTGCCGCCGCACAAGGTCGTGGGCATCACCGGCACCAACGGCAAATCGACGACCACCGCGCTGATCCACCACATTGTGGAGGCGGCCGGGATTCCGGCGATGATGGGCGGCAATATCGGCCTGCCCATATTGGGGCAGAACCCGCTTCCGGCAGGCGGCGTCTATGTGCTCGAACTGTCGAGCTATCAGATTGACCTGACCTTCAGCCTGGATTGCGACATTGCGGTCCTGCTCAACATCACGCCCGACCATCTCGACCGCTACGACGGTTTTGAGGCCTACGTCGCTTCAAAGGCTCGGCTGTTCGCGATGCAGTCTGCGGGTCATGCGCGGATCGTGGCGACCGACGATCCGAATACCTGTGCCATTGCCCGGCAGGCGGAGAATGTGACGCAGGTCCACGGCGGCGAGATCACGCCGGGCGACCAGGCGCGCTGGCCGTCATTGCAGGGTCCGCATAATGCCCAGAATGTTGCCGTGGCACGGGCCGCGAGCCGCGCGCTTGGCATCGGCGAGGAAGTCATAGAGCGCGCGCTCGCCAGCTATGCCAGCCTCCCCCACCGGATGCAGCGCGTGGGTGAGTGTCACGGCGTCCTCTATGTGAATGACAGCAAGGCGACCAATCCGGCGTCCGCCGCGCCGGCGCTGGCCGCTTATCCGCCCTCGGAAGGCGGGCCGCGTATCCACTGGATCGTCGGCGGCCTGGCAAAGGGTGAGGGGCTGGACGAGTGCGTGCCCTATTTCGGTAATGTGAAGGCGGTCTACACCATCGGTGAGGCGGGCCACATGTTCGCGTCGCTGCTGCGGGGGCATATGCCGGTCGACGACAGCGAGATGCTGCTCACCGCCGTTCGCCGTGCCGCGCGGGTGGCCGAGCCCGGCGACGTCGTGCTGCTCTCTCCTGCGTGCGCCAGTTTCGACCAGTTCCGCGATTTCGAGGCGCGCGGAGACGCATTTGTGGCGGCTGTCGCGGCGCTGGGCGAGGAAGGGTCGAGGACGGGGGAAATGGCCGGTGCGTGAAAGCAGCCAGCCTTCGCGGCGTATCTTTCGCCCCGGGCAGATGGTGCGGGATTTCAAGACCCGCACGGTGCCGCGCGAACGCACCGCCCTTGCCATATGGTTCTGGGAGATCGACCGGGTTCTGCTCGCCCTCATCATGGTCCTTGTCACCATCGGCCTTGTCGCCGTCGCCGCGGCATCGCCGGTTGCGGCGATCGATCGGTCGACCAGTGCGGTAAGCGTCGATCCGCTGCTCTATTTCTACCGGCAATTGCTGTGGGTCGGGCTGGGCATTCCGATGATGCTCGGCATATCGATGCTGGAACGAGACCATGCACGCCGCCTTGCCATAGGGCTGGCGCTGTTCTTCGCCTTTACGCTGCTGCTGGTGCCTCTGCTGGGAACCAGCATCAACGGCGCGCGGCGATGGATCGATCTGCCCGGTATGCGCTTTCAGCCGTCGGAGTTCCTGAAACCGACCTACATCGTGGCAATGGCGTGGCTTTTGTCGCTGCGGGAACGGGATCCCAC
>DASULD010000106.1:0-20474 GCA_036278355.1 Sphingobium sp.
CTTATCGTATCTCCCATTTTCCGGAAAAGGGCTCCGCATGTCATACGAAACGATCCTCGTCGAACGGCGCGAAGCGGTCACGCTGATCACGCTCAATCGGCCGCAAGCGCTAAACGCCCTTAACGGCCAGGTTCTGGCGGACCTGATCGGTGCCTTTGCCGAGTATGATGCCGACCCGGGCCAGCGCTGCGCCGTCCTCACCGGCAGCGAAAAGGCATTTGCTGCCGGGGCGGACATCAAGGAAATGGCCGACAAGCCAGCGGCCGACTTCTATCTGGAGGATTTCTTTGCGGGCTGGACCAAGCATGTTGCCACCACTCGCAAGCCCTGGATCGCGGCGGTCGCGGGGTTCGCGCTGGGTGGCGGATGCGAACTGGCGATGATGGCCGATTTCATTATCGCCGCCGATACCGCCAAATTCGGCCAACCCGAGATCAAGCTGGGGGTTGCGCCGGGCATGGGCGGATCGCAGCGACTGACGCGTGCAGTGGGCAAGGCGAAGGCAATGGAGATGTGCCTTACCGGCCGGATGATGGACGCGCAGGAGGCCGAACGGTCCGGCCTCGTCACCCGCGTCGTTCCCGCTGCGGACCTGATTGCAGATGCTCTCAAGACCGCCGCCACGATCGCATCGATGCCGCCGATGGCCGCGATGATGAACAAGGAGATGATCAACATCGCGTTTGAGACGACGCTGGCCCAGGGCCTGGTCGATGAGCGGCGCATGTTCCAGATTTTGACCGCCACCGAGGACAAGAAGGAAGGAATGGCGGCATTCGTTGAAAAACGCCCGGGGGCCTGGAAGGGCCGCTGACGCGCGCGCGGCGCCCGGTTCGTGACGATCGCAAAGGCTGGATGACGGACCGTGGGTCGCAGCAAGGCGGCGTGACGCCGGATCGCGCCGGGCCTGCGCGCGGCTGCGGCCCGTCACCGCCGTCCACGGCCGGCCGCCTCCTCTCTATCTTCGGCGGTTCGGCGGGCAATCTGGTCGAATGGTATGACTGGTATGTCTACGCGGCGTTTGCGCTATATTTCGCGCCCGCATTCTTCCCGCAGGAAGACGCCACCGCGCAACTGCTGAGCACAGGTGCGATCTTCGCGGTCGGATTTCTGATGCGGCCCATCGGCGCGTGGTTCATGGGCATTTATTCCGACAGGTACGGACGCAAGGCGGGCCTGACCTTGTCGATCCTCATGATGAGCGCAGGGTCGTTGATGATCGCCCTGATCCCGGGCTATGCCGAAATCGGTGTCTGGGCGCCGATATTGCTTGTCATCGCTCGTCTTGTGCAGGGGCTGTCGGTCGGCGGCGAATATGGCGCAAGCGCCACCTATCTTTCCGAAATGGCCGGCTCCGACCGGCGCGGATTCTGGTCAAGCTTTCAATATGTGACGCTGATCATGGGGCAACTCGCCGCCCTCACGGTCCTGATGGTCCTGCAATCCCTGCTGAGCGAAGCCGCGCTGGAGCAATGGGGCTGGCGCATACCGTTCGCGATAGGCGGCGCCCTTGCTATCATCGTCCTCTTCCTGCGCCGCAGGCTGATGGAAACTCCGAACTTCGTGAGGGCGGCGGCGCGCGCCGATACTCCGCGGTCGGGTATCTTCGCGCTGATCCGGCATCATCCCGGACAGGCGGCGCTCGTTGTGGCGCTCACCGCGGGGGGTACGCTCGCCTTTTATACCTACAGCGTTTACATGCAGAAATATCTGGTGATCTCGTCCGGTTTCACCCGCGTCGAGGCGACCGCGATCATGACGGGCGCGCTGGCGGTGTTCATGGTCATGCAGCCCGCGTTCGGTGCCCTGTCGGACAAGGTGGGACGCAAGCCCCTGATGATAGCCTTCGGCCTTTCGGGCCTGTTCGGAACGGTCCCTCTGTTTCACACGCTGGAGCAGACGCGTGACAGCGGCGTGGCGTTTGCGCTCGTCCTTGCGGCTCTGGTCGCGGTGAGCGGCTATACGTCCATCAACGCGGTGGTGAAGGCGGAACTGTTCCCCGCCCATATCCGCGCGCTGGGCGTAGCCCTTCCCTATGCGGTGGCCAACGCGCTGTTCGGGGGAAGCGCGGAATATGTCGCCCTTCAGCTCAAGGGCCTGGGCGCGGAAGACGCATTCTATTGGTATGTGAGCGCCATGATCGGCCTCTCCCTGATCGCCTACATCTTCATGAGCGAAACCCGGGTGACGAGCCTCATCGATCGGGACTAGCTCAGCACCTCCTCCACCCACTGCGGCACCAGAGTGGCTGCGCGGCCGAGCCGGGTTTCCTGGAAATAGATGCTGCCGGCCGAGGGATCGAGGTTGAGCTCCAGGGTGTCGGCGCCCGCGAAACGGGCGGTCTGGACAAAACCGGCCGCAGGGTAGACCGCGCCTGACGTGCCGATCGACACGAAGAGATCGCACCGTCGCAGCGCCGCGTCGATCCGGTCCATCTCATAGGGCATTTCGCCGAAAAAGACGATGTCGGGCCGCAACGCGCGCCTGTCGCAAACCGGGCAGATACTTCCAGGGGGCATCGGACCAGCCCACCGCCGCGCCGCGCAGCACGACGCGCACAGAGCCGACAACAGCTCGCCATGCATGTGCAGCACCTGGTCGCAACCGCCACGCTCGTGCAGATCATCGACATTCTGCGTAACGAGCAGGAGTTCGCCCGGCCAGTCCTTTTCCAGTCGCGCCAGCGCGCGGTGAGCCGCGTTCGGCAGGACCTCGCCCAGCTTGGCCCGCCTCTCGTCATAGAAGCGATGCACGAGCTCCGGATCGTGAGCCAGCGCCTCGGGCGTACACACATCCTCGACGCGATACCCCTCCCACAGGCCGTCAGGCCCGCGAAAAGTTGCAAGACCGCTTTCGGCCGAGATTCCCGCGCCGGTGAGGATGACAATCGATCGATAGTCTGGCATCCGCGAACTCTTGCAAAGGGAACAGGGAGACGCAAGCCATGACGGCCATCGGCATTATCGGCAGCGCAGGACGCATGGGCCGGGCCATCACGGCGGAACTCGCAGCCGGAAACATCACCTGCGCGGGTGGCATCGACAAGGGCGACGGCGACTTGGTGGCCCTTATCGGCGCAAGCGACGTGCTGATCGACTTTTCCGCTCCGGTGGCGCTTCGGACCAATCTTGAAGCATGCATGTTCGGAGGCAAACCCGTCGTCGTCGGCACGACCGGCCTCGAAGAAGACCATTATCACCTTATCGACGCCGCCTCCCATAGCATCCCTGTTTTGCAGAGCGGCAACATGTCGCTGGGCGTCAACCTGCTTGCCGCGCTGGTCGAGGATGCCGCACGGCGGCTGGGCGATGACTGGGATATAGAGATTGTCGAAATGCATCACCGCAACAAGGTCGATGCACCCTCCGGCACGGCGCTGCTCCTGGGTCAGGCGGCCGCACACGGACGCGGCATAAGCCTCGCGGAACACAGCGAACGCGGGCGGGACGGGATCACCGGCGCGCGCAAGCAGGGCGCGATCGGATTTGCGTCCTTGCGCGGCGGGTCTGTGGCAGGCGATCATCAGGTGATCTTTGCGACCAATGACGAGCGTATCGATCTGAGCCATCGGGCCGAAAACCGTGTCATCTTCGCACGCGGGGCCATCAAGGCGGCGCTATGGCTCAAGGACCAGAAGGCTGGGCGATATGATATGAGAAACGTGCTGGGGCTTTGATCCGCCAATGAAAAAGGCCGAGGTTTTCGAGTTCTACCGCCGCCTCGCAGAGCTCAATCCAGCGCCGCGCACGGAACTCGAATATGGCAACGACTATCAGCTTCTGGTGGCCGTCGTGCTATCGGCGCAGTCCACGGACGTTGGGGTCAACAAGGCGACGCGCGCGCTCTTCCGCGACGTGCATACGCCGCAGCAGATGCTGACGCTGGGCGAGGACGGACTGAAGCAGCACATCAAGACCATAGGCCTGTTCAATTCCAAGGCGAAGAACGTCATCGCCCTGTCCGAGATTTTGGTGCGCGATCATGACGGAAAGGTGCCTCAGGATCGCGACGTTCTGACCACCCTTCCCGGTGTCGGCCGCAAGACAGCGAACGTCGTGATGAATACGGCATTCGGAGCGGAGACCTTCGCGGTCGATACCCACATCTTCCGCGTCGGTAATCGCACAGGCCTTGCGCGCGGAAAGACCCCGCTCGAAGTCGAACGGCGGCTGGACAAGAACACGCCGGGTCCCTTCCGCATCGATGCCCATCACTGGCTGATCCTGCATGGGCGCTATATATGCAAGGCGCGAACGCCTGAGTGCTGGCGCTGCCCAGTTGCCGATTTGTGCCGGTATCCGGCCAAGACGCCGCAGCCCGCCGGCGTCAAGGCACCTGCTTCCTGAGCATCGGGGGAACTGCGTTCGTCACCTGTCGTTCAGGCGACACATGCTACCGTAAGGCCGCTCAAGAAAGAGAGAGAGGAGCACACGCCATGAGAAGCATTTCATCGCGCCTGTTCAAGCCGCTCATCGCCGCCCTGGCCATTGCCATTCCCGCCCTGCCCGCGATGGCAGAACAGAAGAAGGCGGATGAATGGACGGCCGTTGGCAAGCCCATCTCGTGCATCCAGCCCAGCCGCATCCGCACGACTAACGTGCTGGACAATCAGACGATCGACTTCACGATGATCAACGGCGATGTGTACCGGAACACGCTGCCCTATCGTTGCCCCGGCCTGGGCTTCGAGGAACGCTTTGCCTACAAGCTAAGCACGAACAGTCTCTGTTCGGTAGACATCATCACCGTGCTCCAGAGCGGCGGTATGGGTCTCATGCAAGGCGCGAGTTGCGGCCTGGGCAGCTTCCAGCAGATCCAGAAGGTCGGCAAATAGCGGCTTTCCGTGATGCCAGGTGCGAAGAAGAAAAATGCGCCGGTCGTCCTTTGGCGGCTGGCGCTGCGGTTCCGGCTTTGCTAAGCGCTGTCCCGCGATCATGCGCAGGCACCCGTAGCTCAGCTGGATAGAGCGCTGCCCTCCGAAGGCAGAGGCCAGAGGTTCGAATCCTCTCGGGTGCGCCATCAGAATCAAGCATTTTACGCCTTGCGATGATTTTTTAAGTCTGGTGCCGCTCTGGTGAAAGGCCGCGGACAGAGCGAATTTATCTCGTCGATTATTCCCTCACATCGCCACATCGATGGCGTGAATCGCAAGCCCGACCAGTCCACCCACCAGCGTACCGTTCACGCGGATATATTGCAGGTCACGGCCGACTGTGCGCTCCAGACGATCGGTTATCGTGCCCGCGTCCCAGCTGCGTATGGTCTCGCTGACAAGCTTGACGATGCCGTCGCCATAGCTGGCGGTCAGGCCCACGATCGCACGACGGGCAAAGCGGTTGATGACCATACGCAGCGCGGGATCGGCCTCCATACTCGCGCCCACCTGCCGAAGGGCCTCGCCCAGCTTTCCCGCCAGCGCTGCCTGCGGATCACGCGCGGCGCGCAACAGGGCGGCCCTGCCCTGCTCCCACAAGCCATCGATCCAGCGCTGCATCGCCGGATTGGCGATGATCTCGTCCCGTACGCGCGCTACCCGCGCCCGCATCTTCGGATCATGCTGAAGTCGGTGGGCGAGACTCTCCAGTCCCTCAAGCGCGCGCAACCGAACCGGATGTTCCGCGTCCGCCTCCATTTCAGCAAGCAGGTTCAGGAGGCCGTCGATGATGGCATTGGCCAGCTTTTCATCCAAGCCCGTCAAGCGCATGATCGCGCCCGATTTTTCGTGGACCATCGCGCGGATCATGTCGGCATGGGCACCCAGCGCGCGCACCGCCCAACGGATGCCGGTGTCGAGCACCGGCTGATGCCGCCCCTCCCTCATGGCCGCCTCCAGCGCCTGCCCCACCAGCGGCGCAAGATCGAGCGCACGCAGCCGTTGCACCAGCGCGCCCTTTGCCATGCCGCCCAGCCGCTCCTGATCCATCGCTTCCAAAAGGTCCGCCGCCAGTCGCGAGGCCCCCTCGCGCAGCCTGCCTGCCACCCCTGTCCCTGGCCTCGCCAGGAAACGTCCGACCGTGCCCGCGACATCGAGCCGGGCCATCCGCCGCGCGACCACGTGCGGCACAAGGAAATTGCCGCGCAAAAACGCCGCCAGCGCCTCCCCGATACGGTCCTTGTTTCTGGGAATGATCGCCGTGTGCGGGATAGGCAGGCGCAACGGGTGACGGAACAGAGCCGTCACCGCGAACCAATCGGCTAGCCCGCCGACCATCGCGGCCTCGGCAAACGCCTGCAAAAAGCCCACCGCAGGGTGCAAGTCGGAAAGCCGCCGGGCAATCAGGAACAGCGCCGCCATCCCCAGCAGCAGCCCCGTGGCCATGGTGTGCATGCGCCGGTCTGGACGGTCTATTTCAGATGGGGGCACGGCCCGGATCATCATTTTCAACATCAGACGATCCAGACCACCGTTGCAAGCGTGACCGCACGAAAAATGCCCGGCTGAATTATTCCGCCGGCTGCGGCTGCTGCCCGTGACGAGGGTCGTCGGGATCGTAGGTAAGCAGGCGCTTGCGCAATCTCGGCGCTATCCACTGTTCGATGCCGATCGCCAGGCTGAACGAAGCAGGGACAATCAGCAGCGTCAGCAGCGTCGAAAGCAACAGGCCGCCGATAACGGTGACGCCCATCGGCGCGCGCCAGGCTGAGTCGCCGGACAGCGACAAGGCGGTGGGCACCATGCCGGCCACCATTGCGACAGTGGTCATTACGATGGGCTGGGCACGCTTGTGGCCCGCATCGACAATGGCGTCATAGAGAGGCACGCCCTTCTCCATTTCTTCGAGTGCAAAATCGATAAGGAGAATCGAGTTCTTGGCGACGATGCCCAGCAGCATCAGTACGCCGATCAGCACGGGCATGGAGATGGGCTGACCAGTCAGGTGAAGCGCCAGCGCGCCACCCAGAGGCGCCAGCAGGAGCGAGCCGAGGTTCACGAATGGCGGCATCACCCGCTTGTACAGCAATACCAGCACGGCCAGCACCAGCAGAATGCCGGAGATCACGGCTATCGTGAAATTGGCGATCATCTCCTTCTGCCATTTGGCGTCACCCACGTCGAGCTTTCGCACGCCCTTGGGCAGGTTGGTGTAGGCGGGAAGCTGCTCGATCTTGGCCATCGCCTCGCTCGTGACCACACCGGGCGCAAGGTCGGCGCCGATCACAACCCGGCGAACCTGATTGTAACGCCGGATTTCCGTCGGACCGGCACCAAAACCGATATCAGCGACCAGCTTCAGGGGAACCGACGCGCCGCTTGTCGTAGGCACAGGCATATTCTGGATCGCCGAAATGTCGCGCCGCGCGTCCTCCTCCATCGACACGCGAATCGGAACCTGCCGGTCAGAGAGGGAGAATTTCGCGCTATTCTGGTCGATGTCCCCCAGCGTGGCGATGCGCACAGCCTGGCTCAAAGCAACAGTCGTCACCCCCAGATCCGCGGCGAGATCGAAGCGGGGTTTGATGATGATTTCGGGCCGCTTGATCTCCCCGTTGACACGCGGCGACCTCAACTCCGGAATTTTCGACATCTGCGCCACGAGCGTGTCAGCCGCGGCTTCCAGCACCTCGGGCTGATCCCCGCCCAGCATGATGGTAAGGTCGCGCCCACTGCTGGGGCCGCCGCCGCCGGACTGGGACTGGAAACTGACCCGCGCATCGGCGATCTGGGCCAATTTAGGCGCTGTCTGGCGCTCCCATTCCACGCTTTCGATCGTCCGATCCTTGCGCAGCGTCAGATAAATCTCGGCCGAGGTCGGGTCAACGTCGCTGAATGCCGTATCGACGACATCCTTGTCTTCCATCAAGACATCGACGACGCGCTGTGTCACCCTGCGCGCCTGATCCAGCGTGGTGCCGGGGACCAGTTCGACCTTCACCTGACTGTAATCGGTGTTGAGTGTCGGCTGGAATGTGAAAGGAAGCGTGGAGAACGCAAAGATTGTGGCGAGGAGCGCGCCGCCGCCGCCGATCAGAACGACTTTCCAGCGATGACCCAATGACCAGCGAAGCATCGCCATGTAACGATCCATCAACCAACCTTCCCCGTGCGAGGCTGGACCGTGAGCTTCAAGGAAATAAGCCGCCACCATCGGCGTTATCATCCGCGCGACCGCAAGACTGATCAGCACGGCCACCACCACGGTCATGCCGAACTGAATAAAGAACTGTCCAGAAATCCCCGGCATCAATGCCACGGGCAGGAACACCGCGACAATGGACATCGTCGTGGCCACAACGGCGAGGCCGATCTCGTCCGCCGCATCGATCGCCGACTGCCAGGCGGATTTCCCCATGCGCATGTGCCGGACGATGTTCTCTATCTCGACGATGGCGTCATCGACAAGAACGCCCGCAACAAGACTGAGCGCCAGCAAAGACAGGGTATTCAGCGTGAACCCCATCATGTCCATGAACCAGAAAGTGGGGATCGCCGAGAGCGGGATCGCAAGGGCGGAAATCACGGTGGCACGCCAGTCACGCAGGAACAGCCACACGACGATGACAGCGAGGACAGCCCCCTCCACCATGGCGACTATCGCGGAATGATATTGCGCGCGCGTGTATTCGACGCTGGTATAAAGCTCCTTGAAGGTGACCTGCGGATTTTCCTTCGCAATCGCCTCCAGCTCTTTCTTCACAGCGTCATAGACGGTGACGTCGGACGATCCCTTGGACTTTTCGATCGCGATGCTCGTCACCTGCCGCCCGTTCATCAGAGAAATCGTCCGCTGCTCGGCGTGCATGTCTCGGACATCGGCTATGGCGCTTAACGGCGTGGTGCGCCCCCCGGACAACTGGATTTGCGTCTGGCCAAGCGCATATGCGGTCCGCGCGTTGCCGAGCACACGCACGGACTGCTCCGCCCCGGCAATTTCGGTACGTCCTCCCGTGGTGTTTATGTTGACCTGCCGGAGCTGCTGATTGATCTGTTCGGCGCTGATGCCCAGGGCCTGGAGCTTCTGGGGGTCCAGGATCACACGGATCTCGCGGTCGACGCCGCCGCCTCGGCTCGCGGCGGCCATGCCCTCTATTCCGAGCAGACGCTTGGAGACTGTATTGTCGACGAACCATGACAACTGCTCCAGCGTCATGTCCGTGCCCTCGACACTGAAATACGCAATGGGCCCGCCGTCTATGTCGACCCTGGTGATCTGGGGTTCCAATATCCCGTCGGGAAGATCGCTGCGAACCTGCGAAACAGCATTGCGAACGTCGTTGACGGCGCGATCCACCGGCGTGCCGATCGCAAACTGCACCATCGTCATGCTGGCGCCTTCACGGGAGTAGGACAGAATTTCGTCGACGCCGTTAATCCCTCGAATCGCCCCCTCGATCCGTTGGGTGACCTGCGTTTCAAGTTCGGACGGCGCGGCGCTGGGCTGAAAAACCTGAACCCGTACGGCCGGAAAACTGACGTCCGGGTTGTTGTTAATGTCCATGCGCATGAACGAAACCACCCCGGCCAGCAGCAAGCCTGCGAACAGCACAAGCGGCAGCACGGGGTTCCGGATCGACCAACTCGAGATATTGCGAAAGTTCATCGTCTATATCCCTTTGCCCCAGGGCGGAGCGAAACAGGAGACACCGTGGGCGTCATGACTCCTGGGCGGGCCGCTCAAGTTGGGGCTCGACCTTCTGGCCGCGGGTAAGAAAGCCGCCCGCGAGCGTCACGACCTGCTCGTTACCGCTCAAGCCTTCGATAATGGCGACGCCATGCGAAGACACCTGACCGAGTTTGACGTCACGACGCTCCACCACCTTCTTGTCGTTGACGATGTAGACATAGCTGCCCTTGTCGTCATTCTGAAGGGCGGATTCGGGAAGAACCGGCGCCTCGGCCGATCCGCTGACCAACCTCACCGCCGCGAACCCGCCGGGTCGCAACTCCCTATCGTAGGAGAGCGCGATGCGCGCAATGCCCTGCCGGGATGCAGGGTCGATGACAGGCGATATTTGCCAGACTTCGCCTGTGTAGCTCTTCGAGCTGCCGACCGGCGTTACAACAGCCTGTGCGCCCACAGGCAGGCGCGCGAGATCCGCTTCGCTGACCTTGGCCAGCAGTTCCATCTCACCACCCTTCGCCAGCCGGAACAGCACGCCGCTGCCCGGACTCACTACCTGGCCGGGTTCAACACCGCGTGTCAGCACCAGCCCCGTGGCCGGAGCACGAATATCCAGGCGGCCGATCTTCGCCCGCTGTTCCCTGAGCTGCGCCTCTGCCACGCCCACGCGGGCGACGGCGGCATCGCGGGTCGCGGTCTTGCGATCGATATCGGCCCTGCTGACGAAACCGCGCGAGACCAGAGCCTGTGCCCGATCAAGTTCGCTCTGCGCAAGCCGGGCGTCGGCACGTGCCACCCGAACCTGGGCGGCGAGAGAGGCGAACTGCTGCGTTTCAACCGACCGTTCGACCCGGGCGAGCACCTGTCCCGCGCGGACCCAGTCGCCGGGCTCCACCAGCACAGCGGAAACCTGCCCGCCTTCGCCGACAACGCCCACAGGCATTTCGCGCCGTGCCGCCAAAGTGCCCGTTGCATTCACGGTCGTCGATATGGCGCTGCGTCCCGGGCGGACGACCGTGACGCGCGGTACGGTCTGATCCGCGCCGACTGTTTTGTTTTCCGCCCCGCCCCGATGAAACAGCAGAATAGCAGCAGCAAGCAGCACAATGGCCCCAGCAGCGATAACGATCAGCCGCCTGCGCCGCCCGAGTTGATGTTCCTCGGCTTGGAGGCGATCGCCTGCAAATCCGGACTCGAAATTCATATTAGCCTTTCCGCACGGGTTAGTTCACCCGTTCGACGTCCCTGTCTCAGACACGTTCAACTGCCCCGTTTGCCCAACCGATGCAGCAGCGCACCGCAACATGGGGCCGCATGGTTACGAAATCAAGTCTGAAAGGCTTCAGTAATGCGTTGCACAAAATGGACATTTTTTTGATAAGAGTTCTCTTTTCAGTCTAGAAAAATTTCCACCACCATCCATTTTATTATGCCACGTCTTTCGAATGGTATGCTTGGTAGCGCTGTAAAGGATAATCACCCCAGTCCTTCACCAAACTTATCGTCGTTCTGCCCGACTCTCGCAAACCGCACCATTTCTTCAGCGAAAAGGATGTCGTAATATGAAAAGGCCCGCCTCTCGGCGAGCCTTTATCGTACAGCCGACAAGTCGACTGTCTGCGGTCAACTTGGAATGGTCTAGCGGACGGAGCCTCTACGGATGAGATTGACGATCGCCAGCAGGACGATGGCCCCGAGCAGTGAAACGATAAAGCTAGTTACCGTAATACCCTGGTTGATGGAGCCCCCTCCAACAATCAGGCCGCCGAGAAATGCACCGATGATACCGACCACGATATTCAGCAGTATGCCTTGTTGAGCGTCCGTACGCATAACAAGGCTGGCGAGCCAGCCGATCACACCGCCTACGATAAGCCAGATGATGAGTCCCATAATTGTCCTCCTCGGTCCCAACCAACCATTGCAGGTTTGAAGTTCGCTTGTGAGGGTAATAACCGCTTAAACGCCGCCAGGTTCCGCCACCCGTCCGCGACCGCAAAAACGTGACGAAACATGGAACGGAGATCCAGTGACGAAAAGGCCGTCCGCCGGTGAGGCGGACGGCCAGGCGTCGCACAATGCACACGAAAAATTCGATGATAGTAGCTACCAACGGCTGGGAAACGGCCGCTCCAACGGTCCTCAGTAACGCTGCTGGCGCTCGTAAAGCGACTTGTAGTGCTGAATGCGCGTGACGCGCAGCCCAGGCATACCGGACCGGTCCACCGCACGCTGCCATCCGGCAAATTCCTCAAGTGTAAGATTGTAGCGCTCGCACGCCTCATCAACGGACAGCAATCCGCCGTTGACGGCCGCGACCACCTCCGCCTTGCGACGGACCACCCAGCGCGTGGTGGACGGCGCCGGCAGGGAGTCCAAGGTTAAGGGCTCACCCAGCGGGCCGACTACTTGGGCTGGTCGGATTTTCTGGTTCTCAATCATTCCTACCTCAATCAACGGCTCGGGGCCTGATCTGTGTCTCCGGTGGCGCCATTATGCGATTCAGCCTTGAACATCGGCTAAAGCGCGAAGGTAAACGCCAATTTCACCGTATTTCCCCCACCATTAATTGTCGTGCGATCGCCGGATTGAAGCTCCCCCCAAGCAGGACAGCGCCGACACGGCCGCCATTTCCCGGCACAAGCGCGCGCGCGAGAACATAGGTCATGTCCCGATCACTGTTCTGTCCCCACAAGGTACTTTCAACCATTCGGTTCGCGCCGACGCCGCGACGCTCCTCTGCCGCGGCAAAAAGGTCCGCGAGCGATGCCACCCCCGAAGGCATGGGCGCACTCTGGTGCGGACTCAGTGTAAAACTCAGATCCATGCCACCAGGCTAGCGCCAAATAGATAAAGCGAGGTAAATCACCCGGTTATCAACTCTTAGCCTTCCCTAACGCGAACGCCGCCCCAAACACGCGGCCGCATGCAGCCGTCCTTTCAATTATAGGGTGCAGGACGCAGGATCGGCGCCTATATGCGGCGGAAATGAAAGAACCCTTGCTCGCGGATTTTCAGCTGCCCGTGCCGCTCGACGCACGCAGGATCGTCGTGGCCATGTCGGGCGGCGTCGATTCCAGCGTGGTCGCCGCGCTTGCCGCGCGTACCGGGGCGGAGGTGATCGGCGTGACGCTCCAGCTGTATGATCACGGCGCGGCGGTGGGACGGGCCGGAAGCTGTTGCGCCGGACAGGACATTCGCGACGCGCGTGCGGTGGCCGATCGCATCGGTATCGCTCACTACGTCTTCGATTATGAAACGCGCTTTCGCGACTCGGTGATCGAAGACTTCGCGAGCGAATACATGGCCGGGCGCACCCCCGTGCCGTGCATCAAATGCAATATGGGCGTCAAATTCACCGATCTCCTCGCCTTGTCGCATGAACTTGGGGCCGATTGTCTTGCAACGGGCCATTATGTCCGCCGGGTCGTCGGCGCTGACGGCAGGGCGCAGCTTCACCGCGCCGCCGATCCTGCGCGCGACCAAAGTTATTTCCTTTTTGCCACCACGCAGGAACAGCTCGATCATCTCCGGTTTCCGTTGGGGGGTCTGCCCAAGGATGAGGTGCGCGCCATCGCCCGCGACCTGGGCCTTGCGGTGGCACTTAAACCCGACAGCCAGGACATCTGCTTCGTACCCGATGGCGATTATGCCGCAGTCGTGCGCAAGGTTCGTCCTGACGCGGACGACGGCGGAGAGATCGTCCATGTCGATGGCCGCGTGCTGGGGCGGCACAGGGGCCTGATCCATTATACGGTGGGTCAGCGCCGGGGACTGGAAATCGGCGGGCTCGCTGAACCGCTTTATGTCGTGCGCCTGGACGCCGGACCGCGCCGGGTGATTGTCGGTCCACGACGCGCCCTCGCCGTCGGCGAAGCGCGGCTTTCGGACATCAACTGGCTGGGCGGCAACGTTACCGGACCGATTCTGGCCAAGGTACGCTCCCTCGCCCGCCCGGTGCCCGCGCGGCTCGTTGGGAAACGGCTTATCTTCGACGCGCCCGAATATGGAGTGGCGCCCGGACAGGCGGCGGTGCTCTACGGCGGCGACCGGGTGCTGGGCGGCGGCTGGATCGCCGAGACGGTCAGCGCGGAACCGGAGCCTGCACCGGTTCCATGAGACAGCCAAAGCCCGGTCTGAACCGGGCGGAGGCGCGACCCAGCAGGAACACGCTGCCCGTGACCCGTTGCGTGTCCGTATCATCGGCGATGGATATGAGAGCGGCGTCGCCGGCGACATCACGCGCGCAGCTTTGTGCCGTACGCCCTTCTATATATCGGCACGAACAGGTGATGCGCGCCGCATAGGCGGACCCGGCGTGCGCCCTCGCCTGCCATTGCGGCCATTTCCATGCAACGAACAGCCCAAGCGCCATGACGGCCACCAGGCCGCCCCATTTCCACGCCGCGCCGCGATCCATCATGACTGCCCTTTTCCCATAACCGTGCTAAATGCCCGCGATGATCCGATGCTTCAATTGCAAAACCCGTTGGCGTGCAAGCGCGGCAATCTTGATATTGGCTCTGTCGGCCTGTTCCGGCGCCCGTTCGGTGACCCCCGCGCAATATCGGACGCTGACATCGTCGGATGGTGTAACCACAGGAGTATTGGCGAGCGCGATCGAGCCCGTGTTCGACGGTGAGGCCGTAGGCGAGACGCAGGCTCTGATCGTCATGCGTGACGGCAGCATTGTTGCCGAACGCTATGGCGACGGCATAACCTCCGACACGAAGCTGCTGTCGCGGTCGTTGGGCAAGACGGTGACCGCAGCTCTGGTCGGCATCATGGTATCCGATGGCCGGTTGGCGCTTGACAGCCCTGTTCCGGTGAGCGCCTGGAACCAGCCCGGCGATCCGCGAGGGTCCATCACCCTGCGCAACCTGTTACAGATGACCTCCGGCCTCGCGCATGAGGAGGAAGGCGACCCGATCGAGCAAAGCGACACGGTGCGTATGCTGTTTACAAGCGGTGCGCAGGACATGGCGGCCTTCGCCGAGGCAAAGCCGCTCGCTTATCCTTCGGGCGACCATTTCCGCTATTCGACCGCAGATACGATGATATTGT
Organism: Sphingobium sp.; assembly: GCA_036278355.1. Classification (GTDB taxonomy): domain Bacteria; phylum Pseudomonadota; class Alphaproteobacteria; order Sphingomonadales; family Sphingomonadaceae; genus Sphingobium. The sequence continues at coordinate 14,625 of DASULD010000106.1, forward strand.
GCGATCTCCTCACCCGCATGCTGACGGACAGCGAGCGTCCCCTCGCCCGCCGTGACGCGATGATGGAGTTCGTGCGCGGACGGCTGATGAACCCGGTGGGCCTCACCAGTCTGACCCCCGAATTCGACGCGCGCGGCACGATGATAGGCGGTGCCATGATTCATATGACCGCCCGAGATTATGCCCGTTTCGGCGAGCTTCTGCGCAACAGGGGCCGCACACACGGACATCAGGTGCTCTCGGCCCGCTGGGTCGCGTTCATGACCAGCCCGTCACCGCGCAATCCGGCCTATGGGGCGCATGTGTGGCTGAACCGGGAGGGCAGCGGCAACCCGCTGTTTCCCGATCGCGCGTCGCGCCGTCTGTTCGGTGCAGTCGGCCGTCATGGCCAATATATCGTGGTCGATCCTGCCCGGCGGCTGGTCGTGGTCCGCATGGGCATTTCGAACAACGAGGAAGCCTTGCCGTTGCGCAGTGCGCTGGCGCGGCTCGTCGAGGTGTTCCCGGTCAACTAACGCGAAAGCGTTTAAAGCAGTTTGCGCGCCTCCATCCCGCGCAGGGGATCGTTGCCGGGCTCGACATGACCGACCGGATCAGGATGGATCAATATTTCGACGCCCGGAAACTCCTTCATCAATTCCGCCTCGATCTCGTCCATCACGACATGCGCGTCTTTTATGCTCATGTTGGGATCGAACGTGGCGTGGAATTGCACAAAACGATGGGTTCCGCTGGATCGAGTGCGCATGTCGTGAATGCCGTGGAGCTGCGGATGGCGCGATGCAACCTCCAGGAAATGCTGCCGATCCTTCACCGACCATTCCTTGTCCATCAGATGGTCGAGGGCGTCGGACGCTGACGACCACGCGTTCCAGGCGAGCCAGCCGGCAATGCCCAGGCCAAACAGGGTGTCAGCGCCGCCGACGCCGAGATACTGGTCCAGCACCAATGCCACGATGACCGCGCCGTTGAGGAAAAAGTCGGACTGATAATGCAGATTGTCCGCACCGATCGCGAGCGAGCCCGTGCGCGCGATGACCCGCTTTTGATAGATCACGAGGGCCAGGCTCAGGACGATCGCCACGACCGAGACGGCAATTCCTGCCTCGGGTGATTGAGTCTCATGCTCGCCGCTTAGCCGGTGCACGGATTCCCACGCCAGGCCGAGCGCGGCAAAGCCGATCAGCGTCACCTGAAACAGCGCCGCAAGCGCCTCCGCCTTGCCGTGGCCGAAACGATGCTCGCGGTCGGCGGGGACCGCCGCCCACCGCACACCCATGACGGTGACCAAACTTGCGACAAGATCGAGAGCCGTGTCGGCGAGGGAACCCAGCATCGCCACGGAACCCGTCTGCCAGGACGCCAGCGCCTTCAGCGCCAGCAGGATCGCGGCGACACCGACGCTTGCCAGCGCCGCCCGCAGCGTCATCTTCGCCCGCTGTTCAAGGCTGATCCACGCGGCGTTCATGGGTAAAGCATTCCCCGGTCCCACCCGCCGCCGGAATTGCGGGTGAACAGCTGGCGTTCGTGCAGGCGATGTTCGCGATCCCGCCAGAATTCAATCCTGTCGGGGCGAAGCAGAAATCCCGACCAGTGAGGCGGGCGCGACACTTCCTGCCCCTCGAACCGGATACGCATCTCCTCGAAGCGTGCGAGAAAGATGTCGCGCGAGGCGAGCGGCCTGGATTGATCGGACGCCCAGGCGCCAAGCTGGCTGTCGCGGCTGCGGGACGCGAAATATGCATCGGCCATGCTGTCGTCGACGCGGCCGATGCCGCCCTCGATACGCACCTGCCGCCGCAGGGACTTCCAGTGAAAAAGCAGCGCCGCATGCGGATTGACGAGCAGTTCCTCCGCCTTGCGGCTTTCAAAATTTGTATAAAAAACAAATCCCTGGGGACCATGCCCCTTCAGCAGGACCATGCGCACCGAAGGCCGGCCGGCGCCGTCTGCGGTTGCGAGCGCCATCGCGTTGCTGTCGTTTATCTCGCTCTGCCGAGCATCGGCATACCATTGATCAAACAGGGCGAAAGGTTCATCCGTCATGTATGCCTCCCGCCGCCTCCCTATCCCGCGATGGACCGGGTGTCGAGGCGACTTCCTTTTGGTAACACTCTATGCTTGAAGCAGGCGCTTTCGTGCGCCACATGGGAGGCGTAGACGCAAGCAACAGGACTGTCAGGGCAATAATGGCCGATCCGTACAGCATATTGGGCGTACCGCGCGGGGCGAGCGAAAGCGAGATCAAGTCGGCCTATCGCAAGCTTGCCAAGCAGTTCCACCCCGATCGCAACAAGGATAATCCCAAGGCGGGAGAGCGCTTCGCCGAGCTGACCGGCGCCTATGATCTGTTATCCGACAACGACAAGCGGGCGCAATTCGACCGGGGCGAGATCGACGCGGACGGAAACCCGACCGCGCCCTTCGGCTTTGGAGGCCGGGGTGGAAATGCCCATGCCTACGCCGCTTATGGTGCGGGCGGTCAGGGCGGTTCCGAAGGATTTGAGTTTGGTAATGGCGGCGACTTCGGCGACATCTTCGAAGGCCTGTTCGGCGGAGGCCGGCAGGGCTCGTCCAACTCCGCAGGAGGCGGTTTTTCCGGTTTCGGACGCGGCCGGACCCCGCGCGGCGGCAATGTGCACTATCGGCTGGCGGTCGATTTCGTCGATGCCGCCACACGGGCGGCCCAGCGCATCACCCTTCAGGACGGCAAGACCATCGACCTCAAACTGCCGGCCGGCGTCGAATCCGGCACGCAGATGCGCCTGGCGGGCAAAGGCCAGACCGGGCCGGGCGGAGCGGGCGACGCCATCGTCACCATCGACATCCGCGATCACCCGTTTTTCAAGCGGGAGGGCGACGACGTGCGCCTCGATCTCCCGGTTTCCCTTAACGAGGCCGTAAACGGCGCCAAGGTCCGGGTGCCGACGGTTGACGGGGCCGTGATGCTGTCGATCCCACCGGGAACCTCATCGGGCAGGACCCTGCGCCTCAAGGGCAAAGGCTTCTTCACCAAGGCGGGTGGGCGCGGGGATCAGCTTGTCACCGTCATGATCGACATCCCGGCGGACGATCCCGACCTGCGGGAATTTTCGTCGAAATGGCAGGACCGGCGGGCGCTGCGAGGAACAATGGGCGGATAGGAGCGCTGATATCCGCGCGTTGGCGGTCTGATGTCTTGAGGAATGGCGATGACGGGAGCTTCACCCCACTCCCCCGAGGCCCGGCGCAAACGCTATCGCAGGTGGCGGCGCCTTCCCTGGGTCGACGAACAAGGCAGGCGCAAGAAGATCGCCTATGCCGGGGAGATAACGAAACGTGTTGCCGTCGGCGTCTATAACGACGGCTTCATTCATGCGGGAAACCTTGCCTATCTGTCGCTGATGGCGCTGTTTCCGTTTTTCATCGTCGCGGCGTCCATCGCGGCAACATTGGGCCGGACCAGGGACGGCATCCAGACGGTAAACGCCTTTCTCTATGCTGTCCCGCCTGGCGTCGCCGATGTGTTGAGGGGACCTATTGAAAGCGTTCTGAACGCCCAGGCGGAGGCTGGCGTCGTCTGGCTGGGCGTGATGGTGGCACTGTGGACGACCGGGAGCCTCATCGAAACCATCCGCGACATCCTGCGCCGCGCTTATGGCACGCACAGCAGCACCCCGTTCTGGCGACACCGGATCAGCTCGATCGCCATCGTCGTGGTCAGCGTTCTTGCCACCATGCTTGCCTTTTCGGCGCAGGTTGCGCTGGCGGGGGTGGACCAGTTCGTAAATCGGATATTTCCGTTCTCCGATACCGCTCTCGCCATCGTGAACGCGACGAAGCTCGTTCCGCTGGTGATACTGACGCTGACGCTTTATGCGCTTTTCTATTCGCTTACGCCCCGGCCGTACCGGAAGCCGGGGTGCCCAAAGTGGCCGGGCGCCATATTGACCGCGCTGTGGTGGTACGGAACGCTTCTTCTCCTCCCCTGGGTGCTTTCCCTCCTGTCGGATTACAGTCTCACTTATGGCAGTCTCGCCGGGGTGATGATCACGCTCATTTTTTTCTTTGTCGTCGGGCTGGGCGTGGTAATTGGCGCGGAACTCAATGCGGCGCTGACGGAAACCCCGGAAGAAACCGCAGGCGAGACCGGCAAAGGGAACGAGGTGAGTAACGCATGACGGGAATAATGGCGGGGAAAAAGGGGCTTGTCATGGGCCTCGCCAATGAAAAGTCGCTGGCGTGGGGAATATCGCGGCAGCTCGCGATGCAGGGCGCAGAGCTCGCCTTTTCCTATCAGGGCGAGGCGCTGGAAAAGCGGGTTCGTCCGCTGGCGGAGCAGCTGGGTTCCGATTTCCTGATCGAATGCGACGTCGCCGACATGGACGCGCTGGACCGCACGTTTGAGACCCTGGCGGAGCGCTGGCCGCGCATCGACTTCCTTGTCCACGCCATCGGCTTTTCCGACAAGAACGAGCTACGCGGCAAATATGTCGACACCAGTCTCGACAATTTCCTGATGACGATGAACATCTCGGCCTACAGCTTCGTCGCCGTGGCGAAACGGGCGCGGCCGATGATGCCCGAAGGCGGCTCGCTCCTCACTCTCAGCTATTATGGCGCGGAAAAGGTGATCCCCCATTACAACGTGATGGGCATTGCCAAGGCGGCGCTGGAAACCAGCGTCAAATATCTTGCCGCGGACCTCGGCCCTGAAAACATCCGGGTGAATGCGATCTCCGCCGGGCCGATCAGGACACTGGCGGCCAGCGGAATCGGCGATTTCCGCTATATCCTCAAATGGAACGAGCTGAACTCGCCCTTGCGCCGCAATGTGACGATAGAGGATGTCGGGGGCGCGGGTCTGTACCTGCTGTCGGACCTTGCCTCGGGCGTCACGGGCGAAATCCATCATGTCGACGGCGGCTATAATGTCGTCGGCATGAAGGCGGAGGATGCGCCGGACATCGCGCTGGACCGGGCAGAGTGAGCTTCAACAGCTTCGGCCGTGTTTTCCGTTTTTCCACATGGGGGGAAAGCCACGGGCCTGCCATCGGCGCGGTTGTCGACGGCTGCCCTCCCGGCCTTGCGCTGTCCGAAACCGATATTCAGCCGTTTCTCGACCGGCGGCGGCCGGGCACGTCGAAGTTCACGACGCAGCGGCAGGAGCCAGATCAGGTCCGTATCCTTTCGGGCACCTTCGAGGGGCGGACCACGGGCACGCCCATCAGCCTGATGATCGAGAATGTGGATCAGCGGTCGAAGGATTATTCCGACGTCGCCAAGGCCTATCGGCCCGGCCATGCGGACTACGCCTATGACGCGAAATACGGCTTCCGCGATTATCGCGGCGGCGGGCGATCGAGCGCGCGCGAGACGGCAAGCCGGGTCGCGGCCGGCGCGGTGGCACGGCTCGTCATCCCAGAGGTGATGATACTGGGCTATGTCAGCGCCATTGGCGGCGACGCGATCGACATGGATCATTTCGACTCGGCGGAGATCGCCAAGAATCCGTTCTTTTGCCCCGATAGCTGGGCGGCCGCGCGCTGGGAAAAGCTGGTCGATGCGGCGCGCAAGGACGGCTCCTCCCTCGGCGCGGTGGTGGAATGCGTCGCGACCGGCGTTCCCGCAGGCTGGGGCGCACCGCTTTACGCCAAGCTGGATGCTGAGCTGGCGAGTGCAATGATGAGCATCAATGCCGTGAAGGGCGTCGAAATCGGCGACGGCTTTGCGGCGGCGGCGCTGCGCGGCGAGGAGAATGCGGACCCGATGCGGCCGTCATCCGACCCGAACGCGAGGGGCTTGCCGGAATTTCTCGCCAATCATGCGGGGGGCGTCGCCGGGGGCATCTCGACGGGTCAACCCGTGCGC
>DASULD010000107.1:0-11188 GCA_036278355.1 Sphingobium sp.
GGCAGCCTTCCCGTTCGGCCGCGCGGAACCGGAACTGACGCTGGCGGGCATTGCCCTGCGGCATGAGGCGCTGGCGAACGATGCGGCGCCGGAGATCAGCGGTCATTTCCACCCGAAAATCCGGCTGCGCCACAGGGGTCAGAGCGTCGCGCGGCGATGCTTCCTCGTCGGCGGCACCAAGCTTGTCATGCCCGCCTACGGCGCGCTGACGGGCGGGCTCGATGTCCGCAACCCCGCGATCCACAAGGCGCTGCGCGCGCCCATCACGGCACTGGTGCCCAGTGGCGGAAGGCTGCTGCGCTTTCCGGTGGCACAGGACCGCGCATGAACCGGGAGGCGCATTCCAGCGCCGCCGAACCGGCGCCGGACCCCACGCCGGTCGGCGCAGCAGCGGTCAGCCGGGGCGTATGCCGCCTTTTCCACCGGCACGACATCTTCACCGTCGCGGAGATGCCGCTGCGCAATGGCCGCCGTGCCGACCTGATGGGCCTTGCCGCCAACGGCGACGTCATCATCGTGGAGATCAAGTGCGCGCGCGCCGACCTGCTGGGCGATGCCAAGTGGACGGATTATCTGGAATATTGCGACCGCTTCTATTGGGCGGTGTCTCCGGAACTTGTGTGTGACGAGTTGCATCAGGACCGGTTCCTGCCCGAACGCAGCGGCCTCATCGTCGCGGATTGCTACGACGCGGAGATCATTCGTCCGGCCGCGCTCCACCCTATCGCGCCCAGCCGCCGCAAGGTGGAGACGCTGCGCCTCGCCCGCCACGCGATGCGACGATTGCTTGGTGCTGCCGACCCTTCGCTGTCGCTGCTGCCGGGATGGCGGGGGGAGTGAGGGGGGAATGTTGGATTGGTCCAGGTGCGAAGTGATTGGTTTTGGGGTCAGGAGGGGGCGGTGGGTTGTGTGGAAGTACAAACAGGGACACTGCCGTTCGACCCGTGTCAGAAATGATGTCCCACTCACCTGGAGGCGATCGAATCAGACTTCATTGGGCGATAGGCGCGCCTTCTGTCCAGAGAGTCCGCATATTGTCCCCAACATAAGCCTGTGGTTGGGAAGGTGTCAGATGCTCATTCGCTTCCCAACGTTGCAATTTTCGGCGCGCGGCTTCGAAGGCGCTGTGCAGTGAGGCGCCCCGCGCCAGTGGACCGCGCAGCAAAGCCTCGCCGAAATAGGTCAGTCGTCGTCTGTCATCGCAACCGAAAGAAGTGCGGTCCTTCGCAGCAGCGGTGATGATGATAGTGTCTGCGTTAGCCAGTGCCGGAATCCAGCTGCCGGCGAAGCAAGCCGAGACGACGATGATGCGGCGTTTGATTCTAGCCTTGCTCAAGGCATTCGCCACGGATCGCGCGGAAATGGGGGTGATATCCTGATAGTTGGGCAGGCCTGTTGACAGTTCTCCTTTGCGTGATCCGTGCGAAGCCAGATAGATGAAGACGAGATCACGCGTCGGATCAATGCGGTCTCCTATTCCTTCGGCAATCACCGCGAAGTTAGCGCGTAAGGCAAGTGGGCGACGCATGAGGTCCTTTCCGACGTTGGAAAGGAGCGCGCCGCCTCGATAGGCGTCGCCGAAGCGGGAGCGAGCGATATCGAGTGCAAAAGCCGCTTCGCGTGAGAATATCTGCTGCGTTCCATCCGCCGCCAGCGCCAAGGCGTATATGTTCTGCGTTGCTGGTAAGCGCGTCTTGAGCTCCAGCAGTTCCTTTTGGGCCAGCTTAGGCTGCGCTTCCCACAATGCGTCAACTGGAATGTCGGGCATGAAGTTGGCATCGCCGTCTTCTTCCTTGATCGATTTCTTGCCGATCAAAGCCTGCGCTTTAGCCGTCCAGTTCCATAGCAGATAATCCGCAGAGCCCGCTGCTGGCATAGCAAGAAACAAGCATACAACCAGAGCTATTGCCCCTGCTCGCCGCTTTCGGCTCCGCTGTGAAAAACTCCGCCAGATCGCCAAGATAATAGCGCCAACCGTTACACCCCAAATGATCCAGGCCGACCGCGCGGCTGTAATTTCATTTATCCACGCAAATTCAACCAGTAACCAGATCGTCTGAATGGAGACGGTGATGCTGAGTAATATGGCAATCAACCCAAGCGTGCCCGCCCTGAGACCAAGTGCCCAAGCGCCAACAGTCCCAGCCATAATAGGAATTAACGGCACCAGAATAACAATCGCTGCCGAATTTGTAACGTCGTTTGGAAAGAACACGGCATCGACTACGCAGAGGGCCGTGTACACAAGCCACAGAAGAGCAATTTTTCCTGGCCGAGCTCCCGATGGATGCCATCGGGATGTTTGGGGTCTATTATCGCTGAGACCGGGAATGGTTGTTTGCATGACCATTTCGCTATTCGGATCACAGTAAAATGAGGTCGTTTGATTAAGGAAAGGTGAGCGCCCTTCGGAAGAATGGTCCGTTATGGAAGACACTTCACCCGTGATCAAAGATGGGCCTTAGCGCGTTGTATCTGCAGACTGGAGAGCCGTTTTCGCGGGCGCTTAGCGGTCAGAGCACAAAAACGTGGAACCTTCGGCTTCGGGATTGATAAATTCAGGTTGAACGGCGGCGGACCTGATCCCGAATGGCCCCGCCCCTACTCCACCGCGCCCCAGAGGTTAGACGCGCGGATATAGCCCTTTTTGCCCGCCACATCGAACAGGCACCAGCCGTCGTCGCAATCGCCAACGCGGCCGACCACCCCTTTTTCGGCGAGGAACAGCAGCGGCGAATCCTCGCTGCGGTCGCGGTGCATCTCCCCCTCCGGCACGGTGACGATGGCGGTTGCCGTGTCGCTCAGCAGGCGCACGTGCATCCAGCCCTGCGTACCCGACGGGTCCTCTATCTTGCGCCAGTTGCTATGCACCTGGACGACGCGCACCGGAAGGTCCCGGCGCCGGTATACCCAGTTCGCGGGATAATCGAGATTGGGCCCCACCCGCATCCGCGCCTGCGCCGCCGAGATCGAGGCCCAGTAAGGCGGCTTCTTCGTCTGCGCGCGCGCTTCGCCCGCATACAGCGTGAATACCCCGAGGGTCAGGCCCGTGACGGCAAGCGCGAGCGTGCGGAAAAGGGTACGGCGGCTGGTTCTGCGGAACGTCATGACAATCCGTCGATACCGGCAATCGCCCACCCCGCACAAGATATTTGCTACACCCTGGCGGGACATGCGCGCACCCATCGCGCTTGACCTTTTCCGCTGCATCGGGATAGCGCGATACCATGCCGAAGAAACCGCGCCCCTCACGCCCGAGAGTCATCGTCACCCGGCGCTTGCCGGAGTCGGTCGAGCAGCGGATGGCCGATCTGTTCGACACGGTTTTGAACCGGACCGACACGCCGATGGGGCGCGACGAGATAGCCGCGGCGATGGCCGACTGCGACGTGCTGGTGCCCACGGTCACCGACGAGATTGACGCCGCGCTGATCGAGGGAGCGCCCGAGCGGCTTCAGATGATCGCGAATTTCGGTAACGGCGTCGATCACATCAATCTGGGCGCGGCGCGGCGCAGGGGCATCATCGTCACCAACACGCCCGGCGTCCTGACCGACGATACCGCCGACATGGTGATGGCCCTCATCATCGCCGTACCCCGCCGCCTTGCCGAGGGCGAAAAGCTCATCCGGTCGGGCCAGTGGCAGGGATGGAGCCCGTCGGGGATGCTGGGCCACCGCATCGGCGGCAAGCGGCTGGGCATTATCGGCATGGGCCGCATCGGTCAGGCGGTCGCCCTGCGCGCCGCCCCGTTCGGCCTTTCGGTGGCCTATCACAATCGCCATCGCCTGCCCGAAAGCGTGGAGCGGGCGACGCGCGCCAATTGGGTCGATTCGCTCGACGATCTGCTTTCGACCAGCGATTTCGTGTCCATCAACTGCCCGCTCAACGACGACAGCCGGGGCATGGTCGACGGACGGCGGATCGCCCTTCTCAAACCCGATGCCTATCTCATCAACACATCCCGCGCGGAAGTGTGCGACGAGGAAGCGCTGATCCAGGCGCTGGAAACCGGGCGCATCGCGGGCGCGGGCCTTGATGTCTACGCTCATGAGCCCGCCGTCGACCCGCGCCTCCTCTCCCTTTCCAACGTCGTGCTGAAACCGCATATGGGCTCGGCCACGTTCGAAGGGCGCGAGGCGACCGGCGAAAAAGTGATCGCCAACATCCGGACATGGGTGGATGGCCACCGTCCGCGCGACCAGGTGCTCGAAGGGCTGATCTGACCGGCGGTGGCGGTGTCGCGATCGCAGGCGATGCGGCCGTCGCCGCACCTCGACATCCCATGCCGAAAGTGCCAGTCTCCATCTCATGCGGGAGAAGGAACTGAGGCTGGCGCTCGTCTGCTATGGCGGGATCAGCCTCGCCGTCTATATGTACGGCATCACCAAGGAGATCTGGCACCTGGCGCGCGCCAGCCGCGATTTCCATGACGGCGTGAGCCCGGGCGAGGGCGGGGTGCTTCCCGTCTATGTCGACCTGCTGAAGGAGATCGAGGTCAGGGCATCGACCCGCGCGCGTGTCGTCATCGACATCGTCGCGGGCGCGAGCGCGGGCGGCATCAACGGAATCTTCCTGGCCCAGGCCATCGAGACGGGACAGTCGCTCGAGCCGCTGACCGAGCTGTGGCTGACCAACGCCGATGTCGACAAGCTGCTCGATCCCGATGCGCGGCCGGCGGCGCGCTTCACCAAATTCTGGGCGCAGCCGCTCGTGTGGATGGCGGCGCGGCGGCGAGGAGACGCGGTGGAGCGCACCGTCTCCCCCGACACGCGCGAGGAGGTGAGGCGTAAACTGTCGAACTTCGTCCGTTCGCGCTGGTTCCAGCCTCCGTTCGGGGGAGAGACCTTCACGCGCATGATGCTGGAGGCCTACGACAGCATGACCGCCAGTCCGTCCGGGCGGCCCCTGCTTCCGTTCAACCACCCGCTCGACCTTTTCGTCACGGTTACGAATTTCGAGGGCTATCCCGAACTGCTGCGCCTGAACAGCCCGCCCGTGGTGACCGAGATGGAGCATCGCCTGACCCTGTCCTTCCGAACCCGGACGCGCACCGGCAAGCTTGCCGATGGCCCCGAGCTGGCTTTCGCCGCGCGATCGACAGCGAGCTTCCCCGGCGCGTTTCCGCCGTTCACGGTAAAGGAGCTGGACCGCACGCTCAGGAAGCAGCGGCGCGCCTGGCCGGGACGGGACCGTTTCCTCGCGCGCGTTCTGCCCAATCATTATGCGCTCGGCCGTGCCGAGGACGCGGTGCTGATCGATGGATCGGTGCTCAGCAACGCGCCTTTTGCGCCCGCCATCGCGGCGCTCCGGAATCGCCCGGCCCGGCGTGAGATCGACCGGCGCTTCGTTTATATCGATCCCAAGCCGACGGGCCGCGCCTTCGCCCTTACCCGCAGCGGCGAACCACGCAATGAGGACGAGGCGAAGCGGTTCACCCCCCTTCCCGGCTTCTTCCGTACCATCTTCGGCTCCCTCAGCGACATTCCCCGCGAACAGCCCATCCGCGACAACCTGGAGGCGATCGAGGCGCGATCGCGCAACATCCGCCGGATGCGCGTGATCACCGATGCCCTGCGCGAGGAGATCGAGCGTGAAATCGAAGGGGCGTTCGGCGGCACCCTGTTCCTCGATCGGCCGACACCGCAGCGGCTCGCCGCCTGGCGCGCCAAGGCGCAGACCCGCGCCGCAATGGCATCGGGCTTCGCCTATCCCGCCTACGCCCATCTCAAGCTGTCGCAGATCGTGGAGGAGATGGCGACAATGCTGTTCCAATTGGGCGGAGACGGCAGCCCGGCGATGCGCGAGCGCTTCCGCCAGGCCGTCTGGTCACACATCCGTGAGAACGGCCTGGACCATATGCGGGAGGAGCGGCGCGGCGGCGCACGGCCCGAGATCATCACGTTCTTCCGCGATCATGACATCGGCTTCCGCATCCGGCGCCTGCGCTTCATGGCCCGGCGGCTGACCGAGGCGATCGACCAGCACGATCCGGCGTTGCAGGACGCGGTCGGCAGCATGCGCCACGCCATCTTCTCCGCCCTGGCCTCCTATCAGGAAGGCGAGGCCAGCGATTATTACTCGCAGGTCATGATCCAGACGGCCGAAGCGACGCTGATCGATCCCGCCCGCGCGGCAGGTGAGCTGGCGCTCGCCCGCGACCTGAAGGGCAAGGATACCGAAGTGGACGAGGTGTTGTCGGCGGCATTGTGGGACCTGCCGAAGGAAGAACGGCGGGAGATGCTCCTGACCTATCTCGGCTTCCCTTATTACGACATCGCGACGATGCCGCTGCTCCAGGGCGAGGGGCTGGACGAATACGATCCCATAAAGGTCGATCGCATATCGCCCGAGGACTGCTCGACCTTGCGTTCGGGCGGCGCCGTCGCAATGCTGAAAGGCATAGAATTCAACAATTTCGGCGCCTTCTTCAGCCGCGCCTACCGCGAGAACGACTATCTGTGGGGACGGATGCACGGCACGGAGCGGATGATCGACATCCTGCTTTCGACCATCCCGCCCGGCGACCTGCCCGACCGCGAGGAGATGTCGCGTCGTTACAAGTTCCGCGCGTTCGCAGCGATCCTTGCGGAGGAGGAACCCCGCCTCACTCTGGCGGCGGACCTGATCGCGGAGCTGAAGGGGATTGTGGCACGGGAGGACGCGGAAAGCGCGCCGGTATCCTCATAACGGCAGGGACAGCGCTGCCACCAGCGGACCTACCCCAAGTCTTCCCACATGCCCTTGATCTTGCTGAAAAATCCGCTGGATTGCGGGCATTCCTCGCCGGTCTCGGTCTCGCGGAAGGCTTCGAGCAACTCTCGCTGTTTCGCGGACAAGCGGGTCGGCGTTTCGACCTCGATCTGCACAACCATGTCGCCGCGCGTACCGCGTCCCTGAAGCGCCGGCATGCCCGCGCCACGATGCCGCAGCTGCTTGCCGGATTGAATCCCGGCGGGGATTTTGACCGTGACCGACTCCCGGTCCATGCCCGGAACCTCGATCTCGCCACCAAGCGCCGCCGTCGTGAAGCTGATCGGTGCGCGACAGAACAGCGTCGTACCGTCGCGTTCGAACACCGGATGCCGTGCTATATGCAAAAAGATGTAGAGGTCGCCCGCCGGCGCGCCGCGCGCTCCGGCTTCCCCCTCGCCCGCCATACGGATGCGCGTGCCTTCGTCGACCCCGGACGGGACGGTAACCGAAAGTGTCTTCGCCCTGTCCACACGCCCTTCGCCGCGGCATCCCCGGCACGGTTCTTCGATGACCTGTCCGGCGCCGTTGCAGGAAGGACATGTCCGTTCGACCACGAAGAACCCCTGCTGCGCACGCACCTGACCGTGGCCGCCGCAGGCCGAGCAGGTGCGCGTGCCGGTGCCCGGGGTCGCCCCGCTTCCGTCGCAATCGTCGCACGCGGCGGAAACCTCTATCGTGATTTCCTCGGTCTTGCCGGTGAACGCTTCCTCCAGCGTCAGTTCCATGTCGTAGCGCAGGTCAGCCCCGCGCCGTTGCTGGCGCGTCCGGCCACCGCCCGCCCTGCCGCCAAACCCGGCTCCGAATATGGTTTCGAAAATATCGCCGATGTCGGAAAAGCCCGCGCCGTTGCCGCCGCCGTTGCCGCCATTTTCAAACGCCGCATGACCGTAACGGTCGTAGGCCGCACGCTTTTGCGGATCCTTCAGGCACTCATAGGCCCGGGAAACATCCTTGAACTTCGCTTCGCTTTCGGAGCAGCCCCCTGTCCGGTCGGGGTGATATTTCATCGCCAGCTTGCGATAGGCTGCCTTGATAGCCGCACCGTCGGCGCCGCGATCGACGCCCAGCAATTCATAGAAATCCGTCTGCACAGTCATGTCGTCGCGTCCCCGCCGGCAGGCGCGTCTTCAAACAGACGGGCGGCACCGCCGGGATGCCGCCCGCTGGCCCTGAGGAGGAATGTCGATTCCCCCGTCACGGCTCAAGCCTTGTTGTCTTCGTCCACTTCGGAGAATTCGGCGTCGACCACCTCTTCCCCGGCCTGGCCGGAGGCGCCGGGACCCGATGCGCCTTCCGTCTGAGCCTGTTCCGACTGATAAATCGCCTGCCCGAGCTTCATTGCGACCTGCGCAAGCTCCTGCGCCTTGGCCTTCATGGCCTCCACATCGTTGCCCTCGACCGCCGTCTTTGCGGCGGCGATCGCCGTTTCGATTTCACTCTTGAGGCCCGGCTCAACCTTGTCGCCATGCTCCTCAAGCTGACGCTCGGTCGTGTGGATGAGGCTTTCCGCGTTGTTCTTGGCTTCGGCCGATTCGCGGCGCTTCTTGTCGTCCTCGGCGAACTGTTCGGCTTCCTTCACCATCTTTTCGATGTCGGCATCGCTGAGGCCACCAGACGCCTGGATCTTGATCTGCTGCTCCTTGCCGGTGCCCTTGTCCTTGGCCGACACGTTGACGATGCCGTTGGCGTCGATGTCGAAGGTGACCTCGATCTGCGGAACGCCGCGCGGCGCAGGCGGAATGCCCAGAAGATCGAACTGGCCCAAAAGCTTGTTGTCCGCAGCCATCTCACGCTCGCCCTGGAAAACGCGGATGGTCACCGCCTGCTGATTGTCCTCGGCAGTCGAATAAACCTGGCTTTTCTTGGCGGGAATGGTCGTGTTGCGGTCTATCATGCGCGTGAACACACCACCCAGCGTCTCTATGCCGAGCGAGAGCGGCGTCACGTCGAGCAGGAGCACGTCCTTGACGTCCCCCTGCAGCACGCCTGCCTGAATGGCGGCGCCCATTGCGACGACCTCATCGGGGTTGACGCCGGTGTGCGGCTCCTTGCCGAAGAATTCCTTCACCACTTCGCGCACGCGGGGCATGCGGGTCATGCCGCCGACAAGCACGATGTCCGAAATCTCGCTGGCCGTGAGGCCCGCGTCGGCCATCGCCTTCCGGCACGGTTCCAGCGTCCGCTTGATGAGGTCCGCGACCAGACGCTCCAGGTCGGCGCGGCTGATGGTCTTCACCAGATGCTTGGGGCCGTTCTGATCGGCGGTGATGAACGGCAGGTTCACCTCCGTCGTCTGCGCGCTCGAAAGCTCGATCTTTGCCTTCTCGGCCGCTTCCTTCAGGCGCTGCAGCGCAAGCTTGTCGCCGCGAAGGTCGATGCCTTCGGCTTTCTTGAAGTCGTCGGCCAGAAATTCGACCACCTTGGCGTCGAAATCCTCGCCGCCCAGGAAAGTGTCGCCGTTGGTGGATTTCACCTCGAACACACCGTCGCCGATTTCGAGGATAGAGATGTCGAAGGTGCCGCCGCCAAGGTCATAGACGGCAATGGTCTTGCCCTCCTGCCGTTCGAGGCCATAGGCCAGCGCCGCCGCCGTCGGCTCGTTGATGATGCGCAGCACCTCAAGACCGGCGATCTGCCCCGCGTCCTTGGTGGCCTGACGCTGGGCGTCGTTGAAATAGGCCGGCACCGTGATGACGGCCTGGGTCACGGTCTCACCCAGATAGCTTTCGGCAGTTTCCTTCATCTTCTGCAGGATGAAGGCCGAAATCTGCGAAGGGCTGTAATCCTTGCCGCCCGCGTTCACCCAGGCGTCGCCATTGGCGCCGTTGACGATCTTGTAGGGGACAAGCTCCATGTCCTTCTTCGTCGTCGGGTCATCGAACCGCCGGCCGATCAGGCGCTTGACCGCGAAAATCGTGTTGTCGGGATTGGTAACGGCCTGGCGCTTTGCCGGTTGCCCGATCAGGCGTTCGCTGTCCTTGGCGAACCCGACAATCGAAGGCGTCGTGCGCGCACCCTCGGCATTTTCCACCACCTTCGGCTTTCCGCCTTCCATGACGGCGACACAGCTGTTGGTCGTACCCAGATCGATCCCGATAACTTTAGCCATTATTCCCTCTTCAGCCCCAAAAGTTCAGCGGTTCGGGCGGCCGCGCCGCTTCTACCCAGCCGATGCGCCGTCCCGTTCGGATGCGATATAGGGGCGCTTTTCCTTGGCACAAGGAGGCCGCAGGAGTAGCTAGGGCGACAAGCCGAAAATGAGACAGTTCCGAGCCTATGAAAGGAAAGCAGTTCATGCGTTTTGCTCCCCTCGCCGCGCTGACCGCGTTGGTCGCCCCGCTCGCGCTGGTGTCCTGTGCCGAGCCGCAACCGCTGTACGTCGATCAGGCCTGGATACGGCCCAATCCCAACGGCCAGGGACCGGCGGCGGGCTATCTCGTCATTCACGGCGGGGAAGCAGCCGTCCGGCTGCTGCGCGTCACCAGCGATGCGGCAATGCGCATTGAGATGCACCAGAGCGTGACTCAAGACGGCATGACGACAATGGAGAAAATCGACAGCCTGGACGTTCCCGCCAAGGAAAAGGTGACGTTTGAACCGGGCGGCAAGCATCTGATGATCTTCAACATCAATCCGGCGGCGATCCAGGCGGGCAAGCTCACGATGACGCTGCTGTTCTCAAACGACGACCGGCTGATCGTCGATGCGCAGATCCGCGATGCGGGCGGCGCAGGGGCCGGGACGATGTCCACGGACAACATGGCGAACGCCATTTCCGGCGACCGTGCCCCGTGATCCGCGAGCGGGGGAGCCTGCGGCGGGCCGGTCGCTGACGCCTGCCGAGGTTGCGCTTGCCGGATCGATGTTCGGTGCGGCGATCGACTATGACCGCGTGCAGGTTTATGCGCGCAAATATTGGCCGCTGCACCCACGCGCCGTAACGATGGCGCCTGACGGGCATCTCTGGTTCCATCCCGACGGCGGCCTGTACTGTTCCGATTTCTGCGACTCATCCCTGATGCTTCAGGGGCATTTCATTCATGAGATGACGCACGTCTGGCAGGCGCAGCGGGGCGGACGCTGGTATCTGCCGCTGATGCGGCATCCATTCTGCCGATACCGCTATGACCTGATGCCCGGCCGGCCTTTTTCCCGCTACGGCCTGGAACAGCAGGCCGAGATTGTCCGGCACGCCTTCCTGATGAGGCATGGGGTGCGCGTCCCCGCCAAACCGCCGCTGGAAGTCTATGAGGCGATCCTGCCCTTTCGCCGGACACGTCCTGTCCAGCCGGAAGCGTATGTGGTATGATCGTCAGTGTTGAAATGTTGGAGGTCGGACCATGACACGATCGACCCTGCGTGCTGTCTGCCTGATGCTGGCCGCTTGCGCATCCACCCTTCCCGTCGACGCGGCGGTGGCGAGGTCGGCGGC
>DASULD010000108.1:0-27031 GCA_036278355.1 Sphingobium sp.
TCTTAACGCGCAAGACAATATGCTGGCTACCGCAGACATAAAGGTCATCGATATCACCGATGAGGTGGCTCGACGCGTGATCGCCAACGGTCAGGCAAAGCTGCTATCCGAAAGCCTGGGAGATGGCGTTCCTATTGGATCCGTGATCGGCAAGGGGGACGTCCTCGACATCGCAATCTGGGAGGCGCCTCCTGCAGCACTCTTCGGCGCGGCGGGCGGCGACCCCCGGGCATCTTCCGGATCGACTGCGCGCGGCACCTCCCTGCCCGAGCAGATGGTCGATACAGACGGAAACGTGACCATTCCTTTCGTCGGCGCGGTCCGTGCTGCTGGACGAACACCGCAGCAAGTTGCGGCGGATGTCGTCAGACGGCTTACCGGCATCGCACATGAGCCGCAGGTGATCGTTCGCGTCGTGAGCAATGCGACCACCAATGTCACCATAGTTGGTGATATCGCCAACAGCACACGCGTCCCGCTGACGTCCCGCGGGGAACGGGTGTTGGACGTCATCGCCAGTGCGGGCGGGGTCAAGCAGCCGGTCGGCAAGACCCTGATTCAGATCACACGAGGAGACAGGGTGGCGTCGCTCCCTCTGGAAGCCATCATCAAGGATCCGCGCCAGAACATCCGCCTGTCGCCGAATGACGTCGTGACGGCGCTGTTCCAGCCCTACAGCTTCATTGCGCTGGGGGCGACCGGACTAAACGCCGAGGTTCCGTTCGAGGCGACGGGACTGACGCTCGCTCAGGCGCTGGGCCGAGCGGGCGGTCTGCAGGATCAGCGCGCCGACGTGCGCGGAGCGTTCCTGTTCCGGCTTGAGGATCCAGAGGCGCTTGATCGCGCGGTGGCGGCAAAAAGCCGCAGGACGCCTGATGGCAAAATCCCGGTCATTTACAGAATCAACATGAAGGATCCTTCGATCTTCTTTGCGGCGCAGAGCTTCCCGGTTCACAACAAGGACGTGATCTACGTGTCGAACGCGCCGCTGGCCGAGTTCCAGAAATTCGTCGCCATTGCATCGTCCCTGATCTATCCGATACTCAGCATTCAGAACTCGCTGAACAACAACTGACGACCGTCGGCTTGTTTAGAAGGATCGGGTGAGCGTAACCGAAAGGTCTATGCTAGGTCCGTTTTTTAGATGTACATTATCTTTTCTTGGCGACTTTCGTAGCCTGCTACCTCCCCATCGGGCGGAATGACGCAGGAAATTTTTCGCAGCCGCGTCAGAGCGCCCGCGCTATCAGCCCATTTGGGAAGGGAATGACGGGAACAGGTTACAGGGAAGTTAACGGGGGAATTTGGCTCTGCGATGTCCGGTTTACCTGTATCCCGCCGGGGTGAGCCATGCCCTTGCAACCGCGCGGATTTTCCGCATCAGATGGGACGCAACCCCGGAGCGCAGTGACTCCAGCCTGCCCTGATGTTCAAGTTCGTCGCGCGTGCGCAGAATGCGATCCAGAACCCACTCGCAGCTCGTATAGCTGCGGAGATCCGGGTCCCAGTAGAGCGGATAGCGGATCAGCGTTCCGGCTACTAACTCATCGAGTGTCAGGCGTCGCTGTCGCCGGAGCAGGGCCGTGCCATCGCCGTCCTTGTCATCCGTAAGGCCCCAGCCCGCGTAGAATGGCTGGCCATAGGTCACCACTTTGCGTTGCCGCAGCAAGGCATCAAATCCCGCCAGTGAGGTCATGCAATGGAGCTCGTCGCTTGCCTCGATACAGCTAACGACGGACAGACGCGTTTCAATGTGGTCGGCCACCCGCGCCGCCTGATCCAGCGCAAGCCGCCCGCGCCTGTTGCCCGACATCACGTCGGGGTGGGGCTTGTACACAATGAAAGCGCCTGGATTTCCGTTCCGCACCGCCTGGAGCAGCCCGATATTGCTGCGGATCGTGGAGCAGCCGAAGCGAATGGAGGCATCGTCCTCCACCTGGCCCGGCACGAGGATCACCGGCTTGCCGCCCGTCTGCCAGCGCGCCGTCTCGCGCGTTTCGATGTTATATTTGGTGATCCCGTGACCGACGATGAACTCGCGTATTTTCCTGGCGCGGGTCTGTTCCTCGTCGGAAAAAGCAGCTTCGCGCAGAATGATTTCGAGGTCGGACGGCTGGCGCGGATCGAAATAGATGCCGCTGCTGTCGAGTACGACGGATAGCGGCGGTATGAGGTCCGAGCCCAGCCCCACGGAGCGGATGAACCCGTCCTCCATCCGTAGCGCTCCCGCGCCGCTCACGCTGCCGAGCGTCAGCACATTCTCGGGTGGTGTCACGCCCCACCAAACCAAATGGTCGGCCGGACCGGGCGTCAGCTTTTCCGCGTTTCGCGCGTTGCTCACGAATATCGCGCGCCTGGGAGCGACATTCAGGATGGGCGCAAGGTTTGCCCGCCGCCACCGTGGAAATCCGATGCAGATCAGGCGTTGTTCCGCGTGTTGCGTCACGACACCGCCTAGACCCGCCCGTGGCGAAACTTCGCCGCCAGTCCGATTGCCATCGCGATGATGACGCCTGTCACAATGCCGGCCACTGCGTAGAGCGTCGCCCCGACCAGCCAGCCGACAGCGTCACCGATCCCTCCCGCCGAATGGGCCGCCCATTCGGCCATCGCTTCGATCGGGTGCCCGGGAAAGTGGACGCCCAGTTCCTCAAGACCGTGAACAAGGATGCCGCCGCCTACCCACAGCATCGCCGCGGTCCCGACTGCGGCCAGTGTCGTCAGCAGGCGAGGCATGGCATGGACCAGCGCTTGTCCAAGCCAACTGCCGAATCCGGATCCCCGGCGGGAGAGATGCAGCCCGATGTCGTCGAGCTTCACGATAAGCGCAACAACGCCATAAACCCCCGCCGTGATCCCGAAGCTGACGACAATCAGGATCAACGCCTGCTCCCACAGGGGCTCCGCAGCGACCGTGGAGAGAGCAATCGCCATGATCTCGGCCGACAGAATGAAGTCGGTGCGGATGGCGCCGGCTATGGTCGCCTTTTCGACATGCGCGGGTTCGGTGGGCTGGACCACGTCCTCAATCTCATGCGCCTGATGCGGCAGGATCTTTTCGATGATCTTCTCCGCCCCTTCAAAGCAGAGATAGGCACCGCCCAGCATCAGCAGCGGTGTCACCGCCCACGGGGCCAGCGCGCTCAATGCGATCGCCGCGGGCAGCAGGAACAGCAGCTTGTTCCGCAGGGACCCGAGCGCGATGCGCCAGATGATCGGCAGTTCGCGGTCGGGTGTCAGTCCGGTTACGTAGCGTGGCGTAACCGCCGCATCGTCGATCACGACACCCGCCGCCTTTGCGCCTGCCTTGGCCGCCGCGGCGCTTACGTCGTCGATTGACGCCGCGGCCAGCTTTGCCATTGCGGCGACATCGTCGAGCAGGGCGATGAGGCCAACGGACACAGGCAGTTCTCCATAAACAGGTGGACGGGCTTCCACTTGGCCGGTCACGGGGCGTTGGTCAACGGCCTACGGCGCGGCGGCATTCCCGAATCGCTTTCCATTCAGCCTGCCACTGGTTTAGCGTTGGCAGAACAGAAAGAGCCCCCATGTTCCGCGCCCTTGCTTTCCTTTCGCTGACCGGAGTTTTGATGATGAGCAGCCCGCTCGCCGCGCGGCCACAGACGCCGCCGATGCCCGCGCCCAAGCCGCTCACGCTCGAACGCATC
Source organism: Sphingobium sp. (assembly GCA_036278355.1). GTDB lineage: Bacteria > Pseudomonadota > Alphaproteobacteria > Sphingomonadales > Sphingomonadaceae > Sphingobium. Next base: position 3,669 of record DASULD010000108.1, read on the forward strand.
TTTTCCAGCCCCGATCTCGCCGGGCCCCAACCGCGTGGCCTTCGGATATCGCCGGACGGCAGGCTCGTGACCTTGCTCAAGAATCGGCGGGACGACCGGGACCGCTATGATCTGTGGGCCATCGACGGGGCGACGGGCGAGGAGAGGATGCTGGTCGATTCGCTGAAGCTGGGCACGGGTGCCGAACTGTCCGAGGCCGAGAAGATGCAGCGGGAACGCGCCCGCATCGGGGGCACGCGGGGCATTGTCGCGTATGACTGGACGGCGGACGGCAAGCGCGTGCTCGTTCCGCTGGACGGCGACCTTTATCTCGCGCCGACCGATGGCGACCCGGTGCGCCTTACCAATACGCCCGAGGGAGAGCTGAACCCCACGGTCAGTCCGAAAGGGCGTTATCTTTCTTTCGTCCGGGGCGGAAACCTCTTCGTTATCGACATCGCCACGCGCGGGGAGCAGCAGCTTACCGCCGATGCCAGCGACACGACAAGCTGGGGTGTCGCGGAATTCGTCGCCCAGGAGGAGATGGACCGGCAGACCGGGCACTGGTGGTCGCCCGACGATGCGCTCATCGCGGTCGCCCGAGTTGACGAATCCGGCGTTCGCATCGTGAACCGCGCCGCGATCGGCGCCGAGGGCACCAGGATATATCCGCAGCGCTATCCCCTGGCGGGAACCCCCAACGCGCGTGTCGAACTGCATGTCATGGACCCGGCGGGGCAAAGGCGGGTGAAGGCCGACCTGGGGAATGACCCGGACATCTATCTCGCGCGCGTGGACTGGTCGAAGGACGGGAAGACGCTTTACGTCCAGCGCGAAAGCCGCGACCAGAAGCGGCTTGATCTGCTTGCCGTCGATCCGGCGACAGGAGCGGCGAAGGTCGTCCTCACCGAGACGGCGAAGACCTGGCTCAACCTTCACAATAATTTTCGCGCGCTTGCCGACGGCAGCTTCCTGTGGTGGTCGGAACGCAGCGGTCACGGCCACCTCTATCGCGTCATTCGTGGTCAATGGACGCCCATCACGAGTGGGCCATGGCAGGTACGCGAGGTCATCGGCGTTGATGAAAAGCGTGGCCTTGTCTGGTTCTCGGGCAACCGGGAGACGCCGCTTGAACAGCATGTGTATAGTGCGCCCCTTTCCGGGCGCGGCGAAACGAAGCTGCTGACCGAGCGGGGCTGGTGGAATACCGGGGTGATGGACGGCGCGGCAAATCGCATCATCGTCAGCCGTTCCAATCAGGATCAGCCGACGCAAGTCTATCTTGCCGATCGTGAGGGCAAGCGCGTGCGGTGGCTGTCGGAAAACCGCATTGACGCCGATCATCCCTATGCACCTTATATCGCGGGTCACGCCGACACGACGTTCGGCACCCTTGCGGCGAAAGACGGCAGCGTCCTTCATTACAAGCTGCTGACCCCGAAACTCGAGCCGGGCACCCGTTATCCCGTCTTCATGATCCATTATGGCGGGCCGGGCGCCGGGCGGCAGGTGACGCGGAGCTGGGGCGGGGCGGTCTCCGACTATCTGGTGCAGCAGGGCTGGATCGTTTTCGCGATCGACAATCGCGGGACTCCCGATCGGGGCAAGGCGTTCGAGGACCACCTGTATCACGCAATGGGAACCGTTGAGGTGGAGGACCAGCTTGCCGGTGTCGAGTGGCTCAAGACCCAAGGCTTTGTCGATCCCGCCCGGATTGCCACTTATGGCTGGTCCTATGGCGGCTATCTGACGCTGAAATTGCTGCAGAAGGCGCCGGGGGTGTTCGCGGCCGGTATCGCCGGGGCGCCTGTCACAAAGTGGGAACTCTACGACACCCATTATACCGAGCGGTATCTGGGCGACCCCAAAGCCAAGCGCAGCGCTTACCCGTCGGCGGATGCCATGGCCGAGGCGGGGAAGATATCGGACCCGCTCCTCCTCATGCACGGCATGGCGGACGACAATGTGGTGCTGGAACACTCCACTGCCTTCATGACGGCGATGCAGGAGCAGGCAAGGCCGTTCGACCTGATGCTGTATCCGGGACAGACCCACCGTTTCGCGGGGGAAGGGCCGAACGTCCATAGCTGGCGTATGATCGAGGGATTTCTCGCCAGAAACGGGGTAAAGCCCGGCACGGAGTGACGGATGCGGCAGATGCTCTATCTGGCGGCCGGATGTTTCGCGCTCGGCCTTGGCGCCATCGGCATTTTCCTGCCGCTGCTGCCAACGGTTCCCTTTGTGATCCTTGCCGCTTTCTGTTTCGCCCGGAGCAGCCCCGCGCTGGAAGCGAAGCTTCTGAACCATCGGCATTTTGGACCCCATATCTCGCGCTGGCGCGATGCGGGTGCAATCAGCCGGAAGGGAAAACGCGCCGCCCTCGGCGCGTTTGGCGTAAGCGCAGTTGCCGGGTTCGTCCTGCTGCCCGTGCCGTGGTCGCTGGTGCCCGTTGCCGTCGCCATCGTCGGGGGAGCGTGGATCATGAGCCGTCCGGAGGCCGACTGAAAACGCCGCTCACGAAATTGGTCGCCGCGCATGTGTGGGGAATGCGTGTAGCGAAAAGAGTGGCTTTGCTTTCGCTGGAGCAATGGGCTATTGGCGCGCGCCTGCATATATCGGGACTGAATGGAGCGTAAATTGGGCTATCGTGTCGTCGTCGTCGGAGCCACTGGCAATGTGGGCCGCGAAATGCTGAATATCCTGGCTGAACGGGAGTTTCCCGCCGACGAGATCGCGGCGGTTGCGTCCTCGCGCTCAACCGGAACCGAAATCGAGTATGGCGACACCGGCAAGATGCTCAAGGTCAAGAACATCGAGCATTTCGATTTTGCGGGCTGGGACATCGCGCTGTTTGCGGCAGGTTCGGCGCCGACGAAGATCTATGCGCCCAAGGCGGCGGCAGCGGGCTGCGTGGTCATCGACAACAGCTCCCTCTATCGCATGGACCCGGACGTTCCGCTGATCGTGCCCGAAGTGAACCCGGAAGCGATCGACGGCTACACGGCCCGCAACATCATCGCCAATCCGAACTGTTCCACCGCCCAGATGGTGGTGGCGTTGAAGCCCCTGCACGATGCCGCGAAGATCAAGCGCGTCGTGGTTTCGACCTATCAGTCGGTCTCCGGCGCCGGTAAGGAGGGCATGGACGAGCTGTTCGAGCAGAGCCGCAACATCTTTGTCGGTGACCAGGCCGAAGCCAAGAAGTTCACCAAGCAGATCGCGTTCAACGTGATCCCGCACATCGACGTCTTCCTGGACGACGGCTACACCAAGGAAGAATGGAAGATGGTGGTCGAGACCAAGAAGATCCTCGATCCACAGATCAAGGTGACCGCGACCTGCGTGCGCGTGCCGGTGTTCGTCGGCCATTCGGAAGCGATCAACATCGAGTTCGAGGATGAGATCAGCGCGAAGAAGGCACAGTCGATCCTGCGCGAGGCGCCGGGCGTGATGCTCGTCGACAAGCGAGAGGATGGGGGTTACGTCACCCCCGTCGAATGTGTCGGCGACTATGCGACGTTCGTGTCGCGTGTGCGCGAAGACCCGACAGTGGATAGCGGCCTGGTGATCTGGTGCGTTTCCGACAACCTGCGGAAAGGTGCGGCCCTGAACGCCGTGCAGATCGCCGAGTTGCTGGGACGGCGCCACCTGAAGAAGGGGTGAGGTGACCGGCGGCGAGCCTTTGCGGCTTGGCGCCATCCCGGCCATCCAGAAATGGATGCTCATCGTGTTGGCGGTCGCGGTTGCCGCCGCCAACATCGATCAGCCGTATCCGCAGCTTGCGCCGTTGCAGCATGCGCCCACGCTCGCGTTGATCCTCGCCGCACCTTGGTTTCTGCGGCGCTGGCCGCTGTCGACGCCGTCGGTTGCCGCACTGTGGCTGTTCCTGATGCTGCACACGTTGGGCGGGCGGTATATCTATTCCTATGTACCCTATGACGTCTGGTCGGCGGCCCTGACGGGCGAGACGCTCTCCGCGCCGCTGGGCTGGTTGCGCAACCATTATGATCGGCTGATCCACTTTCTGTTCGGCGCGTTGTGGACGTTGCCGGTGCGCGAGGTGCTGGTCCGCTGGAACGGTGTTCGATCCGGGCTCGCGCTGTTTCTGGCTTTTGCCGTCATCGCCCTCGGCAGCACCGCCTACGAGGTGTTCGAATGGGCGCTGACGCTGCTGGCAGCAGGCGGCACGGCCGACTATTATAACGGTCAGCAGGGCGACATGTGGGACGCGCAGAAGGATATGGCGCTGGCGCAAGTCGGCAGTCTGGCGGCGATCACATGGGCCTTGCTCACGCCCGGGAGACAGTCATGGCGAAAATGACCGGAGGATGTCAGTGCGGCGCCGTACGGTTTGAGGCCGAGGTTGCCTCCGACGATGCCTATCTTTGCCATTGCCGCATGTGTCAGCGCGCATCCGGCAATGTTTCCATTGCCTTTATCAACCTGCCCAAGGGGTCGGTGATGTGGCTGTCGGAACCTGACTGGTATGCGAGCTCGCCAATCGCGCGGCGTCCCTTCTGTGCGAAATGCGGCACGCCGCTTGGTTTTGCATATCATGAGGACGATATGATGGACCTTCACGTCGCGGCCTTTGACGATCCCGCCCGTTTCGTGCCGAAGCTTCATTTCGGCGTCGAATCACGGCTGGAGCATTGGCGCGACACGAAGGATCTTCCTGATTATCGGATCACCGACAATCCCAAGACCGTTGAATTATGGATGAACGCCATTGGCAAGCTCCCGGACTGAAATTCGTACCTACGCCCTCCCTGGTTTCGACGGCGCAGCGCTGGCTGTGCACGAGATGGGGGAGGAGGATGCGCGGCCTCTGCTGCTGCTGCACGGCCTGTTTTCCAACGCGGAGACCAACTGGATCAAATATGGACACGCGGAAACCATCGCCGCAGCGGGTTTTCGCGTCATCATGCCGGACTTGCGCGCGCACGGGATGAGCGACGCGCCCCACGGCGCGGATGCCTATCCGGATGCGGTTTTGGTGAAGGACGCGCAGGCCGTGATCGCGGCGCTGGCGCTCGACGATTTCGATCTCGGCGGCTTTTCGCTGGGTGCGCGCACGACGGCCGCGTTGCTCGCGTCGGGGGAAAAACCGCGCAGGGCCATACTCGCCGGCATGGGGCTCGAGGGGTTGCGCGGATGGTCGGGCCGCAGCGACTTCTTCATCGAGGCGATCGACCGGCGTGACACGATCAAGCGCGACGACCCGCATTTCATGGCGGTCATGTTCATGAAGACGATGAAGGTTGATCCAGTCGCCGCACGGCTGCTGCTCCAGGCGAAAGGTTCGTTCGATATCGATGGCCTGACGGCCGTGGATCTGCCGGTGGCCGTCATTTGCGGCACGGAGGATCGGGACAACGGCTCGCCCCATGAACTTGTCGCGGTTTTGCCCGATGCGCGACTTTACGAGATTCCCGGCACGCATATGAGCTGTGTCGCCCGCCCCGAATTGGGGCAGGCGATACGCGATTTTCTGACCAGCTCTTAAAGCTGGTTCAGCATGTGTTCGGCGCTCGACACCTTGAAGTCGCCGGGCGCTTCGATATTCACTTCCTCGACCACGCCGTCGTTGACGATCATCGAAAAGCGCTGACCCCGCGTACCCATGCCGAACTTGCTGCCGTCCATCTCGAGACCCACGGCACGCGCGAAATCGCCATTGCCGTCAGCCAGCATCGTCACCTTGCCGTCCGCTGCCGCGGACTTGCCCCAGGCGCCCATCACGAACGCGTCGTTGACCGCAGTGCAGGCGATCTCGTCGACGCCCTTTGACTTGAGGTCGTCGGCCTTGTCGACGAACCCGGGAAGGTGCTTGGCCGAACAGGTCGGCGTAAACGCACCAGGAACCGAAAAGAGCGCCACCTTGCGTCCCTTGAAGAAGCTTTCGCCGTCGACCTGCTCGGGGCCGTTCTCGGTCATCTTGACGAAGGTCGTGGCCGGAACCTTGTCGCCTTTGGAAATGGTCATGGGTGGTCTCCTCGGGAGTTGATATCTGCATCGCCCAAGTGGGGCATCGGCGGGCCAAGTCAAGGGCTGGATATCATGCATCTGGATGAAAGATGTTGCCGGACGGGGCCGCTGCCAGCTAGAATGCCGACATGCTGACGGGCCGATCCGAACCCGCGCTGGACGCGCCCCGATTCTACGCTGGACGCATGCTGCTGGCCCTGCCCGGCATGGGCGATCCGAATTTCGATCATTCTGCCATCGCGATGTGCGTACACGACGAAAACGGTGCGATGGGGGTGGACGTAGGCAGGGTCATCGAAGGCCTGAGCATGGCCGAGCTGGTGGCGAATTTTGGCGTCGACGCGGCCCATCTGACGCATGTGCCGGTATTGCGGGGCGGGCCGGTCGAGCCGCAGCGCGGCTTCGTTCTCCACAGCCGCGACTGGGGGGGACAGGATTCGATTGAGGTGACGCCGGAATGGGCGCTTTCGGGATCTCTGGACATCCTGAAGGCAATCGGCGCGGGCATGGGGCCGGACCGGTTTCTGATGGTCCTGGGCTATTCCGGCTGGGGCGCGGGGCAGCTTGAGCATGAGATGCGGATGCATGGCTGGTTCCTTGGCGAGCATATTCCCGAGGACCTTCCCGCGATCCAGCCCGCGCGGCGCTGGGACGCCTGCTTTTCCGCCTGTGGTGTCGATTCCCGGCTGCTTTGCAGCGGGATGGGGGAAGCCTGACCCGCGAGGCGGCATCCGATCGCAAATATCACCTTAAAACCGCGTTAATGGTCGCCGATGAGCAACTGGTAATCGCGGTATGGCAAACCCTTTTCCGGGCAAGCGGGAAAGGGCAAACAAATGCGGGGATTAACGGGGGGGATGCTGGCTGCGGCCTTGGCCGCAGCGGGGCCAGCGCAGGCTGCGACATGCTGGAACGACACCTCCTATCAGGCGGCGCAACTGCGTGATTTCGATACGATGCTGATGGTGCAGACGCTGCGCTGCCGCATCAACGACGTCGACTTCAGTGCTGACTATAATCGGTTCGTGCAGGAGAAACGGTCGGTGCTCGCGGGCGCGAACAAGGAGTTGCGCGCGAAATTCGCCGAGGCGGTGGGGACGGCGCGGGCACTCGGCGCCTACGACGACTTCAGCATCAGGATCGCCAACCGGTACGGCGCGGGGACGCCGGGCATGGACTGCAAGGACTATGCGGTGCTGGCCAGGGCGGCTGCGTCCGCTCCGGTCGCGCGCGCGGCGCTGGTCGCACTGGCCGACGGCTCGGGCTCGAGGCCGGACGTTCCCGGCCGCCGCTGCCCGCTCGATGTGGCGTACAACAGCAGTAAATAGGGTACATAAAGAAATCTTTATATTGCCTTGCTAGGGACGGCGGCGGTTGCTAAGGAGCATCCGTCGCCGTTCGCTCATGTGCGGGCGGCTCTTTTCTGAATGTTCAGGGAGATTGCCTGTGGCCACCGCCACCCTCGAGAAGGATTATGTGATCGCCGATATCGGTCTTGCCGATTTCGGGCGCGCCGAAATTGCGATTGCCGAGACCGAGATGCCCGGCCTCATGGCGCTGCGTCAGGAATATGGTGCGTCCAAGCCGCTCAAGGGCGCACGCATCACCGGATCGCTCCACATGACTATTCAGACCGCCGTGCTGATCGAGACGCTGGTGGCGCTGGGTGCGGAGGTGCGCTGGGCGACCTGCAACATCTATTCGACGCAGGACCATGCGGCGGCGGCGATCGCCGCGGCGGGTATTCCCGTGTTCGCGATCAAGGGCGAAAGCCTTGCCGATTATTGGGATTATGTCGGGCGCATATTCGACTGGTCGACCGAAGGTGAGGCTGGCCGCACCACAAACATGATCCTCGACGACGGCGGCGACGCAACCATGTTCGCGCTTTGGGGCGCGCGGATCGAGGCGGGCGAGCAACTGCCCGAGCCCGGCAATGAAGAGGAAATCGAGTTCCAGCGCGCGCTCAAGGCTTTCATCAAGGCAAAGCCCGGCTACCTCACCGCGTCGGTGGCCCAGATCAAGGGCGTCTCCGAGGAAACGACGACGGGCGTGCACCGCCTGTATCACATCGCCAAGGACGGCAAGCTTCCGTTCCCGGCGATCAACGTGAACGACAGCGTGACCAAGTCCAAGTTCGACAATCTCTATGGCTGCAAGGAATCGCTGGTCGACGCCATCCGCCGCGCAACGGACGTGATGCTGGCGGGCAAGGTCGCCTGCGTCGCTGGCTTCGGCGATGTCGGCAAGGGCTCCGCGGCCTCGCTTCGGCAAGGCGGAGCGCGCGTGATGGTGACCGAGATCGATCCGATCTGCGCGTTGCAGGCGGCGATGGAAGGGTATGAGGTCGTGACGATGGAAGAGGCGGTCACCCGCGCCGATATCTTCGTCACGGCGACCGGAAACGAAGACGTCATCACCGCTGATCACATGAAGGCGATGAAGCCCATGTCGATCGTCTGCAACATTGGCCATTTCGACAGCGAGATCCAGATCGCCGCCCTGTCCAACTACAAGTGGACCGAGGTTAAGCCCGGTACCGACCTGGTCGAGTTCCCGGACGGCAAGCAGATCATCGTCCTTGCCAAGGGGCGCCTCGTGAACCTTGGCTGTGCCACGGGTCACCCGAGCTTCGTGATGTCTTCCAGCTTCACCAATCAGACGCTGGCGCAGATCGAACTGTTCACCAAGTCGGACCAGTATCGCAACGATGTCTATGTGCTGCCCAAGCATCTTGATGAGAAGGTCGCGGCACTCCACCTCGACAAGCTTGGCGTGAAGCTGACGAAGCTGACCGACAAGCAGGCGAAATATATCGGCGTGGCCGAGCATGGTCCGTTCAAGCCGGAGCATTATCGCTACTGACGAAACAGGCACGGGGTCCGGGCCTGGGCCTGGACCCTCGTGCGGCGCGAAGCGCCGTCCCTATCATCCGAGATAAACAAAGCGGCGCTTTGCGCCTTGGGGCATTTGCGCTACTTCCCTGCAATGATCGAGGTTTCGGCGACGGCTTTGGCAATTGCGGGGGCGCTTCTGGCGCTCTGGCTGCTTGCCGGAATATATGCGGTCGCGACCGGCGTCAGAATGCGGCGGCAAAGCCATTTTCAACGCGAGCAAGCCGACCGGCTTGCCGCTCTGCTGCAATCTGCGCCCGCCATGCCGATGCTGATCCGTCCCGACGGACGGGTGGAAGCGCCCGCGCGGCTTGCCGGCTGGCTGGGGCGGGCGGAAGTTCCAGCTTATGTGACGGAACTGACGGAAGAGGAGGGGGGGCTGGCCCCCGCCGATCGTGAGCCGCTGGCCCAGGATATTCATGGAGCGCAGCGTGCCGGTCGCGAATTCGTCCGTCCGGTTTCCGCCCAGGGCTCCAATCGCACGTTGCTTGTAAAGGGCGCGCCAGCCGGGCCGGATCTTGCCAATCCGGGTGGCGTCATCCTGTGGATTTTCGACGCGACCGAAAGCCAGTCGCGAATCTCGGCGCTGGAGCGGGACGGCGCGCTGCTGCGCGATGCTCTGGAGGGCCTGTCGGGGCTTATCGAGGCTGCTCCATTGCCGATGTGGCACCGCGACCGGGACCTGCGCCTCAGCCTCGTCAACACGGCCTATGTCCGGGCGGTCGAAGCGCAAGATGCCGCCGATGTCATCGATCATCAAACGGAGCTGTTCGAGGCGATCGATGGCCTGCCGCCCCAGCGCGCGGCCGGTCTGGCGCTTGAACGCGGGGAGATACTGACCCATGTGGCGCCGGCGACGCTTGGCGGCGAGCGACGGATGATGCAGGTGGTCGAGGTGCCGATGGGCCGGGCCGGAGTGGCGGGCTATGCCATCGACAAGCAGGATTATGAAAGCGCCCGCGCCGAACAGTTGCGTCTGATCGCGTCTCAGCGTGACATGCTCGACAGGCTTTCGGCGGCCGTGGCGCAGTTCGGGCCTGACCGCTCGCTCAGCTTCTGGAACCAGGCGTTCGTGAGCCTTTTTGCGCTTCAGCCCGAGCACCTCATCGATCATCCCGAGTTCGAGCGTGTGCTGGACCGTATGCGCGAGGGCGGGCGCATTCCCGAACACCGCGACTTCCCGGCCTGGCGACAGGAACGGCGCGGCTGGTTTACCGCGCAGGAGCCTCAGGAGGAGAACTGGCTGCTGGCCGATGGCACGCACCTGCGCGTCTTTGCCCAGCCAATGCCCGACGGCGGTTTGCTCCTGATTTTCGAAGACCGGACTGAACAGGTGCGCCTGTCGAGCGCGCGCGATACCCTGCTGCGCGTTCGCACCGCGACTTTCGACAGCCTGTTCGAAGGCATCGGCGTGTTTGCGGCGGACGGCAAGCTGCACCTGTGGAATCAGCGTTTCCGCGCGATCTGGGGCGTTGAGGAGCCGATGCTGGCCGCGCATCCACGTATCGACGACTTCATGAACGCGATGTCCGGCAAGCTTGCCCGACCGCCCCAGGCCAACGTCGTTCGGGAACTTGTGCGGTCTTGCGCCGTCGACCGGAAGCAGCGCAACGGCCGGATACTGTTTGCCGATGGACGGATGTTCGAGTTCGCGGCCATCCCGTTGCCGGACGGCAACGCGCTTTTCACCATGCTGGATGTCACCGACAGCCGCCGTATCGAGCAGGTGCTGCGTGAGCAGAACGAGGCGCTGGCCGAAGCCGACAAGGTCAAGACGGCCTTCCTCGCCAACATGAGCTACGATCTGCGTACCCCGCTGACCTCGATCGGCGGTTTCGCGGAGATGATGAAGGGCGGCTATGCCGGGGAACTGCCGCAGCAGGCGCAGGACTATGTTTCGGCGATCCTTGAATCGACCGTAAGGCTCTCCAGCCTCATCGACACCGTGCTCGACCTTACACAGGGCGAGGCAGGGACCCTGCCATTGGCCCGCGCGCCGGTCGATATGGCCGATGCGGTGGAGCATTGCCGGGTGCGGTGGACGGACGCCGCCAAGGCAAAGGGAATTGAGATCGCTGCCGACGTGAAGCCCTCGATAGGCCGAATCATGGGGGACGAAAAACGTATCGCCCAGGCTCTGGATCGTCTGATGGAAAATGCGGTGCGCGTGTTGCCCCAGGGCGGGCGGATTTCGCTGCACGGCGATGGACAGGTCCACATCGCCCGGATCATCGTGTCCGACAACGGACCCGGCATGGATACGAAGGCGCAGGCACGGGCGTTCGACCGGTTCAGCCGCATGACCGGCGAGCAGCGCGGGGACGATCTCGGCCTGGGCCTGCCGCTCGCGCGTCAGCTTGTCGAGGCGCACGGAGGCACCCTCTCGCTGTTTTCCCAGCCGGGGGAGGGCACCGTATTCACGGTCGAGATGCCGCGCGGAGATCTGCCTCGCACGCGCCAGGCTTCCCCCGCCGCGAGAAAATCTCCGTCTCGTGGCTGAACTGCGTATCCGGAATGAGGGCGACATGATGGCGGCAGGTGCCGCGCTCGCGCCGTGCCTGCGCCCTGGCGACATTGTCGCCCTGCGCGGCGGGCTTGGCGCGGGCAAGACGACGCTGGTTCGTGGAATGCTGCGCGCGCTCGGTCTGGAGGAGGAAGCGCCCAGTCCGACCTTCGCCATCGTGCAGCCCTACGCGCCGCCGGACGTCTCGTTGCCGCTCGCCCATGTCGATCTCTACCGGCTCGACATGCCGGAGGAAGCCGCAGAGCTGGGTCTCGACGAATATCTGCTCGACGGTGCGCTGGTGATAGAATGGCCCGAACGGCTGGGCGCCGCTCTTTGGCCCGATGCTCTCATGGTCGACATTGCGGTTGCGCCGGATGACGGGATACGGCGCTTGACAGCGTCGGTGCCGCCGTCATGGAAGGACCGATGGCCATTTCCATGATTCCGCCGACCGCCGCCCCTGCCTTCCTGTGTACGGCGGGGTGGGGCGATGCCGCGATAGTGCCGCTTGCCGGCGATGCGTCTTTCCGGCGCTATTTCCGCGTGATCGACGGCGCCCGCCGGGCGGTGCTGATGGATGCGCCGCCGCCGCATGAGGACCCGCGTCCGTTCCTGAAGGTCGCGGGTTATCTCGCCGGGCATGGACTCGCAGCGCCCAAGGTCTACGCTCAGGATCTCGATCACGGCCTCGTGCTGCTCGAGGATTTCGGTGATGCGCGCGTGCGCGATCATCTCGATGTGCATCCGGCCGAGGAAGAAGGAATCTATGCCCGGGCCGTGGCGCTTCTGGCCGGGCTCCATCGCGTTCCGCCTGCCGAGGTTGCCGCCTACGACCGCGCGGCCTACCGGCGCGAGACCGATCTCCTGACGCAGTGGTATTGTCCGGCGGCGGGGCTGATCGTGGACGAGCATGGCTGGAACGCCGCGTGGGATGCCGTCCTGCCGCTGGTCGAGGAGGACGCCGCCCCGGCGGTCACGGTGCTGCGCGACTATCATGCCGAGAACATCATGCTGATCGAAGGGCGGGAGCGCGCCCATAATCTCGGCCTGCTGGACTTTCAGGACGCGCTTGTCGGCCACCCGGCCTATGACCTCGTTTCGCTGTTGCAGGACGCCCGGCGCGATGTTTCTCCGGTGCTGGAACAGGCGATGATCGCCCGGTACAAGGCGCTCGCGCGGCCGGGAGCAGGCTTCGATGCCGCCTATTCGGTGCTCGGCGCCCAGCGCAACGCCAAGATCATCGGCATCTTCACGCGCCTGTGGAAGCGTGACGGGAAGCCGCGTTATCTGAGCTTCCTGCCGCGCATGTGGAACCTGCTGGAGCGCGACCTTGCCCATCCCGCTCTCGCTCCGGTTGCTGAATGGTTCGGGCGCAACATCCCCGCATCCGCGCGCCACGACGCGCTGGAGGCGCACGCCTCATCATGAGCGTGACGGTGAAAACCGCGATGCTCATGGCGGCGGGGCTTGGCAAGCGCATGCGTCCGCTCACCGCGACGAGGCCCAAGCCCCTCGTCAAGGTGGCGGGAAAGGCCCTTATCGACCACGCGCTCGAACGGCTTGAGGCTGCGGGCATCGAGCGTACCATCGTGAACGTCCACTATCTGCCCGATACGATTATCGGCCATATGAAGGCGCGCCGGACGCGGATGGAGATCATCATTTCCGATGAGCGGGACCGCCTGCTGGAAACCGGTGGCGGGCTGATGAAGGCCGCGCCCCTGCTGGGCGACGCGCCGTTCGTCTGCGCCAACAGCGACAATCTCTGGATCGACGGCCCGCGTGACAGCATCGCGATGCTCGCCGATCTGTGGGACGATGCCCGGATGGACGCACTGTTGCTCCAGATACCCCATGCCCGCGCGACCTGCCATAACGGACCGGGCGATTTTCATATGGGGCCGGACGGGCGCCTTTTCCGCCGCAAGCCCGGCTATGTCGCACCCTTTGTCTTTACCGGCGTGCAGATCATGTCGCCGCGCCTGCTCGCCGATCCGCCTGCGGACGTGTTTTCGACCAACATATTCTGGAACAGAGCCCTGGAGGCGGGGCGGCTCTACGGCGCGTCCCATCCGGGCCTGTGGTTCGATGTCGGGACGCCTCAGGCCATACCTGTTGTCGAGTCCGTCCTGGAATATGGCTGATCGCGCCGCGCCCGCGATAGCCACAATTCCCGCGCACCGGGCCTTTTCCGATGCGCTGGCGGCTGGAATACTTGCCCGGCACGGCCGCGATCCGATGGTGCTGGCACGTGGCATCCTGCTGCTTCCCAACAACCGGTCGATACGCGCGGTAGGTGAGGCGTTCGTGCGAAGATCGGGCGGCGGATTGCTGATGCCGCGCCTGGTTGCGGTCGGCGACGAGGAACTGGGCGAGAGGCTGGGCAACGCGCTCGATCCTATCGGTGGCGAACTGGATATCCCGCCTGCGATTCCCGCAATGGACCGTCAGATGGTGCTGGCGCGAATGGTGCAGGATGTGAGGAGTGCGGCGGGCCAGCCCCTCGATGCGGGCGAAGCGATGCGCCTGGGGCAGGCGCTGGGCGCAACAATCGATCAGCTGTTGATCGAGCAGATCGATCCGCGTCGGCTGCGCGGCCTCGACATCGGTGACGCCTTGTCAGGCCATTGGCGGGCGTCGCTCAATCTGCTCGAAATCCTGCTCGACCGCTGGCCGACCGAGCTTGCGCGGCTCGGGATGATTGATCTGGCCGACCGGCGCAACCGGCTCCTGTCTTATGCGGCAAGGCGCTGGCAGGAGGCGCCACCGCCCGGCTTTGTCGTTGCTGCAGGGATATCGACGACATCCCCCGCCGTCTGCGCTCTCCAGCGCACGATCCTGCGCCTGCCCCGCGGTCAGGTGGTACTCGCCGGTCTCGACCAGCACATGAGCGTCGAGGAATGGGATGCCATCGGTCCGTTCGACCCCGATCCGGTTACAGGACGTCGCCCGCGAGCGCAGGAAAGCCACCCGCAATATACGCTGAAGGTCATGCTCGATCGCCTGGGCGTTGCCCGAGAGGAGGTGTCCTTGTGGCGCTGGGGCGGAGGGCATGATGCGCGCGCGACGCGTGCCCGCAACATTTCCAATGCCATGCTGCCGCCCGCCCACACCGGCAAGTGGCGGGACCTGAAAGCGGAGGAGCGCACCTTTAACGGCGTACGCGTACTCGAAGCCGCCACCCCGGCGCAGGAGGCGCAGGCTATCGCCCTGCTGCTGCGTGGATCGCTTGAAACGCCAGAGCGTACCGCCGCGCTGATGACGCCGGATCGTGAACTCGCCGCACGGGTGTCGGCCCATCTTGCGCGCTGGGGCATAGAGGCTGACGACAGCGCGGGCCGGCCGCTGTCGCTGACGCCTCCGGGGACGTTGCTGCTTGCGCTCGCGCGGGTGGCGGCAGAACGCTTTGCGCCTGTACCGCTGCTCGATCTGCTGAAGCATCCGCTGGTGAGCAAGGGCGAAGGCCGGATCGCCTGGCTGGAGCAGGTAAGGGGGCTCGACCTGCTGCTTCGCGGCCCGAGGCCTGCCCCTGGCCTTGCCGGGCTCCGGGCGCGGCTGTCGGCCCGACCTCCCGATGAGCGCGACCGTCACGCCGCTCTGCGCGCGCGCACGGCGCAATGGTGGGACAGCGCCACAGCGCCACTGGAACTCTTCGATACGCTCGCGGATCAGCCTCTCGACCTCCCAGCGGTGCTCACCCGGCTGCGCGAGGCGGCGAGCGTGCTTTCCGGTGATGAAATATGGGCGGGCCATCAGGGACGGGCGCTCTCGGATCTTTTCTCCGAGATGGAACGTGCGGCGCCGTCCGGTCCCCGTGCGGTGGAAGCCGAGGCGCTGCCCGACCTGCTCGAACGCCTGCTTGAACAGGTGGCAGTGCGTCCGCCCCGCGGCGGTCACCCCCGCATTGCCATCTATGGTCTGATCGAAGCGCGCCTTCAGCAGGCGGACCTGATGATCCTGGCGGGTCTCAACGAAGGGACATGGCCGAGCCTGCCCGCACCTGACCCGTGGCTGGCGCCGCGTATCCGGCAGGAACTGGGCCTGCCTGGCCTCGAGCAGCGTATCGGGCTTTCCGCGCACGACTTCGCAAGTGCGCTGGGCGCACCCGAGGTTGTCATCACCCGTTCGCGCCGTAGCGGCACAGCGCCTGCGGTTGCCTCCCGTTTCTGGTTGCGCATCGAGGCTATCGCAGGCGAGAATCTGGGTCGCGCGGACGAGTATCTTCGCTGGGCCGATGCGATCGATCGCCCGGACGCGATCCGTTCCGCGTCGCGTCCTGCGCCTGTGCCTTCCCCGTCGCTGCGCCCGGCATCCGTTGCGGTGACGCAGGTGGATCGGCTGGCGGCGGACCCCTACGGCTTTTATGCGTCGAAGATATTGCGCCTGTCTCCGCTCGACCGGGTCGACGCCGATCCCGGTCCCGCCTGGCGCGGGACGTTGGTCCATCATCTGCTTGAAACATGGTTCCGGGATGACGGGTGCGCGCCTGAAAGGCTGGAGCAGCGTACGCGCGATCTTCTGGGCGGCACCGACACGCATCCGGTGCTGCGCGCGCTGTGGCTGCCTCGCCTTCTCGAATCCCTGCGCTGGATCGGCGAGGAGGTCGCGCGCGACAGCGCGGCGGGCAGGCGGATCGCACTGGTGGAGACGAAAGGCGAGGCGGTCTTTGGCGACATTTCCGTCAACGGAACCGCGGACCGGATCGATATCCTGCCCGATGGGCGAGCCGTGATCGTCGATTACAAGACAGGAAAACCGCCTAGCGCCAAACAGGTGGCGCGCGGGTTCGCGCTGCAACTGGGGCTTCTCGGCGCCATCGCCGAGCGTGCCGGCTTCGCGGGTTTGACGGACACACAGCAGGTCGCCGGGTTCGAATATTGGTCGACGGCCAAGGGGCGCGAAGGGGCGTTCGGCTACCGCGTCAGTCCGGTGAGGCCCGGCGGATCCGACAAGGCGATCGCCACCGAGGAATTGACAGCGTTCACGACCGACCGTTTTCTGGAAGCGGCGGGCAAGTGGCTGACCGGAAATGAGCCATTCACCGCCCGACTTCATCCCGAACTTCCCAGCTATGACGACTATAATCAGTTGATGCGGCTGGAGGAATGGTACGGCCGTTCCGACCGTGCGGGGGACCGGGATGGCTAGGGTCGCAACCCGCCTTCTCGACCTGCTGGGCAGTCAGGCGACCGCAGCCGCCCCGGACGTGCACGTCTGGCTGTCTGCGTCGGCGGGCACGGGCAAGACGCATGTTCTGACCGCCCGCGTGTTCCGCCTGTTGCTGGGGGGTGTGCCGCCGGAGAACATTCTCTGCCTCACTTTTACGAAGGCGGGCGCGTCGGAAATGGCGGAGCGCATTCACAGCCGCCTCGCCGCCTGGGTGCAGATGTCGGACGCGGACATCGCTATCGATCTGAAGGCGCTGGGCGAGAATCTCGGGCCGGAGGGGAGAGACCATGCACGACGGTTGTTCGCCCGCGTGCTCGAGGCGACCGGCGGCGGACTGCGCATACAGACAATTCATAGCTTCTGTCAGCAACTGCTGTCGTCATTCCCGCTCGAGGCCGGGCTGGTGCCGGGCTTTCGTGCCCTGGAGGAGCGGGAGCAGCGGGACCTCGCGCGGGCAAGCCTGGAGGAGATGATTGTCGATGCGGAGGCGCGGGACGACCGCGCGCTGCTCGATGCGCTGGAGGCGCTTTCCCTCAAGCTTGGTGAAAAGGGCGCCGAGGCCTATCTGCTGCGGTGCGCGCAGGCGCACGGCGCACTGACTTCGCTGCCGGAGGATGTGCGCGGCTGGCTGTTCGAGGCGCTGGACCTACCGCAGGGGGATGTCGAGGCGGAGATTGCGGCGCGGTGCGGCGACGAGGCGTTCGACATCGCCGCGCTTGCCCGTGCCGCCCGTGCCAATGCGGACTGGGGAACGAAAACGGGTGCGGACATCGCCGACTGCATCTCCGTCTGGCTCGAGGGTTCTCCGCAAG
The DNA here is from genome assembly GCA_036278355.1 of Sphingobium sp. Taxonomy (GTDB): domain Bacteria; phylum Pseudomonadota; class Alphaproteobacteria; order Sphingomonadales; family Sphingomonadaceae; genus Sphingobium. The sequence continues at coordinate 21,017 of DASULD010000108.1, forward strand.
CGAGGGCATCGTCGCTCGATAATCTGGCCGGGTGTTTTTTCCGGAAGGACGGGGAGCCGAAGGCGAGTAAGGCGGGCCAGATAAAGGCCCTTGAGGATTATCAGTCCCTTGTAGATCGAATCTGCGAACAAATCTCAGACATCGTGGCCTTGCGTACGCGTGTGGCCTATGCCGATATGGTTGCCCGGGGTCTCCACGCCGGACGGGTCTATGCCCTGGCATATGACGCCGCGAAACGGCGAACGGGCGCACTCGATTTCGACGACCTCATCACGCGCGGCGCGGCGCTGCTGACCAGCGAGGGTATCGCCGACTGGATCCGCTACAAGCTTGATCAGCGTATCGATCACATCCTGGTGGATGAAGCACAGGACACGAACCGGCGGCAGTGGGCCATCATCGGTGCGCTCGTCGATGAGTTCTTTGCCGGTGACGGTGCGCGTGGCCAGACGATCCGTACCATCTTCACCGTCGGCGACTTCAAGCAGGCGATCTTCGGCTTTCAGGGCACCTCGCCGCAGGCATTTTCCGAAGCGCGGGACTATTTCTGCGAGCGGGCGTACCACGCCGAGCATGATTTCCATGTGCTCTCGCTGGACGCGAGCTTCCGGTCCGTGCCCGCTGTTCTGGAGGTGGTGGACGCCACCGTCGCGGAACTGGGCGGAGACGCGTTGGGCTTGTCCTCCGACTCCATAAGGCACGTGAGCGCCAACTCCTATCCCGGCGCGGTCGTCCTGTTGAAGCCCCTCAGCGTGGTGCAGGACGGGGATGACAATGCGGAGGAGGTGGAGCCGCAAGGCGAAGAGGACTGGTTTGCCGATCAGGACCGGCTGCTTGCGGAGCGGATCGCATTGCAGATCAAGGACTGGCTTGATTCCGGCCTGATGCTCGAATCGAAGGGCAGGGCGCTTCGGCCCGGCGACATCATGATCCTGCTGCGCCGGCGCGGCGCGCTCGCCCGGCTTGTGGTCGCGCGCCTCTATGAAGCCGGCGTACCGGTGGCAGGCATAGACCGGCTGCGTTTGCAGGCGCCGCTCGGGGTGCAGGACCTGATGGCGGCGTTACGCTTTGCCGCGCAGCCCGAAGACGATCTCAACCTCGCCTGCCTGCTGGTATCGCCGCTCATCGGCTGGTCGCAGGACGCACTGTGGCAGCGCGCCGTCCCGCGAAAGGGCTCCTTATGGCGGCATCTTCGTGAAAGCGGGCAAACGCCTGCCGTGGACCTGGCGCTTCTTCACGACATCCTCGGCAAGGCCGATTTCGTCACGCCCTACCGCCTCCTCGAACATATTCTATCCGGCCCCCCCGCTGGGCGGCGCAAGCTGATCGGACGGCTGGGGGAGGAGGCGCGCGACAGTATCGAGGAACTGGTCAACGCGGCACTTGCCTTCGAGATGCACGATCAGCCGTCGCTTCAGCGGTTCATCGACTGGTTCGATCGCGAGGAAGGCGACATCAAGCGCGAGAGCGAGAATGGCGGCGACGCCGTTCGTTTGCTGACGGTACACGGAGCAAAGGGGCTGCAGGCACCGCTCGTCATCCTTGCGGACTCCTGCGTGGATCCCGATTCAGGGAACAGGCAACAGCCGCTGGAAATCCCCTTGGGGGAAGACCGCAGCCTGCCTGTTCTCGCCCCCCGCAAGGCCGAACGCTGGGGGGTGATCGAGGACGCCGCCACGGTTCAGCAAGGGCTCGAGCGGCAGGAGCATTGGCGCTTGCTCTACGTCGCAATGACACGCGCGGAGGAGCGGCTTTACGTCACGGGCGCACTTGGTCCGCGCGCCAGGGGGGAGGTTCCGGAGGCAGCCTGGTTCGCGGCCGTCGAATCGGGCATGCGGCGGCTGGGCGCAGACTGGCGGGAGGACGCGCGGTGGGGCGCGACGATGGAATGGAACGGCGCGGAGGTGTTGCGCGCGCATTTGCCGGAACATGGGAAACAGCAGCCGGATATTCAGGCCGTTCCGATCCCCGACTGGGCCGCGCGAGCGGCGCCGGCAGAAGCCCGGCCGCCGCGCCCGTTGGCCCCGACCGCGCCGGAGGAGGACTCCCTGTCCTTTCCGCCGCCAACGCCTGCGCTCGTCGAGGCCGCGCGGCGCGGGCGCCTGCTCCACAGCCTGTTTGAACGGTTGCCTGATGTCGCGCCCGATCGCCGCCGCGACGCCGCGCTTCACTGGCTTGCGCGCCAGGGCGGCATCGCCGATGAAGCGATGGCAGCGGCTATTGCCGATCAGGCGCTGTCGATCATCGATGATCCCGTTTATGCACAGCTCTTCGGGGCCGATGCCCTCGCCGAGGCACCCGTAGCAGCCGTGGTCGGCACAGAGGTGGTCAACGGCGTGATCGACCGGCTGGTGGTGTGCGCGGATCACGTCCGCCTGCTCGACTTCAAGACCGGCCGGCACGTCCCCAGGCGCGCGGAAGACGTGCCCGTGGCGCATCTGCGCCAGATGGCGGCCTATTCCTCGGCCCTCGCGGTCATTTTCCCTGGGCGGCGCGTCGAAGCCGCGCTGCTCTATACTTCAGGACCCAGGCTGCTGACGCTTGATCCCGCCCTTCTCGCGCCGCACAAGCCTGGCTTTGCGCCGCAACAATAATCCTTATATCGGGGGACGTTGAGCGGGAACGCGACGCGTCCTACATGACGACATATCTGTGAGGAGATTTTCATGGCAACCAAAGCTACCAGCGACAACAGCTTCCAGTCGGATGTGATCGGTTCGGACGTCCCGGTGCTGGTCGATTTCTGGGCCGAATGGTGCGGCCCGTGCAAGATGATCGGCCCCGCGCTTGAGGAAATTTCGGACGAGCTGGCCGGAAAGGTTGTCATCGCCAAGCACAATATCGACGACAATCCCGAGATTCCGGGGAAGTTCGGCGTGCGGGGAATTCCGACGATGATCCTGTTCAAAAATGGCGAGGCCGTTGCAACCAAGGTCGGCGCCGCCCCCAAAAGCCAGCTCAAGGCATGGCTCGAACAGCAGCTTTGATTGCTTGCTCCGGCCAAAGGCGCGCTGCTCGATTCAGCCAAACGCAGCGCGCCCTAGGCGCGTCGGGATGAGGCCTCGATCTCATCCATACTGTGCGCTCACGAAATAGAGTCCGTCAGGCGGAGCGTTAAGGCCAAGCGCGGCGCGATCCGCCGCGTCTCGCGCCGCCTTCATGTCAGCGACGCTCCATTGCCCCGATCCCACCATCGCTATGCAGCCCACCATGGAGCGCACCTGATGATGGAGAAAACTGCGCGCTTCGGCATGGATGTCGATGCGGTCGCCGCTGCGCGTCACGTCCAGCCGGTCCAGCGTCTTCACGGGGCTTTCCGCCTGGCAGTGCGCCGAGCGGAAGGTGGTGAAGTCGTGACGCCCGATGAGCAGTGCGGCTGCCTCGGCCATTGAGCGCTCGTCGAGCGGACGGGCGATCTGCCACGCCAGCCCCTTTTCGAAGGTCAGCGGCGCACGGCGATTGACGATGCGGTAGACATAGGCCCGCCCGACGCACGAAAAGCGCGCATGCCAATCGTCAGCCACCGTTTCGCACGCAAGAATTGCGACCGGTGCGGGCCGCAGATGCGCGTTGAGGGCTTCCATCAGGCGAAAGGGCGCGATGTCCTTTTTTGCGATGTCGGCATGAGCGCGCATCGCCCGCGCGTGGACCCCCGCGTCTGTCCGTCCGGCACAATGGAGCGTCGCGGTTTCTCCCGTGGCGGCGTGAATGGCCTCCTCGATCGCCTGTTGCACGCTGGGTCCGTGTGCCTGCCGCTGCCAGCCCATGAACGGCCGTCCGTCATACTCGACCGTGAAAGCGAAGCGAGTCACAGAAGCTTGGTTCCGGCCGGGATCGGACATCCGCGCAGCAGCGCACCTGCATCCATCGCGGCCTTGCCCGCACGCTGAACGATTGAGGGCCGCAGGCTGTCCCCGCCGCAGCCGATGAGCATCCCGTCATCCAGCACCAGACCCGGTGCGCCCGCGCGCGGATCGACCTCGGCCGCAAGCACCCTGAAGCGTTCGCCGTTCAGCAGGAAGAAAGCGCCGGGCGCCGGGTTGAACGCGCGGACCTGCCTTTCGGCATGTTCAGCGCCGGCCGCGAAGTCGAGCAATGCCTCTTCCTTCGCGATCTTGGCGGCGTAGGTGACGCCGTCATGCGGCTGGACCACGGGTACGGCTTCTCCCGGCCTGCGCAGCACCTCCGCGATGAGTTCGGCACCCTGGCGCGCCAGCTCGTCCGTCAGTTCTCCCGCCGTCTTGCGGGCTATCGGTGTCCGCCATGCGGTCAGCATGGGGCCGGTGTCGAGTCCGGCCTCCATCTGCATGATCGTGACGCCCGTCTCATCGTCGCCGCACAGGATCGCACGCTGAATCGGGGCGGCGCCCCGCCATCGCGGCAGAAGCGATGCGTGGATGTTGAGGCAGCCGAGCCGGGGCGCTTCAAGGATCGCGCGCGGCAGGATCAAGCCATAGGCGGCGACCACGGCCACGTCCGGCCCAAGCGCGGCAAGGGCGGCCTGTTCCGCCTCATCCCGAAGCGACACCGGCGTACGTACGGCCAGCCCCAGAGCCTCGGCGCGCGCCTGGACGGGGGAAGGGCGTGGCGCCTTGCCTCGCCCGGCGGGACGCGGCGGCTGGCTGTAGACGGCGGCGATGTCATGCCCGTCCGCCACCAGCGCATCGAGCGCGGGCACCGCGAATTCGGGCGTTCCCATGTAGACGATCCTCATGATGCCCTCTCAACCCCTTGTGTCCGGGCGTTGCAAGTCCTTATGTGCGGCCTATGGCCTCTTCCGAAATCGAAGCATTGGCACAAGCGCTGTCCCGTTTGCCCGGACTCGGCCCGCGTTCGGCACGCCGCGCCGTGCTGTATCTGCTCAAGAAGCGGGAGGTGGCGCTCGGGCCACTGCTCCGCGCGCTGGAGGAGGTGAACGCCAAACTCGCAACCTGCTCCGTTTGCGGCAATGTCGACACGTCGAACCCGTGCGGCATCTGCATCGACCCGCGCCGTGACACCCGCGCCCTGTGCGTGGTCGAGGATGTACCCGATCTTTGGGCGCTCGACCGCTCCCGCCTGTTTCCCGGCCGTTTCCATGTGCTGGGCGGGCGGCTGTCCGCGCTCGACGGGGTGCGGCCGGAGGACCTCGGCATCGACGGTCTGATCGCGCGCGTGGCGCAAGGCGGCATTGACGAAGTGGTGCTGGCGATGAACGCGACGCTGGAGGGGCAGACCACGTCGCACTATATCGCCGAGCGGCTCGAGGGCTTTCCCATCCGCCTTACCCAGCTTGCCCACGGCCTGCCGGTGGGTGGCGAGCTTGACTATCTCGACGAGGGTACGCTTGCGCAGGCATTAAGGGCGCGCAGGCCGGTGGGCTGATACCTGACGGAAAGGTTAACTCTCCTCACAGCCATATTGATATTCCCGCTTCGTTCCCATATCTCAGGGACATGGCAATCCTACCGATCATAGAGGCACCCGATCCGCGGCTGCGCACCATATCGACGCCGGTCGAATCGATAGACGACGACCTTCAGCGCCTGATCGACGACATGTTCGAGACGATGTACGACGCGCCTGGAATAGGCCTTGCCGCCATCCAGGTGGGCGTTCCCAAACGCCTGCTGGTGATGGACCTGCAGGAACCCGAATCGGAAGAGGAAGGGGCGCAACCGGTCAGGAATCCGCGCGTGTTCATCAATCCGCAGATCCTCGAAAGCTCGGTCGAAATCGCGGTCTATAACGAGGGCTGTCTGTCGGTGCCGGAGCAGTTCGCCGAGGTGGAACGTCCCGCGACGATTCGCGCAAGCTGGCTGGACCGGGAGGGGCGCATTCACGAACAGACGCTCGATGGATTGCTGGCCACCTGCCTCCAGCATGAGATGGATCATCTGAACGGCGTGCTGTTCATCGATCATCTTTCGCGGCTGAAACGCGACATGCTGCTGAAGAAGCTCGAAAAGGCTCGGCGCGCAGCATAGCGATCCCCATTTCTGGGTGTCGCCGCAGCGAGGCCGGGGCCTCTTGCTC
>DASULD010000109.1:0-5032 GCA_036278355.1 Sphingobium sp.
CTTCCGATCGATTGTGCCGCGTTTCAATGCGCTCAGCCTGTTTCGCGTACCCCAACGCCATCATGTGGGCTGCGTTGCGCCTTTCGCTCCCAAGCCGCGTATATCGATTACCGGCTGGCTCCGTACCGAACGCCCCGCAGCCTAACCCAGATTGGTATCGGCCCAATCGAGCGCGGCCTCCATCACGGCGCCATGACTGGCTGAAAGTGCTTCGTTACACGTACTTTCATGAGCAGGGATAAACTCATTGTTCGGGGATTTGGCGTGACGCGAACGCCAGCAAAGAACATTTTTTTCGACGTCGGACACGGGAATTTCGATCTCCAGCAGGTCCGCCGCGCGCTTTGCCGTGGCGAACGGATCGTCGGCCAACTCCTCATGGGTCAGCCAGCGTTCCGCGCCCCATCCTGCGGCCGAGCAGGCGTCCGAAAACAGGCGCATCTGAAGCTCGAACAGTACCAGCGCAAGTCGCGCCAGTTTCAGCCCATCCTGACCATCGTCCTCCAGCGCGCGCGCGACCAGCAGCGCATCCCGGTCACTGCCGTTGGACAGGTGCACGGCAGCACGAGCGGCAAACGCAATCCTCTGATCCCCGCCGCGAAAGATCGCGCGCAAAAAGGCGTCCCTTGTCATATGGAGGAACACCGGCAGCATGGGTTCGGCGCTCGCCGCAAACTCGCGAAGCAGGCTGTTTGCCCAGTTCGATGGCTTGACGATCACCGGCTCCCCGTCCGCCCAGGGGCAGCGCAGATGGCGGCGAACCAGATCAAGAACACCACCATCTTCATTCTGATTGGCGAGATCGGCGAGGCAATTGGGTTCCCGCAGCACCAGAGCCTGCCCCGGCACGTCGAGAAGGCGCGCCAGCAGCGTCGATCCGCAAAAGCCGACATGAAAAATAGTGCGGTCAGGCGTTGGACATTGTGTCAGCGAAGCCCGCCATTGCGTCAGCGAAGTCTCGATCGCAGGACCGCTGGAGAAATCGCTGCGCCCGTCCAGAAAAGCCTGGGCGCGCAGACGGTCCCTGTCAGTTGGGATCAGGGTGACACGATCGTCCCCGGCCGCAATCTTGTGCAACAAAGTCCGCATGCCGGATGGTTTAGGCCGCCGAGGGGCTGCCAGCAAAGAAAAAGGCGGACGGTCCGGAGACCGCCCGCCTTCCCCGTTGGCCGATCAGAACTTGATCGTGGCTCCCGCGAATACCGACCGGCCAAGCACATCATAGGTATTCGGGAAGGTCGACCCGCCAGAGGCAGTCGCGCCGGTGGTGTCACCGACGATTGGCGGATCCTTGTCGAAGATGTTCAGCACGCCCAGCCGCAGCGTATAGCGGTCCTCGATCGTGAAGCTGAGCGTCGTATCGAAGTAGTTGAAGGCGTTGATCTTCTGCACCACGATATCACCGAGGGAGGAGTCAGCCTTGATCTTGCCGATATACCGCCACCGGGTCATCAGGTTGATGTCGTTCCAACCGAGGTTGACCTCCGCCACATGCTTCCACTTGGGCATCGGCTCCAGGTCGCAGACCGGACCGAAGAAGCCGGCGCACTGTTCCGCCGGCGAGGTGGAGTCCGGCTGAAACTTGTAGTTCCGGGTCCAGGTGCCCGCAAAGCCAAGAGCATAGTGGAAGCCCTCAGGCGCGCCGCCATTATAGTTCAGCACCACGTCGACGCCGTCGGTCTTGATCGAACCGACATTGCCGAGCGTTGAGGGAACGCCAACCTGGGTCGGCCCACTCAAGGAGCCATCGACCGTGTTGCGCACGATGCTCTGGCACACCGCGGTGGTCGGGTCGGGATTGTTGAAGCACTGCGCGACGGTGATGAAAGGCGGCGTGTCGCTGATGGCGCCCTTGATCTTGATGTTGAAATAATCGACCGATGCGCTGAATCCACGCATCTGCGGCGGATTGAAGACCACGCCCAGTGTCCAGGTGTCAGACTTTTCCTCGCTCAGATTGGGGTTGCCGCCGGAAAAGATGTTAATCTGTCCGGAAATCGGCGCGGGAATGATACTCGTGAGCCCTCCTCCCGGAAAAGACGAAGCGGGGGCACCCTGCGCAAGACACACGGTCTTGACAGCAGCTGTCACAGTGCCGGAGCAGGGGTCCACTGCCAGACCGCCGGTGGCCGCGACCACGGGTGAGAAAAGCTCCTCGATATTCGGCGCACGCACCGCGCGCTGATAGATGCCACGGAACCGGACACCGTTGATCGGGGACCAGTCGCCCCCAGCCTTGTAGGTCCAGACGCTCCCCACGGTCGAATAGTCGGAATAGCGGATACCGGCTTCAACGCCGAGCGATTCCATGAACGGTTTGTCCTCGATCAGTGGCGCCTTCAGCTCCGCATAGATTTCCTTCACGTCATAATCGCCGCTGATGTTCTGGCCCTGACCGTAGAAGATCAGGTCGCCTGAAGCATAGAGAGGATCGACCGCCGTTCGCCCCTTTTCCTTGCGGTATTCGACACCCACCGAAAAAGCCGCAGGGTTGGACGCGAGCGGGCTCCGCAGAAAGCCGAGATCGCCGGAAATATTGCCGCCGACAATGAACTGGCTGATCTTGGTTCGTTCGTGCGCGTCACGCAGCACGAACGCCAGCGCATTTTGGGTCACCGTGTCAAAACCGAACACGTTCAATGGTACGCACCCGTTCGATGGATCGAAGCAGGCCGCCGTCCCGCCCGGCCCCGCTACCACATCCAGCGCTTGCTGCAGGGCGGTAAAGGACAGATCGTTGCGCAGGATGCTGCGCTTTTTCGATTGCCCATATTGTGCGAATACATCCCAGCGAAGATCACCCAGATCGCCCCGGACTCCCCCGACGAACTGCATGTTTTTGGTATGAAAATCCTCGATACGGCCGCCCGTCTCGATCATCCGGCGGCGGATGCCGATGGTGGAAGTCCCTGCCCGTGCGGTTGGATCGACCCCTACACCGGATCCGTCATTGATCTGCAGACCCGGATTAGCGACCGTATCGAAAAAGGCCGCCCGTTGTGCGGCCGACAGGAACGGGTTGCTCGGATCGATATTGAACGGGAAGCCGGCCGTCGCGGTCGGCGCCAGTTGCAGCTGAACCTTGACGTCCGAATACATCGCGCGGCCATAGATTTCGATTCCGTCGGTCAGCTCATACCGGCCCAGCGCCATCACATTCCAGCGTTCGAACGGCGACTGAGCGTAGTTGACGGGGTTGAAGTTATAAAGCTGGACAGTCGGCGTCAGCCCTTCGCTGGGCGTAACCTGCAGGCGGCTTGAACCGGGAATATCGAACGCGGTCGGCACCGTATTGCTCGACCCGCCCGAACTCACCAGATCGGAGCTGTCAACAGCGAACGAAAGACGCGGTCTTGCGCCGAAGAACACGCCATTGCGCTTCGCCCAGCCGCCCGAAACGATAAAGTTGCCCCGCTCCCCGATCTTCATGCCGCCGGTCAGGCTGAGATTGTAGATCGCGCCGTCGCCCCGAGTCGTCATCTGGGTGCTGCCGTCCGCGGTAATACCCTCGAACCGGTCGTCGAGCACGAAGTTCACCACACCCGCGACCGCGTCCGATCCATAGACGGCCGAAGCGCCGCCGGTAAGCACGTCGACCCGCTTGACCAGGGCCGTGGGAATGGAGTTCACGTCCACCGCGCCGGTCGTATCATATGTGGGCCCACGCTTGCCGTCGATCAGCACCAGCGTCCGCTTTTCCTCAAGCGCGCGCAGGTTGACTGTCGCCGATCCGTCGCCGGGGTTGTTTGAACTTTGGCCGTATCCTGAAGCAAATTGCGGGTTCGCAGCCAATATCTGCTCGACCGTGACCGCGTTGGTGGTTTTAATATCCTCCGCAGTGACCACCGCGACTGGACTGCTCGCTTGCAGGTCCGGCCGGGCGATGCGGGTGCCCGTGACGATGATGACATTTTCACCGAAGCCGCCTTCTTGCGCGTCTTGCGCCTCATCCTGGGCGACGGCGATGGCAGGAGAAAGCAGCGCCGCCGCCAGAATGACAGGCGCGACTCCGCAGCGCAGCCGCGCCGCAACATCAAGTTTGTGCATGTTCCAGTCCCTTGCTCTGGAGAGGACGATGCCGTCCTCATTTACCCGGCGTTACCGAAGGACCGTTTTGCACTCAGTCGCCGTCCGACAATGGCGGCTGAGGTGCCCGACAGCAGGTTCTTCTGCATCGCCGCGAATATTTGGCGCCCTCTTTCAAATCCTGTAAAGCAGGGGGGTTCCGGGGTGCCAAGTTTTGGAGCGCCTGCGTTGCAAAAATATCACAACTTCTGACCCGCGATAGGCTTGATCGGCATCCTCGCGCGATCTTCTTCAGGGGGCTTCGGTGTCCGTGAGCAAGGCAGGGTCAAGCCGCGATCCTCGCCAGGTAACGCCCCAATGAAGGTGGGGACCGGTGGCGCGCCCGCTGGCTCCGATCGTCCCCAGAACCTGTCCGGCGCGGACCACATCCCCCTCTTTCACGGCGAGACCGGCACAATGAAGGAAAGCGCTGTTAAGGCCCATGCCATGGTCAAGGATCAGCAAGTACCCTTCCAGAGTGAACGGTTGATCTGCGGCGAGGACAACCACACCCCCGGCGGGCGCGACGAACGGTGTCCCGGCAGGGGCTGCTATATCGACGCCGGTGTGATAGCTGCCGGGGGTGTTGCGATAGATGCGTTGCGAACCGAACACACCCGAGATGCGACCGGCGGCGGGCCAGATAAAATGCTGACGCCAGCCATGCGAAGGGGAATTGACCGTTCGTGCGGCCGCGATCTTTGCAAGCTCGCCTGGCCTGCGGGCACGAAATTGGGCACTGGAGATTCCGCCGGTCGGCGACGCGTCGACATGTTCGATCCGCCATTTTCCAGGCAGGACGGCGAGCCGCCGTTCGAGGGTGGACCCATCGTCCAGCACCGCGCGCAGGGTAGCGGCCGCAGGCGCATCGCGGTCGAAAGCGATAAGGAAGCGGCCGTCTTGGTCCACCGGGACCGGCGCGCCGTCAAATTCCAGCACCCGCGTTCCCGCTGGAACGGTGCCGCGC
>DASULD010000110.1:0-19918 GCA_036278355.1 Sphingobium sp.
CGGCCACCTTGTCAGGCGATATCGACTCCCCCGGCACGACCACCGCGTAGATGGGCAGGCATCCTACGCTCGTCCATCCAATGAACAACAGGACGGTGAGAACCAGCGGAGAGCCCGTCCAGAACAGAGCGGCTAGCGGAACGACGAGCGCCAAGGACATTCCCAGCATCAGCGCTGCGCGCCGCCCGATGCGATCCGACAGCATGGGAAGGCCAAGGCCGCCCACGCAGCCCGCGACGCCAAGAACGCTCAGCATATATCCCGCTTCGGTCGGGGCATAGCCACGCATCTCCACCAGAAAAAGCGGCAGAAAGGTGGTGTGGATCACGAGCCACAGCATGAAACATGCGGATATGCCGACGCAGAGCCAGACATTGCGCGGTGCCGCCGCGCGGTGCTGTTTGCTTGAATCGGTTTCTCCGGTTGCAAGCGCTGCGGCAGGAGGTGCGTTACTTTCCGCAAGCGTATATCCCACGGCAAGAGCCAGAATCAGGAACGGCAGGGCCGATGCAAGATAGGCGGCATGCCAGCCCCATTGGCCGGCCAGCCGTGTGAAGATGATCGGCCCCAACATCTGGCTGACCAAAAACATCAGCAGCGTTTGAATGCCGATATTGAGACCGATGCGGTGTGGCGAGGACTGTGATGAAACGATTGATTGGGCGACGGGCGACATGCCGCCCAACGCCCCCCCCATGACCAGCCGCAAGATCATGAGCATCAAATAGCTCTGCACCAGGAGCGACCCGAAGGAGCAGACGGCGGATACGATCAACATGGGAACCAGGAGGCGCTTGCGCCTGCCAGTCGCGTCGGACAGCCTGCCGAAACAGTAGCCGGACAGCGCAACCGTTAGCGCTTGTATGGAATAAAGTGCTCCCAGTTCAGTGTTGCTGAGGTCAAAAGCCTTGATGAGATAAGGCCCGACATAGCCAGTAGACAAACGGTCGAAGGCGAGAAATGAAATGATCAGGCTGGTCACGAGGACCATGCGGTTTTCGTAGCTCCAGAGGGCTGGCTGACCTTTATCTGTTTCTGTCGCGCCCGCCAGCGCCTCGCCCGCTCCCGCCATCGTCTTTCCTCATCTTCTGTCGGACCCTATTCGGCTCCGATTTTGAATAGATCGAATTGTTCAGCCGACGGCTTCCTCGAGGGGAGGGTAATCGACATAGCCGTTTTCTTCCCCCTCATAGATGCTTTCCGGATCGGGCTGAGCCAGGGGCGCTCCTTCAGCAAAGCGCCGGGGCAGATCGGGGTTGGCGATGAACGGGACGCCGAAGGCTACAAGATCGGCTCCTCCGCCGCTGATGGCGCGCTCCGCCGATGCCTGGTCATAGCCCCCGTTGGCGATCAACGTGCCTTCGAATTTTTTTCGAAGTAGCGGGGTGATACGCTCGGCGTGCGGAACTTCGGCGGGGCCCGCTATGGGCTCAATGACATGGAGATAGCCGATTTTCCCTGAAAGGGCGCCGGCCAGGTAGCCGAAGGTGGCCGCCCGATCGGAGTCCGACATGGAATACATGGAGAAGGCCGGCGACACGCGATAGCCGACCTTCTCCACCCCCCACTCAGCGACCACCGCTTCCGCGACCTCCAGCGGCAGACGCGCCCGATTTTCGACACTGCCGCCGTACCGATCGGCCCGCTGGTTCGAGCCATCGCGCAGGAACTGGTCGAGCAAATAGCCATTGGCCCCGTGGATTTCCACGCCGTCGAAGCCCGCTTCCCTCGCCCGGCGGGCGGCTTGCGCGTACTGATCGACAATGCCCTGCATCTCGGCGGTTTCCAGCGCGCGGGGCACGGGGATCGGCTTGAGCCCTTCCGCGGTGAAAGCATCACCTTCGACTGGAAGGGCGGAAGGCGCGATAGGCAGACCGCCATCCTGGAAATCAGGGTGGGATGCTCGGCCCACATGCCATAGCTGCAGAACGATACGACCCCCGGCGGCATGAACCGCTTCGGTCACCGCGATCCACCGCTTCACCTGCGCGTCCGTATGAATGCCCGGTGTGCGGATTGAACCCCGCGCCTGATAGCTTATCTGACTTCCTTCAGTGATAATGAGTCCGGCAGAAGCGCGTTGGGTGTAATAGGTTCCGGCAGCATCATGCGGCAGGCCGTCGCCGACAGCGCGCGCCCGGGTCATCGGAGCCATCACTATGCGGTTTGGCAGTTCCAGATTTCCGAGCTGATAAGGCGACAATAGCTGTTGCAAGCGCTTTCTCCATTGGTAAGTGGCCGCAATGTTCCGCATATTTCTCGCCGGAGGACCTATCCCGAGAGATAGGAGGAGCCTCAATCGATAGGCGGCCCGAGGGCGAGGCCCCCATCGTTGAAGATTTCCGCGCCCGTCATGAAGCTGGAGGCCGGCGAGCCGAGGAAAAGCGCCAGTCCCTTCATTTCCTCCACATTTCCCAGCCGTCCCAGCGGAATCATGGATGCCATCTTCTTCTGCACCCCCGGGTCGCGAACGAAACCTCCTCCGATGTTGGTTACGAAGGGCCCCGGCGCGATGGCGTTTACAAGGATGTTGTAGCGCGCGAGTTCCAGAGCCGCATTGCGCATGAAATGAGCGGCACCCGCCTTTGCCGCGGAATAGGCGATACCGATGGGAAAGGTCCGGACCGAGGACACCGACGTCGTGATGATGATCCGTCCCTGCCGGCGCGGCTTCATATGGCGGACCACCGCACGGACCGTCGTGAACATGCCGTTCAGGCTGATGTCGATCACCCGGTCCCAGCGGGCATCATCATAATTCTCCAGCGCCCCTTCCACACTTCTTTCGCCGTCGGGGCCAAGCACCGAACTGCCCGGATCGATTCCAGCGTTCGCGAACAGGACGTCGATCTGTCCATATAGCTCGGCGCACTGGTCCACAGCCGCATTCACCGCCGCCCGATCGGTCACGTCCACCTGCACGGCGCGAACATCCTGCCCCAATGCCCCCAGCCGCGCCGCTTCTTCTTCGGCCAAGGAGCCGTTCTGATCGAAAATGCTTACGCGCGCGCCGTGCTCAGCAAAGACTTCGACGATGGCGAGGCCGATGCCGCTCGCCCCCCCCGTGACTATGACCACCTGCCCCGTCACATCGAACATGTCGCTCAGCTTCATACGGCGTCGCTCCTCACCCATTCCCGCGATGATGACCATGGAGGCGCGCAAAATCACCTACCTATCCGGCCGGTGCGCGAAGATAGGTAGGTAAGTTTTACCCGCATGAATGAAATTATGGTGGCTGGGAGGAGCGACCATGAAGGACCTTTCTGGGAAGACCGCTTTCGTCACGGGCGGCGCCAGCGGCATCGGGCTCGGCATGGCCCGGGCCCTGGCAGAGGCGGGAGCGAAGGTGGCGATCGCCGATGTGCGGGAAGATCACATTGCGAGCGCCATCCGGCAGCTTTCCGGTGATGGCGAGTTTCATTTCATCCGCCTCGACGTTACCGACCGGCAGGGCTTTGCTGCGGCGGCTGACGAGGCGGAGGCAAGGCTGGGACCAGTTTCGATCCTGTGCAACAATGCTGGCGTAGGCGTTCTGGGCGGGGCGAAAACCAGCCGCTTTGCGGACTGGGACTGGACGCTCTCCGTGAATATCGGCGGCGTGGTGAACGGCATCCAGACCTTCCTGCCGCGGATGCTGGCGCGGGAGGAGGGCCATATCGTGAATACCTCGTCCATCGGCGCGATGATACCGATGGGCGGAGGTGCTGCCTATATCACCTCGAAAGCGGCTATCGTCGGCTTATCCGAAGCTCTCTATTCAGAACTCTACGAAGATGGGATCGGCGTGACCGTCCTGATGCCCGGCCCAACGGCCACTAATATCCATGAGGTGGCCAAGCTGCGGCCGGCTCAATATTCCGACACCGGACTGAAGGAGATCGAGGACCGACTGGCTCAGGCCCCTCTTTTCGCGGGCGGGCTTGCTCCGCTCGAAAGCGGGAGGTTGGTTGTGCAAGCGATTCGCGCCAACCAGTTGTATCTGTTCACCCACGGCGAGTTTCGCGCAGGTGTCGAACAGCGACTGGCCGCCATCATGACCGGGTTTCCTTCGGGAGCGGAGGATTTGGAGACGGCGGAGTCCTACGGCGTTCCGACCCACAACCCATTGTTCGCAGACATGGTCGCCGCCCATAAGGCGCGGAAACAATAAGAGAGGAGAGACAGGAACATGAAGCAGCTGGAAGGCAAGGTCGCTTTCATCACGGGCGGGGCGAGTGGCATCGGATTCGCCATGGCCCGGACGTTCCTGGGCGCGGGTATGAAGGTCGTCGTCGCCGACTATTCTCGTGCCAATCTGGATGACGCGGCGGATCAACTTTCCGGCGACAACCGGGAATATATGATGATCAAACTCGACGTGCGGGACCGCGCCGCCTTTGCGGCCGCCGCCGACGAGGCCGAGGCGCGCTTTGGCAAGATTCACCTGCTCTGCAACAATGCCGGCATCGGCATGGCCGAGTTGATGAGCCGCGCGAGCTATGACGATTGGGACCTGATGATGGACATCAACCTGGGCGGTGTCATCAATGGCGTCGTGACCATGCTGCCCCGGATTCGCCGTCATGGCGAAGGCGGCCACATCGTCAACACCTCGTCAATGGCGGGAATTTTACCGCTGCCAGATGCCGGAGGAATCTATACCACCAGCAAATTCGCGGTCCGGGGTCTTTCGGATTCCTTGCGGCTTTCGCTGGTGCCGGACAGGATTGGGGTTTCCTGCCTGTTCCCAGGTCTTACCAAGAGCAGAATCCTCGACGGGGCGAAGCAGAAGGTGGCCGAAGGCGGCGGCGAGATCGACGAAGTCAGCGCGAGCTTCGCGGTGGCACAGCAATATGGCATGGATCCGATGGATCTGGGGCGCGCAGTGCTGGACGCGGTACGCGAAAACCGACCCTACATTATCGGCCATCCCGAGTTCGTCGAAGAGATGGAGGAATTGCATCGGGAGCTGATGGCGTGCATCCGCCACGACCTGCCCGTCGATCCCGGACGCCTGGAAATGGAGGCCGGGCGGCGCGATACGGTGCGGCGGCTCAAGGGCCAGATGGGTTCCTGGTGAAGGGAGGATGCGGCGGGGAAGCCTTTCTCCGCCGCCCTACCCTTTCCCACCCTCGCCGGCAATCAGCGTATGAGGCCCAGACGACGCGCGCGCGCCACTGCCTGCTTGCGGTTGCGGATACCGACCTTGTCGAAAACCTGCTGAAGATACCATTTCACCGTGCCTTCGGTGAGGCCGAGCTTTTCCCCGATCTGCCGGTTGAGCATTCCGTTGCTTGCAAGCGTCAATATCTCTAGCTCGCGGCTGCTCATCTTGCCGCAGAGGGCGACACTGTCCTCATCGTCTTCATCCTGCTCCGGCTCATCGACCGGATCGAGGCAGGAGGCCAGTTCCTGCAGGAAATGCTCCGAACGCTCCTCCTGCAGCCTTTCGGTCTGGCTCATTTGCCTAAGCAGCCCCACGATCGGCTCACCTTCGTCCAGGAAACGCCGAAGGAAACGGCCGGGCGCCGCCTTCGATATAGCCTGTCCCAGCGCCCGCTGGGCGGCAAGCCTTTCGCCCGACATCAGCAGCAATTCGGTGACCAATATGTCCCATTCGACCGCCGCATGGGTGGCCTGCGCCGCCGAAACGAAGGACCGCCATTGCCGCGCAAGCCCGAGCGCGTCGCCGAAATGGTCGTCGGCAGCGAGCAGGCGGCATGTGGCAAGCGCCACGCTTCCGTCTAGCGTCGTATATCTGAACTGCCCGCGGGAAAGGCTGGCGGCGCGGTGGCCGAGCAGGCCGCGGCGGCGGGCGAAGCGGGCGGCGTCGTCGGGACGGCCCAGCCGGAGGAGGACGCGCAACTGCTCCGCATTGACCCCGATCCGCAAACGGTCAAGATCGTGGCGGGTGCCAAATTCGGCGGCCGCCTCCAGCGTCTGCAGCGCGGCGTCGGTCTCGCCCTTCAATATCTGCAGACGTGACTGGGTGATCCAGCCGAGCAGCAGCTGATCGACAAAGCCTGCTGAGGTGGCCAGCGGCATGTAATGGCTGATGAGCGCCTCTGCCTTCTCGATCTCATTGCGTTCATAATGGAGATGGGCGAGCGCGGGGGCAACGACGGCGCCCAGCGGATCGTCGCGTCCCGCGATCCGCTGCGCGATCTCCAGCGTGGACTGGAGCACTTCTTCGGCCTGCCCGGTCCGTCCCATAAATATGTAAGAGGGACCGGAAACGGCGGCGATAAAGATCTCACCGTGCAGCGTACCGGTCCGCTTCACCTGCTCGCGCGCCGCCATGTCCAGCCGGTCCACCTTGGAAAGCTTGAACTGCTCGCGCTGCGCATACTGCAGCGAATTGTAGAAACTGCCCATCAGATAGGGATTGCTGTCTACGCCGCCGTCATCGTTCAGAGCCAAGGAACAGCGTCTTTCCAGTTCCTCCACCTCATAGGCAGCGTGGGCAATCTGCGTTTCCCGGTGCATCACCAGCATCTTGAGTCCTTCCAGGACTGGCAGATCGGGTGTCGCGCGTTCCATTTCCTGAAGACGCGTGCGGGCGACCGCCACCAGGCTTCGCGCCTCGGCGATCCGCCATTGCGCAATAAGCCGCCATGCAATGATGAGCACCAGGCGCGGATAAAGACTCACTATATGCGGCGGCAAATGCGACGCCATAGCCTGCACGGTGGACTGAAAGCCGGCGGCGAACATGGATTCGCAATGCGCGTCGAGGATTTCCGCCGCGTAGATCGGGTCTTGCCCTTTCAGCGCATAATCAAACGCCTCGACATGCAGACCAGCACCCGTCAGCCATTCCGCGGCCCGGCGGTAAAGCGTTGCGGTTGCTCCCGTCATCTGGTCCTGAAGCTGCCGGCGAAGAAAGCCGGCAAAGAGGTGGTGATATCTGTACCATGTGCGGGTCTGATCCATCGCCTGAAGGAACAGGCCCGCCGCCTCGCAGCGATCGATCAGCGCCCGGCTTCCCTCCATCTCCAGCACTGTATCGCACATAGCCGGACAGAAGCGGTCGAGAACCGAGGTGCGCAACAGAAAGTCGCGCAAGTCTTCGGGTTGACGGGAGAACACGTCTTCCACGAAAAAGTCCGCGATCTGGCGGCGCTCGCCAGTAAAGCTTTCCAATATCCGGCGATTCTCAGGCTCAAGGCTGAGCGCCATGTTGAACAGCTTGATCCCGACAATCCAGCCTTCCGACCGTTCCTGCAACAGGCGAACCTGATCGCTGTCGATATGCACGTGCCCCTTGCTGGCAAGGAAGGATTGTGTCTCCTCTTCAAGAAAACGAAGATCGTCAGCCCCCAACTCGAGGATATCGTGATGGGCTCGCAATCGCCCGAGCTGAATACCCGCATCCTCGCGGGTTGACAGGACCAGCCGTATTTCTGGTGGCGCGTCGCTGATCAGCATTTGCAGGCAGTCAAGCGCTTCTGAATCTTTGAGGCGCTGCACATCGTCCAGAAAAATATAGCAGGGCCTGCCGCCATCGGCGAAGCTGTCGCACAGCTCCTGGATCATGGCCTGCCAGCCATAATATGTCTGGCCATTGCCGATTGTCTCTGCCGCTTCCTTCAGCGGCCGATTATTTTCATCCAGCGCAAGGATGAGATGATGCGCGAACGACATGGGATCGCAATCGCGTGCGTCAAGGCTCAGCCAGGCGACCCTCGCGCCCTTGGCAGCGCAACGCTGCGCCCATTGTTGCAGCAGACTCGTCTTCCCGTATCCGGCCGGCGCCTGGATGAATACCAGCCGCGCAGTATCCTCCGCCTCAAGAATGGAAAGCAACCTCGGCCGGTCGACCAGCATCTGGCGCGGGATTCTCATTCTGGTGCGGCTATAATGCGAACCGGCCGTCGCATTGGGCTTCGTCGCCATCCTCTCAGTCCTGCTTTCAATATGTCCGCATCTTGCGCGCGGTATAGTGTGTCACTCCTCAATATCCGCGCCAGCTAGCGTCCAGGCAGCGGTGCGATCTCGATTGCATACAGTGCCATCCCGGTAACCCTCCTATCTCCTGGATAGGTCGTCGGCGGGGTGATTCCGCCTAGGTATTAGAATCATGGAATGCGAACACCGAGCGCATGTCCGGTATGCTATCACAAAAAAGGGCAGATGATGAAGACAGGCGCAACAAGGGGACTGAGCGGCGAGCGGCTGCAATATCTGAAGCAGGTGATCGAAAACGATATCGCCGAAGGTCGCTATTTGGGTGCTGCCGTCGTCGTGGCCCGGCATGGCGAAATCGGCCTGTACGAGGCGATGGGAACGCAACGCACCGATGATCCCACTCGAGTGGACAAGGATTCGGTCTTCAGCCTCTTTTCCCTGACCAAGGGCTTTACCAATATCCTGATCCTTCGGGCCATCGAACTGGGCCGCATCGCGCTGACCACCAAGGTATCGGACATCATTCCGGAATTTGCCGGGAAACCGCGCGAAAGCATCCGGATCGAGCATCTTTTGACACACCGTACCGGTTTGCCTTCGGTGTTCGTTCCAAAGCCGGGCATGCCGATCGACAGGCTGGACGTGGTCATTCAAGCCATATGCGAGCACGTCCATGGGGAGGATGAACCGGGCGGAAAGGTAGCCTATTCCCCCATGGCCGCCCATGCGCTGATGGGAGAGATATTGCGCCGCACCGATCCTGATGGACGGCGGTTCCGCGACATCGTTGCGCAGGATCTGCTGGAACCGCTTGGTATGGCCAGCACGGCAGTCGGCGTGCGACCCGATCTTAAGCCGCGGCACATCGTCCCCGAATTTCCTCCGGCATTCCCCGCAACCCACCCCAGCAGTAACGTTCCGGGTCCCAATGGCGCTTTCGAGGATCCGGAAGCGGAAATGCCTTGGGTCGGGATGGTCTCCACAGCTTCGGACATCTGGCGTTTCGCCGAAATGCTGCGGCGGGGCGGAGAGCTTGACGGCAACCGCATCGTGGCGCCCAGGACGCTTGACCTTGCCACCCGCAACATGACCGGCAACCTGCCCAACCAAATATACAAGACCATGGCCTTGGGCCGCGGTTGGCCGCCTTATCCCGCCTATATTGGGCTTGGCTTCTCGCTTCGGGGCGAGAATATCTGTCACCATCAGTTCGGTACATTTGCCACGCCAAGAGCATTCGGCAATCACGGCGCTGGCAGCACGCTTTTCTGGATCGACCCGGAGTTGGATATGACGTTCGTATGCCTCACGACCCGGCTCTTGCCCGAGGCAGATAATATCGAACGCTTCCAGCGGCTCTCGGACATCGCCATTTCAGCCGCGCTATAATTCGGGGTGGGGGCCGGAGGGGGAGGCATCGCCTCCCCCTCCGCAGCTATCCGTGCGAGAAGCGCCAATTGTCGCCGTCACTGCGTATCCAGCCGGCGGTAGGTTCCGCGAAATGGCTGCCGATCACCATCACGTCACTGTCCTGATAACGCTCAAGAAACGCCAGTCGGGTTTCGCGGCTATGATCATGGTCGTTGCAGAAACGGTTGCGCAGCCGCGGCTCCGCGCACTGCAGCGGATGGTGCATGACGTCTCCGGTGATGACCGCATCGCGACCCTGCGATGAAATACGCACGCTGACATGCCCCGGCGTGTGCCCCGGTGTCGGCTCCAGCCATATCGCGTCGCAAACCCGATGGTCGCTTTCGACAAAATCGGCCAGACCCGCATCGAAGACCGGCTGCAATGAATCGGAAAGATGATCGACCTCGGCATGTGGCGTGCCGACTAGGTTGCGGATGAACTCCAGCTCCACCCGGCTCATCAGATAGCGCGCATTGGGGAATGTAGGAACCCACCGTCCGTCCACGAGGCGCGTATTCCAGCCGACATGATCGAGGTGGAGGTGCGTGCACAGCACTGTATCGATCTCTTCAGGCGCAAAGCCCGCCGCTGCCAGGTCCGAAAGAAAATCGCCGTGGCGCATGTGGAACATCGGCGCAAAGCGGTATTTGTCGTTCCCGATACAGGTGTCGATCATGATCCGCCGGTCACCGGCGCGAACGGCGAACGCCTGGAAGGCAAGAATGATCTGCCCATCGGCGGTGGCATGCCGTGGCGCGAGCCATTCATGCTTTTGCACGATGTCTGCCGAACAGTCGGGAAACATGAAACTGGCGTCGATCTGCTCGCGGAATATCTCCACGATACGGACAATCTCGACATCGCCCACCTGCCAGCGCCGGATATGTTCTGCCGCCATTTCGTCTCTCCTATCGCTCGGTCCGGTCCGCACGGATGATGTCCGCGCCCTTTTCGGCGATCATGTAGGTTGCAGCGACCGTATTCCCCGACACGATGTCCGGCATGATCGAGGAGTCGACCACGCGCAGCCCTTTCACGCCACGGACGCGGAGCCTTTCATCGACAACGGCCATCGATCCCGTTCCCATCCGGCATGTGCCGACCGGATGACACATGGTTTGTACCGTCTCCCGGACGAACTGCCCGATCGCTTCGCGTCCGGCAGTGGCCGTGCCTGGCTTGTCTTCCGAAACGACGATTGATTTCATGGGATCGGCGGTAAATATTCGGCGCGCCCATTCCACTCCGGCGATCAGCGCGTCCTCGTCGGACCGCTCGGTCAGGTATCGGCCGATCATGGCCGGCCGGCTTTCCGGCAAGGGCGAGCGCAACCAGACGCGGCCCCGCGACGATGGCCGAAGCGCGCATATCGCCGCCGTTACGCGCGGTACGGTGTCGGGGCCAAGGCGCCCGGCGCTATCGAAACCGTGGCTTATGGGGCGAAAATTGATCTGGAGATCGGGCCGTTCTGCCTGAACGCCGCTCCGGACGAACGCCACGGCCTGAGAGGCCCCGATCGTGAGCGGGCCGCTGCGGGCCAGAAGCCAGCGTGCGCCTTGCGCATAAACCCGCCAGCCGCGAAGCATGGCGTTGAGCGACGCGCCTTTCCGAACGCCGAAGGTCATATGGACATAAGGGTGATCGATCAGATTTTCGCCAACGCCCGGCAGATGCGCAACGACATTGATCCCCAACGCTTGCAGAGCCTGCCCGTCGCCGATGCCCGATGACAAAAGAATATGGGGCGACCCGATCGCCCCGGAAGACAGGATAACCTCGCCCACTGCTGAGGCTTCGCATTCGATGCCGGCATGGCAATAGGCGACGCCAGTCGCGCGGCCATTGGCGAAGCGGATGGTGCGCACTGCCGCATCGGTCCGCACTGTCAGATTGGGGCGGTTGAGCGCAGGCTTCAGATAGGCATCGGCAGCACTGTGGCGCTTGCCATTGCGGATCGTGAACTGCAGCAGGCTGACACCCTCCTGGACCGCCCCGTTATAGTCCGGATTGGACAAGAGTCCCACATTGCAGGCGGCCTCGCGGAAAGCGAGGGTGCTTTCATGCACATAGACCGGGTCGGAAACGCTGAGTGGCCCAGAGGCGCCGCGACCGTTGCCGCCGGACCGGGATTCAAGCCGCTGGAAATAGGGCCGCACAGCTTCCCATCCCCAGCCTTCCGCTCCGGCGTCCCGCCAATTATCATAATCCTCATGGTGCCCACGGACGAAGGCCATGCCGTTGATCGCGCTCGACCCGCCCAGCGTCTTACCCTGGGGCCAGTAAAGCGTACGGCCGCCGAGCTGCGGCTCGGCTTCCGTTTCAAAGCCCCAATTGTAACGCTGGTTGACGAACAGCCGCCCCATGCCGGCGGGCATTCGGATCCAGAGGCTCCGGGGAGGCGGCCCGGCCTCGAGCAGCAGCACCCGAACCTTGGGATCTTCGCTGAGGCGCGCGGCAAGCACGCAACCCGCCGTTCCGCCGCCAGCGATTACATAATCGAAATGCTCGTCAAAGGTGGTCATCGTGGCGGTCAGAACATCGTATTGCCGTTCAGCGATTTTTCCGGGACGGCCGTCCCGACGTCCCAATGTTCGACGACCTTGCCCTTTTCCAGGCGGAAGATGTCCACCACGGCGTTGCCGCGATCTTCCGGTCCGGTGGTGACGTGGGAATGAACCCACACCATCTCGCCATCCGAGATGATCCGCTTGATATCGTAGCGAAGGTTGGGAACGGTCGGCAGCCACGCGCTAAGCAGGCCGATGATGGCCTCCTTGCCATCCGGCGCCGTCGGGTTGTGCTGCTTGTAATAGGATCCGCCATAGCGCTGCCAGGCTTCGGCAGGTTTTTTCTGGTTGAAGGCCATGTCGAGCAGGCCGACGACGGTACGCTCGGCTGCGTTTCTGGGCTTCACGTCAGCCTGTGCGCCCTGGGGAAGCAGCGTGGCGACAAGAATGGCAGCGGCAGCGGCGTGCCTCAGGCTGATTATCCTGTTCATTTGCATCCAATCAAAAAAGGGGGAGCGGCCACGGCATTCCGCACGCTCGCTCCCCATTGAGTTCGCAGATCAGAAAGTACGCTTGACCGAGAGCAGCCATTCGCGCGGCCGAGCGGGCGAGCCCGACACGTTGAAGCCGGTGAGCCCGAACTTGTTGTTGAAGTAGAACTTGTCAAACAGGTTGGTCACGGAAAGGGAGGCCTGCCACTTCTCCCCGAGCTCATAGGTAAGCTTGGCATCAAAGACCGAATGTGCAGGCACATTGAACAGCGGGGCGGTCGCCATGGTGGGCGCCGGGTTGTAGGTCATCAGGCTCTGGTAGCGCCAGTCCAGTCGCGGCGTCAGCGTACCGCCCGGAGCCGGGAAGCTGTACTGGATGCCGGCGCTGGCGTTCAACCGCGGCTGGATACGGTTGCTCGGATCGAAGAAGGCAGCGCCCGTGCCATTGGACTTGAACTTGTTGTAGCCCAGCGCGCCGTTGATCATCAGGTCGTCGGTCGGCTCGATCGTGATCTCCGCTTCGGCACCGTAGATCTTCGCCTTTTCGCCCACATAGTAGAACCAGGTGAAAGGCGAGGATCCGGCGGGGCAATTGGCCGGATCGAACACCACTCCAACAGCCGGGCTGGCGCCTACGCATTCGAAGCCGTTGAGCTGACGCAGATGGCTTTTATAGTCGCTGTAGAAACCAGCAAGATTCACGCGCAGCTTGCGATCGAAATAATCGCCCTTCGTGCCAATCTCATAGCTGGTCAGCTTTTCACCGGGGATAGGAGCGAACTGGCTGGGGGTCAGCGGGCGCGGGTTGATCGAACGCGGCCGGAATCCGGTAGACACCACACCGTAAACCAGCATGTTGTCGGTAACCTTGTAATCCGCACTCACGGTCCAGTCGAGCCGCTTCGTGATTGCGCTCTGCGTCAGCACCGGGAAGCCGCTCCCGATATGGTCGAAGGTAAATTCCTTCTTGTTGCTCGAGTAGCGGAGGCCGCCGGTCAGGCTGAACCGATCGCTCAAGTGAAAGACGCCGTGGGCGAAGGCGGACTTGGCAGTGTCCTTGAAGCTGTCATTCTGCAGGAAGTGCAGAACAACATAGTCGATCACGCCGCCCATATGGCTCTTGCCGTCAAGGTAGAAGCCGCCCAAGGTCCAGTCGAGCAGCCCGTCGAATGCCTGGCCGAGCAACTGGAATTCGCCGGTGAACTGCCGGTGGGTGATGTCATTGCCGTTAAGTCCGAATCCGAGCGGCGAAATATCGGAATCATGGGAGAACCAGCTCTGGTATTCGCGATGTGCCAGGATCAGCTTGGCCTTCACATTGTCGCTGATCTCGTAGTCGAGCTTGCCCTGCAGACCCCAGGCGTGGACACTGGCCGTGTTGGGCTGGGACCGGCCGCTGATGAGGTCCCGGTTGGTCGCGTAAGTGGTGTAAGGATCGCTCGGCACGAAGCGGTCGTCATAAACGAGTCCATGATCTTGCAGAAGCTGATCGCGCACCACGCTGAAGAAGAAATCCGGCGGTGCCGTCCGACTGGAAAGGATCGGATTGGTGACTTTGATCAGCGTATCCGGATTCACATCCCGATCATCAGCCGTGTAGTCCGCCGCCAGATTGATCTCGAGGCGATCGCTGGGCAAGATGCGCAGCATTGCTCGGGCAGCATTCAGCTTTTCCCCGCCCGTACGGCCCAGGCCACAGCTTTGACCGTTGGCCTGCGCCGTCATGTCGCTGATTGAGCCCGAATTGATGAGAACGGAAGGAATGGCCGCCGCCAGATCCTGCGCGCTGCCGGGCGCAACAACCACGCCGCCGGGCCCGAAGCCATCGCCGTAACCCGCCAATGCGGGCGTACCGCGCTGGAACATGTCGCAAGTATAGTCGAGGATCTTCTGATAGCCCTTGACGCTGCGTGAAACGCCCGCGACGCGCATGAACACGCGGTCGGGTATAACCGCCAGGTCAACGCTGGCCTTGAGGTCCAGTCGATTGAAGCTGCCATAGGCAACTTCGACCGTGCCACCATTGTCACCCGAGGGCGCCTTGGATTGCAGACGGATCGCGCCGCCGAGCGTATTCTTGCCGAACAGGGTGCCCTGCGGCCCGCGCAGCACTTCCACCCGCTCGATATCCATGAGGTCGAGCGCCGAACCCATCAGCGTGCTATGGTAGACGTCGTCGATATAGATGCCGACGCCCGGTTCGAACGCGAAATTAAAGTCCGATTGGAAGACGCCGCGCAAGGAGACCGCAGGCGTCGCACCCACGGCGGCAGCGCCCGGCGTGATGAAAGCATTGGGAACGATGCGGCCCATATCCTGAACATTATTAATGTTCTTGGCGGCAAGCGCCTCACCGCTCTCGGCAGTAATGGCGAGCGGCGTGTCCTGAAGTTTTTCCTCACGGAAGCGCGCGGTCACCACAATGTCAGCGATCTGTCCTGCCGTAGCCTCGGCACTCGCCGGTTCCGTCTGTGCCTGCGCACCGGCAGCCGGCAGGGCCAAAGCCAGTGCACTCGCTGCACAGAGGAAATGTATCTTCTGCAAAGTCATCTAGAAACCCCTCCTGCTGATTATTGCTGTTCCTTCGAATCAAATACTATCCGCTCGTCCGAGAAGTTTACCTATCCCGCGAGATAGGGAGGCAAGTGACGAGATTCCTGATCCGGGGCTGGCTCCGGCGGCAAAGGAGCGCGCTGCCGAACAGCCATGGGATCATAGCTTTCGAAAGCCCCGCTGGCAGGTAGATCTGGCCGATGTTCCGGCGGAAACCTGTCCAAGTCGAGCGGCGCAAGATGGTGCAGCGGCTCCTCTACCCATCCCTTATCGAAGGATGTCCGGAAGTTGGCGAGCCAGCGCATGCGCAGAATTCGCCACCGCCCTTCCTCTTTCACATAGAGATTGTCGTAGGCGCCCTGCTGCCACACGGCCTTCAGGCCCGATTCGGTTGGAAAGCTGTTGCACCCCAGCGTCTGCCACATGCCCTGCGCGCGCAGGGCGCCGGGCTCGACCTCGATCACCGGAGTGGTGAGCATATGCAGCGGCATCATCCCGGGCAGGGTGAAAAACGGCTTGAGGACGTGGAGAAACATCGCCTCCACCTTCGCCCGGCCGACATAGACGCCGCCTTCTCCGATCTCCACCGACACATCCGGGTCGTTGCGCGCGAACAGCGCCAGCACCTCCCGATAACGATGCGCTTCCAGATAATACATGTAGCGGCCCTGCAGATTGGCGATCTCGTGGGTGTCGGCAATAACCGCCAGCCTATCCCGCGTCCGTTCCTCCATGTCCGCCTCTCCAAATGTTTCCGAAGCGATAGGAAATGGACCGTCCGCCAGGCACCTATCCGGGGCGATAGGTGGCATGCCCGTCGTTCCGGCTAACGTGTGGACCGATCGCAAAGCGCCGCCTGCGGCAGATACTTTGGAGAGACGGATGGAATTCACACGCAAGGAAGCGAAATCTTGGGCCAAACATAATTATAACGGTCTCGAAGGAACGCTGATGCCGTCCTTTACGCCGGATTTGAGCCGTCTCGATGAGGATGGCATCCGGCATGATGTGGACTATTACATCAGGCACGGCATGTTTTCTGTCCTCGCCGCCGTGGAATCGACATCCATGACGATGGCGGAGCGCTGCGAATTCGTCCGCATCGTGTGCGATGAGGCGCGGGGGCGCATTCTCGTTTCAGCGCCGGTTCTGCTCGATACCTTCCGCAATGACGTGGAGTTCCTCCAATATTTCCAGTCGGTGGGTGGCCACCATGTGCTGCTTGGCACCCCCGTCCAGTTTCACCCCGATAGCGAGCAGGAGGTCTTCGAAACGATGAAGGCTGTATGCGATGCGGTGGATCTGTGCATGGATATCTATCCGGCCGCCCGCTTCGATCTCAGCCGGTTCGGCCACGGAACATTATCCATCGACATCATCCGCCGTCTTGCCGACATCGACAACGTGGTGGGCCTCAAGATTGGCAACCTCAACCCGCCCAACTATTCAGCCCATGTGTTCTCGGCGGTCGGCGATCAGCTGCTCATCAACGATCCGCTCGACAACGCCTGGGCATTCGTCGTGGGCGACAGGGGCGCGCAATGGGCGGGCGCAATGGGCTACGACATGTGGCAGTCGCAGGACGATCAGCGCGTGGTGCGGATGTTCAACCATTTCCGTGCCGGCCAGATCGACGAGGCGATGGAAATCTACTGGGCGATAGACCCGGTCCGGTCCGCCAGCTGGAACCTGCACGGCCGTCTTTCCGGTTCCGGCCTTTACCCGTTCCTCAGCTTCAAGTTCCAGCAATGGCTGGTCGGCGGCAATGGCGGCATGTTGCGCCAGCCCATCCACCGCCTGAGCGAGTGGGAGATGGAATCGCTCCGCTCCGCGCTCGCTGCATCAGGCGTGAAGCCTTATGACGGGCCGCTGGAGGAATTCTTCGTCGGCCGCGCCGCCTATGCACGCGGCGAACGCCTGCCGCGCGGGGCCATGGTTCTGGAGGGCTGAACCATGTTCACGCCGAAGAACGACGCCGAGCGCACCGTGGCAGCATTCTTCGCGGCGCTCGGAGCAGAAGACTGGGAAGCCACGCGCGCGCTGATGGACCAGAATGTCCTCTGGTCAGTCATGGCACGTGGCGTACCCGGAGAAGGGTCCCATCGGGGGGCGGATGCGATATTCGAGTTCATCCGCCCCATTAGGGCTCTTTTCGAACCGGGTTCTCCGCAGATCACCCTGCGCACCCTGGTTTCGTCCGGCAATCTGGTGATCATGGAATCTCATGGCGGCGGTCGGCTGCGCGACGGCCGCTCCTACGACAATCACTATGTCATGGTCGTGGAAGTGGATGGTGGCCGCGTGACGGCTTTACGCGAATATATGGACAGCTATTATGTCCATGAACTGCTGAAAGCGGAATGAACGCAGCGGCGCTCAGTCCGCCTGGCCAAGGCAAAGTCCGCCGTCGATGACGATTTGCTGCCCGGTGACATAAGCCGATGCTGGCGACGCGAGAAACAGGGCAAGGCCGTACATGTCGGATGGAAAGCCCACGCGATGGGCAGGAATGGCCTTTCCGAACTCGGCTTGGAGCTTCTCGTCCTTGAAGTGCCCCCCCCCGATATTGGTGACGAACATCCCCGGCGCGATCGCGTTGACCGTGATCCCATAAGCGGCCATTTCGAGCGCGACATTGCGTACCAGATGCGCGGCGCCCGCCTTTGCCGCCATATAGGCGACGCCGATCGCCGGCTCGCACCGGAGCGCCGCTGCCGACGTGGTGACGATCATCCGCCCCGAACGGCGCGGTTTCATGTGGCGGGCAGCAGCACGCAGCGTTGCGAACGCTCCGGTCAGATTGACGTCCACGATGCGGTTCCAGCGTTCGTTGGAATAATTTTCCAGCGCCCCTTCATCGAGGCGCGGACGCTGGCCGCCAATCCATGCCCCCAGATAACCCGGGCCGGAATCTATGCCGGCATTCGCAAAAACGACATCCAGCCCCCCATACTCGGCGGCGGCCTCGTCGATGGCCGCGTCGAGCGCGGCGTGATCCGTGACATCGACCACTGCCCCGCGCACATAGAAACCGAGATTGCGCAGCCGTTCAGTTTCAATGGCGATGCGCCCAGGATCAAGATCAAGCAAAGTCACGCGCGCGCCGTTCGCGGCCAGCACCTCGGCATAGCCAAGGCCGATGCCGCTCGCTCCACCGGTGACGACCACGCCATAATTCTGAACCGAAAAAAGGTCGGTCGCGCTCTTCATGTCGGCACCTTTCAAAAAACGAGCCGGATAGCCGGGCCGGGAAGCGTGGTTCAGATCACGGATGTGATGGCAATATCGGAAAGCTTCTGGAAGCGCTCGTAGTTTTCACCTTCGATCATCACGCCATGGGACAGGCAGACGAAGGTCACATCCCATTTGGGATCGACCCAGTAAAGCATGCTGCCCTGCCCGTGCTGGCCGAAAGTTTGCGGGCTGGTCAGCGTGCCCATCTGCTGGTGACAGATCTCGTCACCGCTCAGCGAGAAGCCGATCGAAAGATAGGCCGGGGCAGGTTCCCACCCACGCGCAATGGCATTGCGGCCATAGAGCTGGTTGATCATGTGCCCTGTCTCGTTTACCCGGGTGCGTTCCACCGTCACCGGCGAGAGGATGCGCGCTCCATTATATTCGCCGCCCCGGCGCAGCATCTCGGTAAAGTGGAAGATGTCGGTGACGGTTGAGCAAAGCCCCACCCAGGGCATTTCTGCGTCAGGATCCTCAAAGGCCGCATCCGAACCTTCGAGATTGCGCGAAAGGTGCTGCAGCGCGCCCTTGTCAAACAGCCATTCGGGTTTGATGTGGCGTGGCTTGAGGTCGGGGCGCAGGCCTATCGCGCTGTCCTTCATTCCCAGCGGATCGAGGATCGTCTCCTGCATGATCTGGCGGAAACTGCGGCCTTTTGGATCGGTGCGGCGGACCGCTTCGCCCATCAATGCATGGCCGACCAGCGGGGCATAGCTTGCTTCGCTGCCCGGTGCGGCGGTCGAGTGGACCTTCGCGCAGATCGCCGCGATCATCTCGTCGAGATTATCGATGAACATGCCCGGAATCGGGGTGAAGGTCATCGGCAGACCCGAAGTGTGGGTCAAAAGATGGTAAAAGGTGATGTCCTCGCGCACGCCACCGGAAAATTCCGGGATGATCTCGCTGACCTTGGTAGTGAGTGCGAACTGCCCCGCCTCTATCGCATGAAGCGTAAGGACGCCCGTCATCGATTTGGTCATCGAGAAAATTGAGTAGACAGCGTCCTTTTCCAGACCAACCTTGTTATCCCAATCCCGGTAGCCCACCGCTTCGTGGAGCACTACTTCGCCATGCCGGGCGACGAGTATTTCGCCGCCGAAAAACTTGCGCTTCTCGATCAGGGCTTCCATCGCCGGACGAATGCGCGCCAGGCGTTCGCTGTTCATACCGAATTCTTCTGCTTTCCCGATCATTGTTCCTCCTGGAATTTCTTGCGCACCAGCGCCGTTTCTGAGGCATAGGCTAAGGCTGGCTTGGCCAATGAAACCTATCGCCGGAGATAGGTGGCGCCCTATCCGGAAGGCCGCATTGCTCCGGATCATCAGATGATCGGGAGAGTGAAGCTGTGCGCGCGGTTGGAGAATGCAGAACGGGAGAGTTCGCGCACCATTATGATTACATCATCGTCGGTGCTGGCGCTGCGGGATGCGTCCTTGCCAACCGCCTCTCTGAATGCGGTCGTTTCCATGTGGCCCTTATTGAGGCGGGAGGGTCCGATCAACACCCGCTGATCCATATCCCGGCTGGAGTTGCCGGACTGATCGGGCATCGGCTACTGGATTGGCGATACGCCACAGTCCCTCAGGTGGGTGCGGCGAACCGACGCATTTCGTTGCCGCGCGGGCGCGTGCTGGGCGGATGTACCTCGACCAACGGCATGGTCTATTTTCGGGGGCATCCGCAGGATTACGATGAATGGGCGGCCATCGGCTGCACCGGCTGGAGCTATGCGGAGGTGCTGCCCTATTTCATCCGCTCAGAGGACAATATCGTCTTTGACGGTCCAATGCACGGCTCCGGCGGCCCGATGCAGGTCAGCAGCTACCACCG
>DASULD010000111.1:0-14150 GCA_036278355.1 Sphingobium sp.
TATGCCGACTATTCGGTTGGTGCGGCCGCGACCTGGAAGGCGCTGACCTTCGGTGCTTCCTATGTCAACACCATCGGCTACGGCAACAAGGCGGTCAAGGAAGCCTTTGGCGCCGACGGCACCGTCGTTTTCTCGGTGAGCGCGGACTTCTGATCGCCTGATCGATAGCAAGATCAAGGGCCGTGGCCGTAAGGCTGCGGCCCTTTTTCTTTGTCCGGCGGGCGCACCTCATACCAAGGTGGATGCTGACGCATCGCAGCTTGGAACGCTCAAGCGCCGCGCGGCGGCATCACGCCAGCGCTCACCCCTCGGCGGGTTCCGCCTTGCTCCGCCTGAACAAGGTCCGGTCCTCCGGCCCGAAGCCGAATCGCCATATGACGGCGGCATAGACGGCCAGGATGGCAGGCACGCCGATCACCAGTTCCACCCACTCGAATCGGGAGGGGAGCGACACGAACATCATGCCCACGATCGCGGCGGCGGATACCGCAAGGATCAGCGCGGGCCGCCAGGTGCCGATGCGGTGACGCAGCAGTCCCTGCAGCAGCCACGATTTGACGATGGAGCTGCACGCCAGCGCGAGCGCCAGCGCCAGCGCCGGGGCGGCCGCGAGCAAAGGCGCGCCATAGCCAGATTTGTCCACCAGCCATATGAGGACAAACGTCAGAACGACCTGCAACGCAATCATCGCGAGCGAGATCATCATGTTCCGGTGCCGGGCGAGATAGACGAGCGCACCTTCGCTGACCACCGCCGTGGCGGCAACGACCTCGGCAAACAGAAGGCAGCCCAGCGCGAGGGCGCCCGCGACGAACTCCGGCCCGACCAGGCCCATCACCGCTTCCCCCGGCAGTCCCAGCGCCAGCGCTATGCCCGCCTGGGCGGCGATGATCCAGAAGCCCACCTGGCTGACCTGACGGGCGATCGCGGCATAATTCTGTTCGGCGATGTTCCGGGTAATCACCGGCCCCAATATCGGTTCAAAACTGGTTTTCAGCTTTTGCGGCAAGGACGCCACCTGCTGCGCCACATAATAGATGCCGACCACCCCAGGGCTGACGAACAGGCCCAGCAGCGCGAGATCGAGACGGCGCGACCCCCATTCGAGCGCGTCGGCCGCGGCCAGCGGCATGTTGATCCGCGCCATGCGCCACAGGCGCCTGGGGTACGGCCGCCATCCGCGCGGCCAGCGGAAATGGCGGGTGACCGACCAGATCGATACCAGCATCGCCGCGATCATCGACAGCACGTAGGAAAGGATCAGGCCATCACGCAGCGAGTACCAGGACAGCGCCCAGGCGGCTATGCTGATCGTCCAGGGCTCGACAATCGCGCGGGCGCGCACGGTCGCCGCGATGTCATAGCGCCAGGCGCAGGCCGCGAGCGCAACCTCTGATCCTGCGATCGCCACGATGGTCAGCGGCAGCAGGCGGTCCAGCCCGTTGAGGCTGCTGTTGGGAAACATCGCCTGCGGAAAGAGGATCAGCACAGCGGCCGCGCACAACGAAACGAAGAGCGTCAGCAGCATCGCGTCGGCCAGCACATGGCTTTCCTCGCGTTTGGTCTGGGCGAACGCCCCCGCCAGGCCCCGCTTCAGTCCCAGCGTGGCAAGCTGCGCCGCGAACTCGACCACGACAATGGCGTAGGCGAAGCGGCCCAGGACCTCAGGCCCATAGACGCGGCCGGCGATGAAGAGAAAAGGCAGCCGCGCCGCCAGACGCAGCAGGAAACCGAAGACATTGGTGCGCCCGCCCCGCGCCAGCGCCGCAAGATCGCTGTCCTCCTGCCCTCCGTCAGCCGACGGCTGGATCGTTGCCAATCCGTTCATCCTTTCTGACTTGTCCGGACCCGAGGGTCCTGACCCTAAGCGATGCAATGGCACAAGTATATTGTCATTCGCTGCGCAGCGGGCGAGCAAGCAGGGCCTCGATCATGTCGCTCACGCCCACAGAGCCCTCGATCAGCGCGCATACGCCCTCGACGATCGGCATTTCCACTTTCGCAGCACGCGCACCCTCCCGCAGTACCGGCGCCGTAAGGGCGCCCTCGGCAACCGTCCGTCGATTGGCCAGCAGGTCACCCGCCAACAGCCCTTCACCCAACCCCTTGCCGAAGGAGAAGTTGCGCGAATTCGTCGACGAACATGTAAGGACGAGATCCCCAAGGCCGGAAAGCCCGGCGAGCGTCTCCGCCCGGGCACCGAGCGCCAAACCGAAGCGGCACATTTCGGCGAAGCCCCGGCTGATAAGCGCGGCACGTGCATTGAGGCCCAGCCCCGCGCCGTCGGCAACGCCGCAGGCGATGGCCAGCACATTCTTGACCGCCCCGCCGATTTCCGCGCCGATGACGTCATCGGAGAGGTAGGGACGAAATGTCGGACGTGCGATCCGGGCAATCAGGCGCTCGCCCAGCTGCCGATCCGCGCATGCCAACGTCACCGCCGTGGGCAGACCCGCCGCCACCTCATGCGCGAAGGTCGGCCCGGATACCACCGCAAGCGACGCGCCCGGCGCTACTTCCGCCACCACCTGCGACATCAGCTTGCCGCTGCCCGCCTCTATGCCTTTCGCACACAGGATGAGCGGCCTGCCGTCCCCGGGAAGTTGCGCCACAATACGCCGTACATGTTGGGCCGGAGTGACGATGAGCAAGGCCTCGCATTGTGCCATGTCGGCCAGATCGCTGGTCGCCCGGATCGCGGACGAAAGAGGGATGCCCGGCAGATAGACCGGATTTTCCCGCCGGGTGTTGATCTCATCCGCGACATCGGGCTCGAACGCCCACAACAGCGTATCACCACCGGCGGCAAGCACCTGCGCCAGCGCCGTACCCCAGGCTCCGGCACCAACCACGCCCATCTTCATGTTTCGCGATCCCCCATTCGTGCGGCGGTCAAGCCTTGACGCCCGCCCCGCGTACTTTTTCCGCCGTCGGGTCGAGCGGCCAGCGCGGGCGGGCCGCCACCGTCATATCGTCGAGAAGGCCGAGGCGAAAGCGCTCTATCCCGGCCCAGGCGATCATCGCGGCATTGTCGGTACATAACCACAGCGGCGGCGCAACGAAGCTCAGGTTTCTTTTCTCCGCCAGCGCCGACAGTGCACCGCGCACGGCCTGGTTCGCGGCGACCCCGCCCGCCACCACCAGCGCGGTCAGCCCCCCGCTGCGGTCCAGCGCGCGCGCTGTCCGGTCAACAAGGCAATCGACGACGGCCGCGCTGAACCCTGCCGCGATATCCTCAATGCGGTAGCGGCCGGAATCGCGCGCGCGAAGCACCGCGCTCTTGAGGCCCGCGAAGGAGAAGTTGGGATCGCCGGTTCCGACCAGCGGCCGGGGCAAAGGCACGGCACGGGGATCTCCCGACAGCGCAGCCTGCTCCACCGCTGGACCACCGGGATAGCCCAGCCCCAGCATCTTCGCTGTCTTGTCGAACGCCTCTCCCGCCGCATCGTCGATGGTCGTGGCGAGACGCCGGTACTGCCCCACGCCCTCCACCCGCAGCAACTGACAATGTCCGCCCGACACCAGCAGCAACATGTACGGAAAGTCGAGACCAGGCTCGGCAAGCCTGGGCGAAAGCGCATGTCCCTCCAGATGATTGACAGCGATCAGCGGCTTGCCTGCCGCATGGGCAAGCGCCTTTCCCGTGACCAGCCCGACCATCACGCCACCGATCAGCCCCGGCCCGGCGGTGGCGGCGATGGCATCCACATCCCCGAGCGCGAGACCAGCCTCGCGGAAGGCCGCACCGACCAGCGGCATCAGCGCCTCGGCGTGCGCGCGCGCCGCGATTTCGGGCACCACGCCACCATAAGGGCGATGCTCCTCCTCCTGCGTCGCGAGCTTGTGCGCGAGGACGCGCCCCTCGCCGGTTACCAGCGCGGCGGCGGTTTCGTCACAGCTCGACTCCAGGCCCAGGATGATCGTCATTCGCACTTTTCCTTAGCTTCCATGACCGTTAGAGCAAGGGACATATGGCTACCCCCTTCCCGCTGGACCGTCCGCTGCGACTCGGTACGCGCGCATCGCCGCTCGCGATCGCGCAGGTAAAGCTTGCCGCCGAGGCGCTGCTCGCCGCGCATGGGTGGACAGACGATCATATCGAAGTCGTGCCGGTCACTGCGAGCGGCGACAAGGTCCTCGACCGGCCGCTCGCTGATATCGGGGGAAAGGCGCTCTGGACAAAGGAACTGGACCAGTGGCTCGTCGAGGGAGAAATCGACGCGGCGGTCCATTCGATGAAGGACGTCGAAACCTTCCGTCCGGATGCGCTGATAATCGGCGCGATGCTGCCGCGCGCGGATGTCCGTGACGTTCTGGTCGGCGCGGGCGCGATATCGGCCATCCCCCACGGCGGGCGGCTGGGGACCAGCTCTCCGCGCCGCAGGGCGCAGCTCAAGCGATTACGCCCTGACATCAACGTCGTGCTGTTTCGTGGCAATGTCGCGACCCGGCTTGGCCGGCTGGAGGCAGGCGAGGCGGACGCGACGCTGCTCGCTGCGGCCGGTCTTGCGCGGCTGGGACAAACGGACATCGGCGTGGCCGTTTCAACCGAGGAATTGCTTCCCGCACCGGCGCAAGGAGCCATCGGTATCGAGACGCTGCGCGGAAACGAGAATGTCCGCAAGGTGCTCGCGGCGATCGACGATCGCACCACCAGCGAGTGTGTTCATGCGGAACGGGCGGTATTGCGGGCGCTGGGCGGAAGTTGCCATTCGCCTGTCGCGGTCCTCGCCATGCCGGAAGGCAGCAGGCTGCTCCTGCGCGCCGAAATATTGTCGCCCGATGGCGTCGAGCGGGTGCGGGACGAGCGGCACGTTGCGGCGGGCGACCTCGCAGGTGCCGAGGCGGTTGGCAAAACACTCCTCTCCGATGCCAGCGCCGCCTTGCGCGCGTTGTTTGCCACGTGATGCGCCCGGTCGTCGTCCTGCGTCCCCAGCCCGGCGCCACGGCCACGGCAAACCGGGTGCGCGCCATGGGACTGACGGCCGTGAGCTATCCCCTCTTCACCGTCGAGCCGCTGGCCTGGACGGCCCCTGATCCGGCGGGACTGGACGCAGTGATGCTGACCAGCGCGAACGCAGTATGGCATGGCGGCCCGGCCCTGGCCGCTTATCACGGCCTGCCCATCTTCGCCGTCGGGAAGGCTTCAGCCAGGGCCGCGTCGGAGCACGGCTTCGCGCAGGTCGTGCTTGCCGGCCCGGATGCCCAGGCAACGGCCACTGCGATTGCGGCCGCCGGATACAGTCAGGTGCTGCACCTGCGCGGCGAGGATGCGCGGCCCTTCGATCCGGGACACCTCCGCGTTACCGGTATTCCCGTTTACCGCGCAGCACCGGTCGGAAACGCGGCGGGACTGGCGGCGGCCGCGCCTGCGGGATCGGTGCTGCTTGTTCATTCGGCCCGTGCCGGGGCGCGGCTGGATGCATTGGTTCCGTTGGATCAGCGCGCCACTTTCCGCGTCGTGGCCATCTCTCCCGCCGCGCTGGCGGCGGCAGCAGCGGGCTGGGCGAAGGCGCGGGCCGCAGAGGTTCCGACGGACGCCGCAATGCTGGCCTTGGCCAGGCAAATGTGCGAAGAAGCCGTCACTACATGGTCCGGTGCGGGTGCAAGGTCCTGATATGAACAGCCAGTCTCCTGTCCCCGAGGCAAGCCTTTCGAGCCCGGCTGAACCGTTGGCACCACAGGCACGTCCGCGCAGAACCTGGACCGTGGTTCTGTTGCTGCTGGCATTTTCGGCGGGCATCGGCGCCACGCTATGGCTCGCCCCCGCGCTCGACCGGTGGTGGAGTTCGGAAGATGGCACAACCCCGATGGCGGACAACGGCGCCGGGCCAGCCAGCGAAGATATCAGTGAAGGGGACGCGGCCACAAGCAAAGCCCTTACTCCGGGAAACGTCGCCATCCTTGAAGCCCGGCTCGCCGCTCTTTCATCCAAGCTGGACGCCATATCGGAACAGGCCGCCGGAGCCGGGGGCAATGCAGCCCGTGCCGAAGGGCTGCTGATCGCCTTCGCCACCCGCCGCGCGCTCGATCGCGGAACACCGCTCGGTTATCTCGAAGGGGAACTGCGCCTCCGGTTCGGCGACGCGCAGCCCCGCGCGGTGGCCACGATCATCACTGCCGCGCATTCGCCGATCACCCTGGCCGACCTGCAGGCAGGGCTGGAGGTCGTTTCTCCCGCGTTGCTGGGCACGGGCGGCAAGGCGGACTGGTGGACGGCGGCGAAGCGTGAAATCTCAAGCCTCATCGTCGTGCGCCGGACGGGCGAGCCCTCACCAGTCCCGCAAAAGGCGGTGGAACGCGCGCATCTTCTGCTCTCGGCGGACAGGGTCGCCGCCGCACTCAAAGAGATAGAGCGCCTGCCCAATCACCAGAAGGCGGACGAATGGATCCAGATGGCGCGGCAATATAATGAGGCACGCCGCGCGCTGGATGTGGTCGAGGCCGCCGCCATTCTGGAGCCGCGCAGCGTACCGTCTCAACCTCGCGGGGGCAGCCCGACCAACATGCAGGTCGCGCAGCCGCCGCCAGAAGTCCCTGCGCCCGTCGGCCGCTGAATTCAGGCCGGACGGCCGCCCCGTTATCCGGCCATGCCCATCTGCCACAGGATGAACGCGAATTCCTCGGCTGTTTCCTTCAGCGATTCCCAACGGCCGGACTTGCCGCCATGCCCGGCCCCCATGTTGGTCTTGAGCAGCAGGACGTTGTCGTCCGTCTTCTTCTCCCGCAACTTCGCCACCCATTTTGCGGGCTCCCAATAGGTGACGCGCGGGTCGTTGAGGCCCGCTGTCACCAGCAGCGGCGGGTAGGCCTGCGCCTTCACATTCTGATAAGGGCAATAGGAGGCGATGAGATCGAACGCCTTTTCATCTTCGATCGGATTGCCCCATTCGGGCCATTCGCCCGGCGTCAGCGGCAGTGACGGATCCAGCATGGTGTTCAGGACATCGACGAACGGGACATGGGCGACGACGACGCCCCATAGCGCCGGATCGCTGTTCATCACGGCACCCATCAACTCGCCACCAGCCGACCCGCCCGAAATCGTGATGCGGCCCGCGCGGGTGAAGCCTTGCTCGATCAGGCCCTTGGCCACATCGACGAAGTCGTTGAACGTATTGGTGCGCTTGTCCAGCTTTCCATCGAGATACCATTGCTGTCCGAGGTCATCGCCGCCGCGGATGTGCGCGATCGCATAAGCGAAGCCCCGGTCAAGGAGGGACAGGCGCGAGGTGGAAAATCCCGGCTCCATCGCGAGACCATAAGCGCCATAGCCATAAAGGTGGAGGCGCCCCGACCCGTCCATCGGGAAATCCGCCGGGTACACGATCGAGACGGGAACGTACGTGCCGTCACGCGCCGCTATGGTCAGCCGCTGCGTGCGATAGCGCGAGGCGTCATAACCTGATGGAATTTCCTGCACCTTCAGCAGTTCGCGGCGGCCGTCCACGAGATGATAGTCGTAGATGGTGTCGGGCGTGACCATCGATTCATAGCCGATGCGGATTTTCGTCACGTCATATTCGGGGTTGTCGTCCAGCGATGCGCTATAGCTCGCCTCC
Source organism: Sphingobium sp. (assembly GCA_036278355.1). Classification (GTDB taxonomy): domain Bacteria; phylum Pseudomonadota; class Alphaproteobacteria; order Sphingomonadales; family Sphingomonadaceae; genus Sphingobium. Next base: position 7,563 of record DASULD010000111.1, read on the forward strand.
GGGAATTCCAGGCGCTTTGGCGTGTTGGTCTCGTAATCCCTGATCTCGATCTGATCGAGGCCGTCGAGGCGGCCCTCGGTCACGTAGAACGTCTTGAAGAGGGTCACGTCGGTCAGATAGAAATGATCGTCGGGCGCGATCGCTTCCCGCCATTCACCCGGATCGTCCACCGGGGCCTTGACCAGCCGGAAATTGGTATGGGTGTCGTTTACGCGGATGTAGAGCCAGCCATCATGCTCATCCACGTCATATTCCCGACCCTCCTGACGCGCCGACACCAGGCGGGGGGTCGCAAACGGATCGTCGGCCGGGACCAGCCAGACCTCACTCGTCACATGATCGCCAGTGGCGATGACGATCCACTTTTCTGACGATGTCAGGCCGATCGAGACGCGGAAGCCCTCATCATCCTCATGGAAGATTTCGCGGTCAGCCGTCAGCGGCGTACCCAGAACATGGACCCGCGCATTATCGGTGCGCCAGCTCTCATTGGCGAGGCTGTAGAGCAGCGCCTTGCTGTCGCTTGTCCAGACCAGCGCGGAAAGGGTGCCCGGGATAACATCCGGCAACATATCGCCGGTCGCCAGATCACGAATGCGCGCCTCGAACCGTTCTCCTCCATCGGTGTCGATCGCAAAGGCGAGATAGCGCCCGCACGGCGAAACCGACACCGCGCCCAGGCGAAAATATTCGTGGCCTTCGGCCAGCGCGGGTTCGTCGAGGATAAGCTGGTCAGCACTGCCGTCCTCCGGAGCGTCGGCGGGCCTGCGATACCATTTGCGATATTGCGCCCCGACCTCGAATGCGCGCCAGTAGATATAGTCCCCGTCCTTCTGCGGGACCGAGCTGTCGTCCTCCTTGATCCGCGCTTTCATCTCCTCGAACAGCGTATCGACCAGCCCCTGATGCGGCGCCATCGCCCTCTCGAACCACGCATTTTCCGCCTCAAGATAGGCGAGGACGTCCCCGTCCGTAACGTCCGGATAGCCAGGATCTCGTAGCCAGAAATAGGGATCGTCAATGCTCCGGCCATGAGCGGCAACGCTGTGCGGGCGGCGTTCGGCAATCGGAGGCGCGGCGAGCGTGATCGTTTTTGTCATGGAATACCATTATATGTGTTGCAGGGCGGTAGCAGGAAAGTCCCCGTTTCCCTATGTTGGTCGGCAAAAGCCATGCTGCAAGGAACCAGGATTGTCCACCGCCGCCATCCTAGCCACCGCCCACAACCACTCAGATCGCCTTGCGGCGTTGCGGACCGAGCTTGCCAGTCGGCATCTCGACGGCTTCGTGGTCCCGCTGACCGACGAGCATATGAGCGAATATGTCGGCGCCTATGCCCAACGGCTGGAATGGCTCACCGGTTTCGGCGGCTCCGCGGGCAGCGCGGCGGTGCTGGCGGACAAGGCCGCCATCTTCGTCGATGGGCGCTATACCTTGCAGGTACGCGATCAGGTGGACGGCGCACTCTACGAGTATTGCGACCTGCCGGCGACCCTCCCCGCCGACTGGCTCGCGAGCCGGATCGTGGCAGGACAACGCGTGGGCTACGATCCCTGGCTGCACACGTCCGATTGGGTGACGAAAACGCGCCAAAAGCTTGGCGCACGGGGCGCGGAACTGATCCCCGTCGATGGCAATCCGGTCGACGCGGTGTGGCGTGATCGTCCCGCGCCCAGCCTCGCCCCGGCCATGCCCCACCCGCTGGAGTTCTCCGGGAAGGCGCACGAGGAGAAGCTGGACGAGATAGCATCGTGGCTGAAAGACCGGGGCAATGACGCGGTAGTCCTGTCCGCGCTCGATTCGATCGCATGGACATTCAACATCCGGGGTTCCGACGTGGCGCGAACGCCCGTTGCGCTGAGCTACGCCGTCGTGAAGGCTGACGGTACGGCGGACCTCTATATCGCCCCGGAAAAGGCGACGGACGCGCTGCGAGCGCATCTCGGGAACCGTGTCTCCCTGCGCGACCGGGCAGTGTTCGCCGATGGGCTGGTGCAGGATTTCACCGGCAAGCGGATCGCGGCCGATCCCGAGCGCGCGGTCGCCGCGATCTTCGAGGCGCTGACACGCGGTGGCGCCGATGTGGACGCGGCGCGCGACCCGGCGGTGCTGGCGAAAGCCATAAAGAACCCGGTCGAGATCGCCGGTCACGACGCCGCGCAATCGCGCGACAATGCGGCCCTTGTGCGTTTCCTGCACTGGATCGGCCTTGAAGGGCCAAACTCCACCCAGACCGAACTTTCCGCTGCGGCCCAACTTCGCAAATTCCGTGAAGAAACGGGGTGCCTGGTCGATCTGAGCTTCGACACAATCAGCGGCGCGGGCGCGAACGGCGCCATCGTCCACTATCGCGTTGAGGAGCGGACCGACCGGCGGATCGAACCCCATATGCTCTATCTGGTCGATTCGGGCGCGCAATATCGGGACGGCACCACCGACATAACGCGCACCATCGCCATCGGGACGCCGACCGCCGAGATGCGGGAGCGTTTCACGCTGGTGCTGAAAGGGCATATTGCGATCGCCCGCGCGGTGTTTCCGGCCGGTACGCGGGGCAGCCAGCTCGACGCGCTTGCCCGGCACGCGTTGTGGCAGCATGGCCTCGATTACGCCCACGGCACGGGCCATGGCGTCGGCAGTTTCCTGTCCGTCCATGAAGGTCCGCAGCGCATTGCGACATTCGGCGGCGGCGACGAGCCGTTGCGGCCCGGCATGATCGTGTCCAACGAGCCTGGATATTACAAGGCCGGAGAATACGGCATCCGGATCGAAAATCTGGTCCTTGTCGAGGGGCGGACGATACCCGGCGCAGAGCGGGACATGCTGGGGACGCGGACGCTGTCGCATGTGCCGATCGACCGGACACTGATCGTGTCGGAAATGCTGGACGGGGGCGAACGCGACTGGCTCAACGCCTATCATGCCGAGACGCTGCGGCGGATCGGGCCGCTGGTTCCCGATGAGGTGCAGGCCTGGCTCGCGCAGGCTTGCGCGTCGGTTTAGCGGCGCTCCGGCTCATCTCCCCTGTTCTGATCGACCGGCGTTTCCCGTACCTGTGCCTTGCGACGCCGCAGATTGGCGCGCAGCGCATCCGCCAGCCGCTGTTTCCGTTCCGCCTGCGTCTCTGCCATGAAGGCGGATTAGCCGAAATCGTGCCTGCGCCTCAACCCCCTGCTTGACAACGCGGGCGCGGCGGGGCCATAGGCCCGGCTCCGGCGGGCGCTTCGAAGCGCCCCGCCTCTGCGCGGGCGCTGCTGTAGCTCAGTGGTAGAGCACTCCCTTGGTAAGGGAGAGGCCGAGAGTTCAATCCTCTCCAGCAGCACCACCCCTGTCCGACCGCACGTTTTTCCTGTTTTCGCCGGGGCGCTTACAATTCCGGGGTACAGTATATCTTGATTGGGCCAGAACTATGAACGATGCAGTTTCCGCCGTGAAGTCACGGAACATTCTCGTGCTGGGTGCCGGCGAACTCGGTATGCCGGTACTGCGCAACCTGGCGCGTCGCGCAAAGAACGTGGACGGAGCCACGATTAGCGTGCTGTTACGCGCCAGCGCCGTCGCATCGGACGAGCCGACCAAGAAGCGCCAAATCAACGAACTCCGCGATTTGGGTATCGAGATCGTTGAGGGCGATCTGGTGAACAGCTCGATCGATGAGCTGGCCTCCCTGTTCTCGCGCTATGACACCGTAATCGGATGCGCGGGCTATGCCGCCGGGATCAACACCCCCATGAAGCTGGCCAAGGCCGCCTTGCAGTCGGGCATACCGCGCTACTTCCCATGGCAGTTTGGCGTCGATTTCGAAGCGATCGGTCGTGGCAGCCCGCAGGATATCTTCGACGCGCAGCTCGACGTGCGCGAACTGCTGCGGTCGCAAAGCAAGACCGAGTGGGTCATCATTTCGACCGGCATGTTCATGAGCTATTTGTTCGAACCGGAGTTCGGCGTTGTCGATTTGAAAAACAGCGCGGTTCATGCCCTCGGCAGCCTCGACACTGCCGTGACGCTGACCACGCCCGACGATATCGGGGTGCTGACGGCCGAAATCGTGTTCTTCGAGCCGACCATTCGTAACGAGATCGTGTTTCTGGCGGGCGACACCGTTACCTACGGTGAAGTCGCAGACAAGCTGGAAGCCGCACTTGGTCGTCCTTTCAGCCGCTCGGAGTGGACCATACCCTTCCTGATGGAAGAGCTGGCACGCGACCCGCAGAACATGATGCGCAAATATCGCGCAGTTTTCGCTCAAGGGCGCGGAGTTGCCTGGGACAAGACCGGGACGTTCAATCACCGCAATGCCATCCCCGTTACCGACCTGACAGCATGGATCGAAAACCGCCTTTGACGCAGGGCGGGCAAACTCTATTTGGGCCCAATGAAAAAAATCGGCTTCCTGTCCTTCGGCCACTGGTCGAACACGCCCCATTCGCAAACGCGCACCGCGAGCGACACCCTGCATCAGTCGATCGATCTGGCGGTCGCGGCTGAAGAGCTTGGCGCCGACGGGGCCTATTTCCGCGTGCATCATTTCGCACAGCAGCTCGCTTCGCCGTTCCCACTGCTGGCGGCCATTGGCGCAAAGACGAGCCGAATCGAGATCGGCACCGGCGTCATCGACATGCGTTATGAGAATCCGCTCTACATGATCGAGGACGCGGGCGCCGCCGACCTGATCAGCAATGGACGCCTTCAACTGGGAATCAGCCGCGGCTCAGGGGAACAGGTGATCGATGGATGGCGCCACTTCGGCTATGCGCCGGCGCAGGGCCAGACCCACGCGGATATGGGCCGTCACCATGCCGAAGTGTTCCTGAAAATGCTGAGCGGGCGCGGCTTCGCCGAGCCAAATCCCAATCCGATGTTTCCCAATCCACCTGGCCTGCTACGCCTCGAACCCCATTCGCCCGACCTGCGCAAGCGTATCTGGTGGGGCTCGGCATCGAACATGACCGCGCAATGGGCGGCCGAAAAGGGCATGCATCTGCAAAGCTCGACCCTGAAAGCCGATGAGACCGGCGAGCCCTTTCATATTCAGCAGGCCAAGCAAATCCGCCATTACCGCGAAGCCTGGAAAGCGGCCGGCCACGACTGGGCCCCGCGCGTCTCCGTCTCTCGCTCCATCTTCGCGATCACGGACCAGCGGGATCGCGCCTATTTCGGTGGTGATCGATCGAGCGATCAGATCGGCATCATCGACAATATGCGAGCGATCTTCGGTCGATCCTATGCGGCCGAGCCGGACAGGCTGATTGCGCAACTGAAGGAGGACGAAGCGATCGCCGAGGCCGATACGCTGCTGCTGACGGTGCCCAACCAGCTGGGCGTCGACTATAATTGCCATGTAATCGAGTCAATCCTGACTCATGTGGCACCCGCTATGGGGTGGCGCTAGGTTCAGATCCCCTATCGACGGATGGCACCGGCTTGCATCCCCGAATTGAAATGCGGCCCATTGGCAAGCTGGTCCGGCTGGATGCGACGAAGCGCAACAGCCGGTTATTGATTTGTTGGGAATCGGTGGATATATCCACCTCAACAAAGCCCGCCACGCCTCTCAACGATGCGCACCATGGCGGGCTACTTTATTTATAGCCTTGGCTCGCGCATAAACCGACGATGCGCCATTTCAACAAGCCCTCCAAATCAATTTCCGATCAAATCGCGTTGCTCCGAGAGCGCGGGATGGTGATCGACAATGTCCAGCAAGCGACATGGGCACTCAGCCATATCAGCTACTATCGGCTACGGGCCTATTGGCTCTATTACGAAGCCGATCCCGAATCCGGCAAACATATATTCAAGGATGGGACGACGCTGGAAGCGGTGCTCGCCCTCTATGAGTTTGATCGCCATCTCCGGCTACTGCTCATGGATGCTTTGGAGCGAATAGAGGTGGCGGCGCGCGGTGCGTGGGCGCACCAAATGGCAATGGTCTATGGGCCGCATGGCTACCTTAATGCGGCGCTGTATCCGCGCACGGACCGCTTTCAAGCCAACCTGGCCCAGCTACAATCCGAATATGATCGCTCGCATGACGTGTTCGTCGATCACTACAAGCGCACCTATAATAACCCGCCATTGCCGCCTGTCTGGATGGCTGCGGAGTTCATTTCCTTTGGCCTGCTTTCCAAGTTCTTCTCTGCCTTCGGGGGACGCGCAGACCGTAAGGCCATTGCTCGCACGATTGGCTTGGATGACCGGGTGTTTCAGGGCCTGATGCATCACCTTGCGACGGTGCGAAATATTTGCGCGCACCATAGTCGCCTTTGGAATCGGCGCTTCACCGTAACCTTTCCAATCGCGCAGAATCCGGCCGTCCTTGCAGATACGATAGCCCCCGAAGCTGATCGCAAGCTCTACAACACACTCTCGATGCTTTTGCACTCAATGGGGACCGTGGCCCCTGAATCGGACTGGCCAAGCCGCCTGACGTGTTTGATCGCGGAAAATCCCACGGGCGATTTTGCTGCCATGGGCTTCCCGGACGATTGGCGGGAGCGTCCGCTATGGGCGCACCTCTGCTCCGATTAGCCCGCTGGCGTTCGCCTCAAGCGCCGGTCCTATCGGGGAACGATTATGGTAATCGCT
>DASULD010000112.1:0-8534 GCA_036278355.1 Sphingobium sp.
AGGGGGAATGGGCGGCCATGACGGAACTGCATCTGACGGCTAATGCGCGGCGGCTTCGTCGCGATGCCACCGATGCAGAGGCGCTGCTGTGGTCGCGGTTGCGCAACCGGCAACTCTGTGGCGCGAAATTTCGCAGGCAGATGCCTCTCGACCGCTTCATCGCCGACTTCCTCTGCTTCGACGCGCGATTGATCGTGGAGGTCGACGGCGGGCAACACAGCATCGAAACCGACGCGGCGCGGACGGCGTTTCTGGAAGCGCAAGGTTTCAAGGTCATCCGCTTCTGGAACCATGAAGTGCTGGGCAATCTCAACGGCGTGCTGGAGACGATCGCCGCGCATTTGCCCCCTCACCCGGCGCGCTGACGCGCGCCACCCTCTCCCGCGGTGGGGAGAGGGTTGATTAGTGCGACCCAGCCTCACCCCGGTCAGCGTAGCTGACCACCCCTCTCCCGCAAAGGGGAGAGGGGAACGGGATGCATGATCAAAGCTCACCGCAATCCCCCCACGAATTTCTCGAAGAGATAGAAGCTGTCCTGCGGGCCGGGGGAGGCTTCGGGGTGGTATTGGACACCGAACGCATTCTTGTCGGTAAAGGCGATGCCGCAGTTGGAGCCATCGAACAGGCTCACATGCGTTTCCACCACATTGCCCGGCAGCGTCTTCGCATCGACCGCGAAGCCATGGTTCATCGACGTGATCTCCACCGTGCCGGTTTCGACCTGCTTGACGGGATGGTTCGCGCCGCGATGGCCCTGGAACATCTTCACCGTCCTGGCCCCCGCCGCAAGGCCGAGCAACTGATGCCCCAGGCAGATGCCGAAGATGGGCATGTCTTCATCCAGAAGGCGGCGAATGACCGGCACGGCATAGGCGCCGGTCGCCTCTGGGTCGCCCGGTCCGTTCGACAGGAACACGCCCGCCGGTTCCAGCGACATGATGTCGTCATAGCTCGCCGTCGCGGGCAGCACTGTTACGCGCGCGCCGGCCTGCACCAGCGAGCGGAAGATATTGTCCTTCGCGCCATAATCGATGGCGACGACGAGTGGTTTGTTTTCGGCTCCGCCGAGGGGCGGCGCATCCGCCGACTCTGCCTCCAGATGATACCCCTGCCCCAGCGCCCACACGCCGCCGCTCCACGCGCGCTGTTCGCCCGTCACCTCGATTGCGAGGTCCATGCCGACAAGGCCGGGCCAGCTTTTCGCCTTGTCATGCAGCGCCTTGAGGTCGAACCTGCCTTCGGGATCATGGGCGATCACCGCATTGGGCGCGCCCTGCCCCCTGATCCGCCGCGTCAGCGCGCGCGTATCGACGCCCGAAATGCCGATGCGGCCCTGCGCCTTCATCCACTCATCGAACGGCTGGACGTTGCGGAAGTTGGACGGCGCGGTCACATCCTCGCGGACAATGCAGCCCAGCGCGTGCGGCGCCTCACGCTCCACATCCTCCGGGTTCGTGCCGACATTGCCGATATGCGGAAAAGTGAAGGTGATGATCTGACCCGCATAGCTCGGGTCGGTCATGATCTCCTGATACCCGGTGATCGCGGTGTTGAAGCATACTTCCCCCACCGCTTCGCCCTGAGCGCCGAAACCGCGCCCGAAGACTACGGTGCCGTCGGCCAGCACCAATACCCCCGTCGCTCCTTTGGGCACGTTGGGGTAAGTGGCATTCGCCATGACGGATTTCCTTGTCTTTTGCGTGGTCATGCCGCGCGCAGCCGAAGCCCCTGCACGCAGGCTAAACGGCCGGTCACCTATGCCGTTGCGGGGTCCCGGTCAATGACTGTTAAAAATTAGTTTTGCCGCTATATCTGGTCCTTTCCCGCAACTGGACAAGGATTCGCCCGTCATGATTCGTGACGCCATCACATCCGCGCAGGTGCAGGCCATGAAGGCGGGCGAGAAGGATCGCCTCGCCGCTGTGCGCCTGATCCTCGCCAAGCTGAAGGACCGCGACATCGAGCTGCGCACCGCCAAAGAGGTGCCGGAGGACGACGTGATCGTCGTCGACGTGCTTCAGAAGATGGTCAAGCAGCGGCGCGAATCGATCGCGCTGTATGAACAGGGCGGCCGGGCCGAGCTGGCCGCGAAGGAACAGGCCGAACTCGACGTGATCGAAGGCTTCTTGCCCGGTCAGATGAGCGAGGAGGAAACGACCGCCGCCATCGATGCGATCAAGGCGGAGGTCGGCGCATCCTCTGTGAAGGACATGGGGCGCGTAATGGCGCTGCTGAAGGAACGGCACGGCACCGTGATCGACATGAGCAAGGCAAGCGGACTGGTAAAGGCTGCGCTGGTTTAATCCACCGGCTTGCCCACACGGTTATCCATAGCCTTATCCACGGTGATGAGACTGGTCGTGCACAATATCATCTGATTTCGGTGGGAATCAGACCCGACTCACATTAAGCCTGTATAATCGGGCGATGTCCCTGTCGCCCCAGTTTCTTGACGAGCTCCGCGCGCGCACCACGCTGTCGACGCTGATCGGACGCGTCGTCAAGGTCCACAAGGCCGGACGCGAGTACAAGGCCTGCTGTCCCTTCCACAACGAAAAGACGCCCAGCTTCACGATCAACGACGAAAAGGGCTTCTATCATTGCTTCGGTTGTGGGGCGCATGGCGACGCGATCCGATGGATGACCGATCAGCGCGGCCTGCCCTTCATGGACGCGGTGAAGGAACTTGCCGACGCGGCCGGAATGGAAATGCCCGCGCCCGATCCCCGGGCGGCGCGAACGGCAGAAATGGCGCGGGGCCTGCACGATGCGATGGCGGCGGCGCAGGCCTGGTTCGAGAGCCAGCTGGGCAGCATCGATGGCGCGCAGGCGCGCGCTTACCTGCAGCAGCGCGGCATCAGCGACGCGACACGGCGCGCCTTCGGCTTCGGCTTTGCGCCCGATTCGCGCGGGAAGCTGAAAACGGCGTTGCGTGACTTCGGCGACGGGATGCTCATCGAGGCAGGCCTCCTGATCCAGCCGGACGATCGGAACCGCGAACCTTATGATCGATTCCGCGGGCGCCTGATGATTCCGATCCGCGACAACCGAGGCCGCGTCATCGCCTTCGGGGGACGGATTATCGGGGAAGGCGAACCCAAATATTTGAACTCACCCGACACGCCGCTCTTCGACAAGGGTCGTACGCTCTATAATATCGACAAGGCACTCCCCGCCGCGCGCAAGGCGGAACGCGTGATCGTGGTCGAAGGCTATATGGACGTGATCGCTTTGGCTCAGGCAGGGATAGAAGAGTGCGTGGCGCCGCTCGGCACTGCATTGACCGAGCACCAGATCGAACGGTTGTGGAAAATGGCGGAAGTGCCGATCCTCTGCTTCGATGGCGACAGCGCGGGACAGAAGGCCGCCGGCCGCGCCGCTCTGCGCGCACTTCCGTTGCTGAAGCCGGGACATTCGCTCGATTTTGCGACGCTGCCCGGCGGCATGGACCCCGACGACCTGGTCAAAACGCAAGGCGCGTCCGGACTGGAGACCTGCCTTGCCTCACGCGCGCCGCTGGTCGAACGGCTTTGGCGCATGGAACGCGAAGACGGGCCTGCAAACACGCCGGAAGCGCGCGCGGGCCTGCAACAGCGGCTTGCAGAACATGCCGCAGCCATCCCGGACGCCCTTGTTCGCCGCGAGTATGAACGTGCGTTCAAGGACCGGTTCTGGAGCGAGTTCGGCTGGAAGAAACAGGAAATCCGTGCCGTTCGCGGTTTCATCAAGCAAACCCGCGACGAGGTTCGACCCGCCTCGGACCTTTCCAACATGGGCGAGCGGATCGAACGAGTGATGAAACGGGCGATACTGCTTGGTTTGTCGCGTTATCCCGGCGTGCTGTACACCCATCGCGAGCAGCTGGCCGGGCTCACGATGCCGACAAACGCGCTCAGGGCATGGACGGACCTGTTGATCAGGGCCTCATTCCAGCGTCCGACCCTTGAAGAAAGCTTGATTGAAGCCATATTGGCTGACACAAGCCTGCCGGAACCGGAACGCCGGAACATTGCGCATGACCTGCGCTTTTCCTTTTTCAGGGCCGACACGGATCGAGACCTGGCCGAAAGCGACCTGGGTGAGGTCATAACCATAATCCTGTTCGAGCAGGAATTTACGCCAAAGCTTGAACGATTGAAAGCTGATCTCTATGCGCAAGGCGGCAATGGCGACATCGACGAGACCAGCTGGCAGGAACATCTCTCCCTGATCGCTCTCAAGCGGCAAAATGATGAGCGGCTCCTGGAGCTCAAGGCGAATATCGAAGAACAGCTCATGGCCGCGTGACGGCCATCTGATGACAAGGCAAGTGAATGGCGAGCAAGGCAGGCAAGGGTTCGACTGAAGAGATGGAAGGCGGCGATGCGCCGCTGCTCGACCTCAATGAGGCATCAGTCAAGAAGCTGATCGCGCGCGCGACAAAACGCGGGTATATTACCTATGACGAACTGAACGCGGCTCTTCCGCAGGATCAGATGTCGTCGGAACAGATTGAGGACGTTATGTCCGCGCTCAACGACATGGGCGTCAACATCGTCGAAAACGACGAAGCCGCCGAAGAAGGCGACGACAATCGCGAGGACGAAGTCGAGGCGATCGACTCCGCCGGTGATGGTGACGAAGGTAGCGACGGCGAACGGATAACGACCGAGAAGAAGAAGGAAACGGTCGACCGCACGGACGACCCCGTGCGCATGTACCTGCGGGAAATGGGCGCCGTCGAATTACTCTCCCGCGAGGGCGAGATCGCGATCGCCAAGCGGATCGAGGCCGGCCGGGACACGATGATCCTGGGGCTGTGCGAAAGCCCGACCACCTTCCATGCGATTATCGAATGGTCGACCGCGCTGAACAACGGCGAGATGCAGCTGCGCGAAATCCTGGACCTTGAGGCGATGCTGTCGAAGGATCCCGCGCCTGAAAGCCTGTCCGACGAGGACAGCGATGATGACGGCGAGATCTCCGAAAAGACGGCTGGACCGTCTTTCAAGGACGAGGACGAGATCGAAGAGGAAGAGGAAGCCGGCGCTGACGACGACGAGGAGTCGATGGTCGAACGCCGCGCCCGCCGCGTCGAGGAGGAAGAGGAAGACGACAACACGCTCAGCCTCGCCCAGATGGAAGAGACGCTGAAGCCGGTGGCGCTGGAGAAGTTTGCCAAAATCACCGACATTTTCCACCGCTTCGCCAAGGCGCAGAATTCCCGGCTGGATGCGATGGCTGCGGGCCATTCGATCAGCAACCGCGCGGAAGAAGACTATCAGAGGCTGCGCGAAGACCTCACCGCCGAGGTCGAGAGCGTTCAGTTTCACCAGCAGAAGATCGAATATCTCGTCGATCAGCTCTACAGCTACAACCGGCGGCTGACGACGCTGGGTGGTCAGATGCTGCGCCTTGCGGAACGGCACAAGGTCAACCGCAAGGACTTCCTGGATCATTATATCAACCATGAGCTGGACGAAGGCTGGCTGGAAAAGGTCGCTACCCTGGACCGCAAGTGGACCGCTTTCGCGACCACCGAGGCCCAGGCGGTGGACCGGATAAGGGCCGAGGTCGCCGAAATCGCTCAGGCCACCGGCATGTCGCTCTCGGAATTCCGCCGCATCGTCAACATGGTGCAAAAGGCCGAGCGCGAGGCGCGAATCGCGAAGAAGGAAATGGTCGAGGCCAACCTGCGCCTGGTGATTTCCATTGCTAAAAAATATACGAACCGTGGGCTGCAATTCCTTGATCTTATTCAGGAAGGCAATATCGGCCTGATGAAGGCGGTCGACAAATTCGAATATCGTCGCGGCTACAAGTTCAGCACTTATGCGACATGGTGGATCCGGCAGGCGATCACCCGATCTATCGCGGATCAGGCGCGCACGATCCGCATTCCGGTCCACATGATCGAGACCATCAACAAGCTGGTCCGCACCAGTCGCCAGTTCCTGCATGAGCAGGGCCGCGAGCCCACGCCCGAGGAAATGGCGGAACGGCTGTCCATGCCGCTCGAGAAGGTTCGCAAGGTGATGAAGATCGCCAAGGAACCGATCAGCCTCGAAACGCCGATCGGCGACGAGGAAGATAGCCATCTGGGCGACTTCATTGAGGACAAGAACGCCATCATCCCCGTGGACGCCGCGATTCAGGCGAACCTCAAGGAGACGGTCACGCGCGTCCTTGCCTCTCTCACCCCGCGAGAAGAGCGCGTCCTGCGCATGCGGTTCGGCATCGGCATGAATACCGATCACACACTTGAGGAAGTGGGACAGCAGTTTTCGGTCACGCGTGAACGTATTCGCCAGATCGAAGCCAAGGCGCTGCGCAAACTCAAGCATCCCAGCCGCTCGCGCAAAATGCGGAGCTTCCTCGACCAGTGACGGATTTTGTCCCATTTTGGCCCGTTACGGGACAAGCGGAGCAAAAAATGCGTGGAACGGTTCGGGCGGCATAAACAGCCCGTTTACTGCCTCTTGCTATAAGATGCCTCAGGTCCCCGGCGACACGGGGGGTATGAGGACAAAATATGCGTCACACACAATTTCCACCCGGTGCCGCCCGTGGAGATATCAGTTCCGTTATTGAAGCCTGTGTGGCCATCGATGGCTCCGCCGCGCATCCGCATGTTCAGGTGTTGAGTGCGGCGGCGGGAGATCACGGCACCCGTCCGCTCGCGGCGCTGGCCGATGCAGCGCACTATCTGGCCCTCCTGCACGGTCGTTTTCCAGGCGTCATCGATCACGCGGCGAACAGATGCGTCGACAACGCGGCACGCCTCTGGCTCGTCCAGGCCTGCGAAGCCTTCGCCGATGAACGGGCCTTTCTCACCCGGCTGACCGTCGCGCTGGGACCGGTGCCGAGCACCTCCGGGCAAAACAACTGTGATTCCGCGGTCCTGCAACAGCGTCATGCCCTCGAAATGCTATCTCAGTCCGATCGTCGGGGCTGCGCCATGGGCGCGGCGCTGACGCTGGTGATGGATTGGGCCGGAATTCGCCGCCTGCTCGATGGAGCTGCCCTTCGCGTGGGAATAGAACCGAAACGGTGCGGCTTGCCAAACGTTGCGGATACGCTGGCCGTGATCCGTGCCATTACCCCGGACGAAGGCGTCGCTCGCGCCATCCAGTTCGGTGCCCGCCAGATTCTCGGCCAGCATCGCGGCCTGTGGGAGTTGCTGCGCGCACGCTCGGAGATTCGGGCCGCGGAATAACCTGGGCTGCCTTGCCTGAAACCCAATTACTATCTAGCGATGCATGGCCGCCTTAGGGAAAGGACCATGATGCGCTTTGAAGGCACCCGGGAATATGTCGCCACAGAAGATCTGAAGGTTGCGGTCAACGCCGCCGTGTTGCTGCGCCGGCCGTTGCTGGTCAAGGGCGAGCCCGGGACCGGAAAGACGGTGCTGGCCCAGCAGATCGCCAGCGCGATCGGCGCGCCCCTGATCGAGTGGAACGTCAAGTCCACCACCAAGGCGCATCAGGGCCTGTACGAATATGACGCGGTTGCGCGATTGCGCGATGGCCAACTTGGCGACGAGCGCGTCCATGACATCGCCAACTATATCAAGCGCGGCAAACTGTGGGAGGCGTTCACCTCCGAAAGGCTCCCCGTCCTCCTCATCGATGAGATCGACAAGGCCGATATCGAGTTCCCCAACGACCTGTTGCAGGAACTCGACCGGATGGAATTCCATGTTTACGAGACGGGCGAGACCGTACGAGCTGCGGAACGCCCGATCGTCGTAATCACATCGAACAATGAGAAGGAATTGCCCGACGCATTCCTGCGCCGCTGCTTCTTCCACTATATCCAGTTTCCCGACAGGGAGACGATGCAGGCGATCATCGATGTCCACTTTCCCGGCATCCAGAAGATATTGGTCAGCAAGGCGATGGACATATTCTATGATCTGCGGGACGTACCGGGTCTGAAGAAGAAACCGTCGACGAGCGAGCTGCTCGATTGGCTCAAGCTGCTCCTGGCGGAGGATATGCCGCTCGACGTGCTGCAGTCCCGCGATGCCAGAAAGGCGATCCCGCCGCTGCATGGCGCGCTACTCAAGAACGAGCAGGACGTCATGCTGTTCGAACGACTGGCATTCATGAGCCGGAGGGGGGGCTGAACTCGACGTGGTTTTGGGTCCCGCCCCATATGTTTGGTCAAGCTGCTCGCAATTCGGGTCTGGTGACTGATGCTCCTTAACTTCCTTGATGAACTGCGAGCCGCAGGCATACCCGCCGGGATCAAGGAACATCTCGTTCTTCTGGAAGCGCTCGAAAAGGACGTGATCGACCGCACGCCCGAGGCGTTCTATTATCTGTCACGCGCGATTTATGTGAAGGATGAAGGACTGGTCGACCGGTTCGACCGGGTGTTCGAGAAGGTGTTCAAAGGTGTCTTTTCCGACGCCGAGATGCCCGGCGCCGACATACCGGAAGACTGGCTGCGCGCGGTCGCCGAAAAATTTCTCAGCCCCGAGGAAATGGAAAAGATCAAGTCGCTCGGGTCCTGGGAGGAGATCATGGAGACGCTGAAGAAGCGTCTCGAAG
>DASULD010000113.1:0-2324 GCA_036278355.1 Sphingobium sp.
GACGGCGTGAACCTGCTCGCCGGTTACAAGCGCGCCGCCAATATCCTGAAGAAGGAGGGCTGGGACGGGGAGCGCCCGCCGATGGCGGTGCCCGGAAGCAACGGCATTCCCCAGACTGGCGAGGAAGACCCGCTGGTGCTGGTGGAGGAACCCGGCATAGCCGAGGCGATCGCTGAAATGGCGCATCCCCACGCGCCGCTTTCCTATACGCCCGAACCGGCCGAAACGGCGCTGATCGCCGCGCTCGACGCTGCCGAACCGCGCGCCGCCGCCGCAATCGAGGCAGAGGATTTCGAAGGCGCAATGGCCGCGCTCGCTTCCTTGCGCGCGCCGATCGACGCCTTCTTCGACAGCGTTACCGTCAACGACGCCGTACCGGAAAAGCGCGCCGCGCGTCTCGGCCTGTTACAACGTGTTCGTGCTGCGGTGCACAAGGTAGCTGATTTTTCAAGAATTGCAGGCTAAGGCAGCCCGCGCGTGACGCGAAGCTTGGGCGGCGCAGGGTGACAGGGACTCGAAGGAACAGGGTTGATGACGAGATATGTCTATCGCTTCGGCGGCGGCGTTAATGACGGGGAGGCGGCCGGTGTCGGCGGCAACAAGAACCTGCTGGGCGGCAAGGGCGCGAACCTCGATGGCATGGCCTCGATCGGCCTGCCGGTTCCTCCCGGTTTCACCATCACGACGGAGATGTGCACCCGCTATTACGCGGAAGGCGGCAGGTTCCCCGACAGTCTGACGGAGGAAGTCGCCGGCGGCATCGCCCATATCGAAAGCGTCACCGGCAAGAAATTCGGCGACAGTGCCGACCCGCTGCTGGTTTCGGTCCGCTCGGGCGCGCGTATTTCGATGCCGGGCATGATGGACACGGTCCTCAATCTCGGCCTCAACGACGAGACCGTGAAGGGCCTTGCCGCGACGAGCGGCGATGAACGATTCGCCTGGGACAGCTATCGCCGCTTCATCCAGATGTATTCGGACGTGGTACTGGAACTTGACCACGGCGCGTTCGAGGAAGCGCTGGAGATCGCGAAGGAAGATAATGGCTATCATCTCGACACCGAGATGACGGCCGGTGACTGGCAGGCGCTGGTCACGGAATACAAGAAGCTGGTGGATAAGCTCTGGGGGAAACCCTTCCCGCAGGATGTGAAGGATCAGCTCTGGGGCGCCATCGCCGCGGTGTTCGGATCGTGGCAGTCGGACCGGGCCAAAGTCTACCGCAGGCTCAATGACATCCCCGGCGAATGGGGCACGGCCGTCAACGTGCAGGCGATGGTGTTCGGCAACATGGGCGATACCTCGGCCACCGGTGTCGCCTTCACCCGCGACCCGGCGACGGGCGAGAACTGCTATTACGGCGAGTTCCTGATCAACGCCCAGGGCGAGGATGTGGTCGCGGGCATCCGTACGCCGCAATATCTGACCAGGGCCGCGCGCGAACGGGCGGGAGCGAAGCCGCTCAGCATGGAAGAGGCAATGCCCGAAACCTATGCCGAGCTGGCGAAGGTATTCCAGACGCTGGAAACCCATTATCGCGACATGCAGGACATCGAATTCACGGTGCAGCAGGGCAAACTCTGGATGCTGCAGACCCGGTCGGGCAAGCGCACGGCCAAGGCGGCGCTCAAGATCGCGGTGGATATGGCCAGCGAGGGGCTCATCACGCAGGAGGAGGCGGTTGCCCGCGTTGATCCCGCCGCGCTCGATCAGCTGCTGCACCCGACCCTCGACCCCACAGCCCCGCGCGATGTGCTGACCAAGGGCCTGCCCGCATCGCCGGGTGCGGCGAGCGGCATCATCGTGTTCGACGCCGACACGGCGGAACGGCGCGCTGCCCTCGGCGAGGCGGTGATACTGGTCCGCATCGAAACCAGCCCGGAGGACATTCACGGCATGCATGCCGCCAAGGGTATCCTGACTGCGCGTGGCGGAATGACCAGCCACGCCGCCGTGGTGGCGCGCGGCATGGGCCGCCCCTGCGTCTCCGGCGCGGGCAGCCTTGCGATCGACGCCAAGGCGAAGCTGCTGCGCATTGCCGGGCGGGAGTTGAAGGAAGGCGATGTCCTGACCATCGACGGCGCCACCGGCGAGGTGATGGCGGGCGAGGTACCGACCGTTCAGCCGGAGCTGGCGGGTGATTTCGGCACGCTGATGCTCTGGGCCGACAAGGTCCGTCGCCTCAAGGTCCGTACCAACGCTGAAACGCCGCTGGACTGCAGGACCGCGCGCGATTTCGGGGCGGAAGGCATCGGCCTGTGCCGAACGGAGCACATGTTCTTCGACGCCAACCGGATCACCGCCGTACGGCAGATGATCCTTGC
>DASULD010000114.1:0-7998 GCA_036278355.1 Sphingobium sp.
GATGGCCGTCCGGTCGGAAATCCTGATGATGCTTTCCCAGGAGCATGAGATCGAGATCGCCACGCCCCAGGGGAAGGTCGCACTGCAGAAAAAATTAACCCGTCTTATCAACCGAGTGATCAAGGACAAGACGGGCTATTCCGGCGTTGATAACGTTTATTTTACCAATTTCGTTATTCAATAGCGGTGTTCGAAGCCGGGTAGTCCCTTGGCCGAGAGCAGGGGACACATCGCTATATGGACGACGTTCAACCGTACAAGTTCGGTATATCCGAACCGCAGGCGCCCGTGTCGCTTTCGGGCGTGGACCGCCTGGGCGAGCGCGTCGCGCGGCAGATCCGGTCGATGCTGGAGCCGATCGTCGGGCTGAAGCCGGTCGTCACGACACAACCCGCCGAGACCGTGAATTACGACCTCTGGTCGGCAATGGCGCCGAATTTCTGCTCCCTTTCGACTTACAAGCTTCACCCGTTAAAGGGCATGGTCCTCGTCAAGCTCGACGCGCCGCTTATCTCTGCGGTGGTTGAGCGCTTTTTCGGCGGGACAGCGATGCGCCCCGCGCGGGAGCGGGGCGAGTTTACACGCAGCGAGGAACGCATTCTCGCTCGCCTGTCGGACGGTATCATCGCCGCGCTCGTCAATGCCTGGGCCGATCTTTTGCCGATGGAGAAGGCGCTGGTCGCGCGTGAGCACGATCCGCAAACGCTGATCTTTGCAGAGGCAAGCGACCAGTTGCTCAGCCAGAGCTTCACCATCGGCCTCGACAAGCCCGACCAGTGGACGATCGAGCTGATGTTTCCGCTGATCGCGCTGCGTCAGCTGGAGCCGCTTCTGGCCACGAGCGCGCCCGAGGAGCTCAAACACCGCGATCCGCTGTGGCAGGCCCGCCTCGCGCGTCAGATGGGCGACATCAGACTGTCGGGCAAGACCGTGCTGGCACGCCCCACGCTGACACTGGAAGAACTTCTCAACCTCAGGAATGGCGACGTCATTCCGGTCAATATCGCCCGCCATGTGCCGCTGATCGTCGGTAACCGGGTGCTCGCCCACGGGACGATCGGCGAACAGAACGGCCGTTCGGCCTTCATGATCGAAAATCTGAATCAAGGATAACCAACATGAGCGACATGAGCGATGCCCCCCGGATCGAAAGCGCGATCGGCAAGATCAACGGCAGTCCCCAATATCACCTGCTTTCAAGCATTCCCGTGCGGCTCACCGTCGAGGTGGGGTCCACCAACCTTCGTCTGTCGGAAATACTGGACCTTGCCGAAGGAAGCGTCGTGGAACTCGACAGGCAGGCCGACGACCTGCTCGACATCATGGTCAACGGCGCGCTTATCGCCCGGGGAGAGGTTGTGACGGTCAACGGGCGCTACGGCATCCGCGTCGTCGATGTCGCCAGCACCGAGGCGCTGATGGCCGGCGTCGAGCGGCGCGCCTGAGGGGGCCGACACCTTTATGACCTGGTATTTTATCAAGCTTCTGGTGTTGTTGCCGCTGGTCGGCGGGATGGCGTATGGCGCGCTCTGGCTTTGGCGGAAATATCAGCCCGGGCTGTTGGGCGCGCATGCCGATCGCGCGATCCGCATCGTCGAAATGATGCCTATGGGCACCTCCGGCAAGCTGGCGGTCATCGAGTTCGACGGGCAGCGCCTGCTCCTTTCGGTGACGCGCGGCAGGATCGACCGGATAGCCGAAGGGTCCCGGCCGCAGGCGACGTCAGGAGACTGGCGTGCGCGCTAAGGCCCTGGTGATCGCGATCATCTGTACGATGGTCGCCCTGCTGTTTGTCCAGCCCGCTCTGGCGCAGGCGGTGCCTCAATTGCCGGCGCCCGCGCCGCAGGGGCCGGAAGGCGGCGCCCTGACCCGGGCGCTTGGCGAAGTGTCCGGCAACGGCGCGCCGCTTTCACTTTCCTTGCAGATACTCATCCTGATGAGCCTGTTGACGGTGCTGCCGTCGCTCATCCTGATGATGACCAGCTTCACCCGCATCATCATCGTGCTGTCGCTGCTGCGCCAGGCGCTGGGTCTGCAGCAGACGCCGCCCAATCAGGTGCTGGTAGGGCTCGCGCTGTTTCTTTCCATTTTCGTAATGCGGCCGACCATAGACGCCGTGAACAATCAGGCGTTTACGCCTTATGGGGCTGGCCAGATCAGCATAGAGGAAGCTGTAGGCCGATCGGGCAAGATCTTCCATGTCTTCATGGCGAAACAGACGCGCGAGAGCGACCTCCGCATGTTCTCCGGCCTGGCCGAGGCGCCGGAATATCGCAGCGTCGCCGATGTGCCCTTCTCCATCCTGCTGCCCGCCTTCGTCACCAGCGAGCTGAAGACCGCGTTTCAGATCGGTTTCATGATCTTCCTACCGTTCCTGATCATCGATCTTGTCGTGGCATCGACGCTGATGTCGCTCGGCATGATGATGTTGTCGCCGACGATCATCTCCATGCCGTTCAAGCTGTTGCTGTTCGTGATGGTAGACGGCTGGGCGCTGACCATGGGGTCGCTCGCCGGATCGTTCGCGACATAGGGGCGGCAAGGTGGAGAACTCCGATTTCTTTGTCGGTCTGACGCAACAGGCGCTGTGGGTCACGGCCCTTGCCGCGGCACCGATCCTGCTGCCCGCACTGATCGCGGGGCTGCTTCTGGGCATGATCCAGGCCGCGACGTCGATCAACGAGCAGACGCTGACCTTCGTGCCGAAGCTGATCGTCGTTGCGGTGATGCTGGCGATTTTCGGGGGTTCCATCATGTTGCTGATCGCCGACTTTGCGCGCGAGATATTCGAACGCATCCCCGAGATACTGGCGAGCTGAAGGCAGGCTCGCAGATGTTTGCACCTGGCTTTGTCGGCGTCGAGCACCAGCTGTGGATCTGGCTGGTCGCGATGATTCGCCCCGGCGCGGCCTTCATCGCCGCCCCGATATTCGGCGCGCGCGCCGTGCCCGTGCAACTGCGGTTGATCCTGTCGCTCGCGCTCGGCATGGCGGCTATGAACAGTGTCGTGTTCCAGCTTCCCCCCGACGGCCTCATCAGCATGGCGGGCGTGCTGCTGGTCATGGGCGAGGTGTTGGCCGGTCTTGCCATGGGCTTTGCGCTCCAACTCGGCTTTGCCTCGGCATTCGTCGCGGGCGAGACGATCGGCAACGCGATGGGCCTTGGATTTGCGTCGATGATCGACCCGCAATCGGGCCAGTCGACGCAGGTGCTGGGGCAGTTCCTTTCGATCATCGCGATCTTCCTGCTGCTCGGAATGGACGGGCACCTGCTGCTTATCCGCTACGTCGTGCAGAGTTATCAGTCACTGCCGCCGGGCGGAGCCATGCTGTCCAACGAGGCGATCTACGGCCTGGTGATGTTCGGCGGGGCGCTGCTGGGTGCGGGGCTGACGGTCGCGCTGCCGGTCGGTTTCGCGCTGGTTCTGATTCAACTCATAATGGGTATGCTCGCCCGCTCGGCGCCCTCGCTCAACCTGTTTGCCGTCGGTATGCCCGTGGCGCTGCTCGCGGGTCTGATCCTGCTGGCCATAGCCGCACCGATCATGGGGCAGGGGATCGCCGACGCGCTGCGCCAGGGGCTCGACCAGGCCCAGACAATCGCAGAGGGCAGGTAGGCGATGTCGCAGCAGTCCAACGGTGGTGGTGAAAAGACCGAAAAGCCGACACCGAAGAAATTGAGGGATGCCGCAAAGGAAGGCGACATCCTGCAATCGCGTGAGCTGGCGACGGCCCTGGTCGTGATGGCGGGCGCGGGCTGGCTGGCGATGGCGGGTCCGATGGCGATGCAGGCGATGCAGGACATGCTGGTCAATGCGCTGCGCTTTGGCCGGGCAGACGTTATGCAGTTCGAACCGGGGGAGCGCGCCTTTGCCCTCAGCTCCGGCCTGATGCTGCCGGTGGGTGGCGTCATGCTGGCGACGATGGTGGCGGCCATTGCGGCCCCCGCGTTGCTGGGGTCGCTGGGCTTCCGTTCCAACGCCTTCATGCCCAAAATGTCGAAGCTGAGCCCGGCCAAGGGCCTGAAGCGCATGTTCGGCATGAACGGCCTTATCGAACTGGGCAAGTCAATCGCCAAAGTCGTGCTCCTCGGCGCCATCGGCGTATGGCTGGTCTGGGACCGGCTCGCCGAGATGACCGCCATGGGCGCGACCGGCCTGCACGGCGCGCTGGCCGAGGTGGGCGATATCTTCGTCACAGCCTGTCTGGTAATGGGCGGCGCCCTGTTCCTGATCGCGGCCATCGATGTGCCCTCACAGATGCTTCAGCGCGCAAAACGACTCGGCATGAGCAAGCAGGACATCAAGGACGAGCACAAGGAAACCGAAGGCTCGCCTGAACTCAAGGGGCACATCCGCCGCAAGCAGTATGAGGTGATGTCGGGCAGCGCGCGCAAGGCAGTTGCCGAGGCCACCGTCGTCCTGATGAACCCTACGCACTTTGCCGTGGCCCTGCGTTATCAGCCCGGGCGGGACATGGCGCCGATCGTGGTGGCGCGAGGTTGCGACGCGATCGCCCACGCCATCCGGGACCTTGCCAACGCACACAAGGTACCGGTGCTGCAATATCCGGAACTCACCCGTGCGATCTATTTCACGTCGCGGGCAGGCAAGGTCGTGGACGAGGCGCTGTATATGGCGGTGGCCACGATCCTTGCCTTCCTGTTTCGGGTCGAGAACCGCCTGGCGAGCGAGATGGACCGCCCGCACATCGATCTTCCCCGTGATATGCAATTTGATGCGAACGGGAAAAAGAGCTCCGAATCAAAAAATTAGATCGTCCGCCTGCCGCGCATGATCCGGTAAATTCAAGCTTAAGGCAGTTTGTCCGTAATAGCTTTACGGGGACCGATTATTCGTGGTGGCATGAATGATTTCGCGCCCCGTATCGACATGATGGCGGCCGACCGCGTCAGCGCGGCACGCCCCGCTCAGGCCCTTGCGCCGGTACTCGCATCGGCCGCTACCGGTGCGTCCGCCAACCAGTCCGACGTCGGCAGCGACGGCGGCGAGCAGGCACGCCGTGAGCACATGGCCAGCGTCGCCGACTATGCGCGGGTTCAGGCGCGCATAGCGGACATCCTCGCGGATGTGGACTTGGGCAGGGCCGATCCGGCAGTCGCACGCGCTTCCGCCGCCGACCGGCTGGACGCGCTGCGCCTGCCGATGGTCGTCATTCCGCTGCCCCCCGCCAGCGTCGATGCGATAGAACGCGCGGTGTCGCTTGCGCGCGACATGGCGAAACAGGCCGCGCTGACTCGCGCGGCACAGGCCAACGTTCAGGCCGGCACCATCGACCAGATGTTCGCCATCACCGGCTGAAAAATACGCCGGCACCCCTAAATTCATGCGGGCGCGAACCGTTCTAAACCCTGAGGGGAATGGAACATGGTCAGCATCGGCTCTAGCATCGCAAGCATATTGGGTACCGGATCGGGCATCGACACCGGCGCCCTGGTCTCGCAGCTCGTCAGTGCGACGCGCGAACCGCGCCAGTCCGTCATCACGCAGCGGCAGACGCTGAACAACGCCCGCGTATCGGCGCTCGCATCGGCAACAAGCTCGCTCGAGACCTTTTCCACAGCGCTCACGGAAACCCTGAAAACGGCGGCATTCGCCGGACAACCGGCATCGAACGACCCCTCCGTCGTTTCCCTTGGCCTGCTTCCCGGCGGCGTTCCCCAGGGGCTGCCCGCGCAGATCGAGGTGCTTCAGCTCGCCTCGGCCCAGGTGCTCGAATCGGTGAGCCTTCCGGCCAGGACCGATCCCGTCGGTCTCGGCACGCTGACGCTCACGACGGCGTCCGGCGCACACACCGTTACCATCGGCAGCGGCAACAACTCGCTCGACGGCCTGGCTGCTGCGATAAACGGCGCCGACGCGGGAGTGAGTGCCAGTGTCGTGATCGACAATGGCGGCGCGCGCCTCGTAATCAAAGGCGAGACCGGCGCGGCGAACGCCTTTACGTTGACCAAGGGTCCGTCAGACACCGCCGATGTCAACTTGCAGCGGTTCACCTTCGACGGCGCAGCGGGCGGCATGACGCGTCCGAAGCAGGCGATAGACAGCATCGTCAAGATCGACGGCGTTCAGCACCAGAACAGCGGCAACACGCTGGAAAAGGCGCTGCCCTATGTCAGGATCGACCTCAACAAGGCAGCGCCCGGAACGCTGGTGACGCTTGCCAGCACCGAGCCCACATCCTCGATCAAGGACCTGGTGAAGGAATTCGTCACCGCCTACAATACGCTGCGCCGCGCACTCAACTCCGCCACAGAAGTGGGCGACGATACCCATTCGGCGGGCGCGCTGGCAGGGGATTCGGGCGTACGCGACATGATGCGCAAGCTGTCCGGACTTACCACGACCCAGCTCGCAACCACCGGCGCCTATCGGACGCTCAGCGACCTGGGTGTCGGCACCAATCAGGACGGCACGCTCAAGCTCGACGACGCGCGGATGGCCGCCGCGATCGCCGCCGACCCGCAAGGGGTGGCGCAGATGATCAATCCCGCCGTCAGCAACGCGACGACTCCCGGCCTCGCCAAGATCGTTTCGGACGCCAAGGACGCAATCAAGGCCGACAGCGGCGCGCTGGCGAGTTCCAAGAGCAAATATGAAAAGCTCGCCGCAGAGCTTTCAAAACAGCTCCAGAAACTCGACAAGGATATGGACACCTATGAGGCGCAGCTCAGCACCGTCTATACCGCGATGAATTCCAAGCTCACCGCCCTGAAGGCGACGCAAAGCTATCTGGAGCAGCAGATCTCTATCTGGAGCAATGATAAAGATAATTAATACCTGAAATCAGAATGATAAGAAAAGGACCTGACATGTATTATTCGCCTGGAATCGCCGGATCGGCCAGCCGTCGCTACGCCGCCATTCATGCCGGCAGTCGCGTCGAAAGCGCCAGCCCGCACGGGCTTGTGCGTATCCTGTTCGAGGAGCTGCTGCAGTCGATGGAGGATGCCGCGCTGGCGTTCGATCAGGGTGATCGGGGCCGCGCCAACGAGAAGCATATCCGTGCGCTTTCGATCATCCATGCGCTCGATTCCAGCCTGGATTTCGATCGCGGCGGCGACATCGCCACCGGTCTTGCCCAGATCTATCGCGAAACCCGCCGTCTGATGATCTCCGCCTATCAGAACGGCACGTCCGCCGAAGCCCGCAAGGCGCACGCGATCGTTGCCGAGATCGCCGATGCGTGGAACCGGATCGGCTGACGGTTGCGCCCGCCTACGCGCCGCGATATAGGCGCGTCTCGCGAAGAGGGCGGCCCGGCGGGGTCGCCTTTTTGCGTTTCGCGCGATTTCGTATGCGCCGACCACGACCCGCTTTCGGAAGGGAGACCCCATGTCGATCACACCGCTCATGCCCGTATATCCCCGGTGCGATGTGCGCCCGGTGCGAGGCGAGGGCTGCTACCTGATCGGCGAGCGCGGCGAGCGTTATCTCGACTTCGCGAGCGGAATCGCGGTCAATGCTCTCGGTCACGGCGACGCCCGGGTGGTCAGGGCGATTGCCGATCAGGCCGCGACGTTGATGCATGTGTCGAACCTCTATGGCAGCCCGCAGGGCGAAATGTTCGCGCGGATGATCGTGGAGTCGACGTTCGCCGATACGGTGTTCTTTACCAACTCGGGTGCCGAGGCCGTGGAATGCGCGATCAAGACCGCCCGGCGCTATCATTATGCGAACGGGCGGCCGGAGCGGTACAAGCTCATCACCTTTTCGAACGCTTTTCACGGACGCACGCTCGGGACGATCTCCGCCACCAACCAGCCGAAGATGCGTGACGGGTTCGAACCGTTGTTGCCGGGCTTCGAGGTTCTGCAGTTCAACGATCTCGATGCGGCCCGGGCCGCAATCGACGACGAAACAGCCGGTTTCCTGCTGGAGCCTATCCAGGGCGAGGGCGGTATCCTGCCCGCGACGACGGAGTTCATGACCGGACTGCGCGCGTTGTGCGATGAGCAGGGCCTGCTGCTGATCCTTGA
>DASULD010000115.1:0-23133 GCA_036278355.1 Sphingobium sp.
GAGGCTGCCCAGCCCGGCGGCTTAGCGCAGGGGCCGGAGGAAAAGAACGGACGCGCAGGCTTCGCCTGCGGCGGGGTAACTTCGGTCATGAATGCGTCTCCTTGCAGAGAGCACGCGCGGCGTTGGGACCGCGTGGCCCGCTCGCGGCTCTAGCGGCGCAACGATTAAAGTCAAATGAAATACCGCGACGCAGGATGCAGGTTCGCGTGCCCTCGGCTCGCCGCAGGAAGGTGCCCTGTTAACTGGCAATTCATTCGGGATCGGGGCATTATCTTGCCATGCGCGGGAGCAAGGGGTGGAAATCAGGGATGAGGCGGCCTCCCCTGCTGTGGGCAGCAGGCGCGAGCCTGATCCTGTCAGCCTGTGCGGGCGACATGGTTCCCGCCGACAAACGCGGCGGGCGCATCACCCCGCCTCGCTATGGGGTGAACAGCGCGGAATTTCGCCAGTGTATTGGTAAGCTTGCCGGGCTGGGCGCGCAATACACCCCCCTGCCCGACCGCAGTTTCGGAGGGGGCTGCACCGTCAATGGCGCAGTTCGGCTCGACCGCATCAGCGTACCGGTGAACGGCATCGGGCCTATGGCATGTGCTCTCGCCCAGAATTTTACTGCCTGGGTCCGCTATGGCGTCCAGCCTGCCGCGCGCATCTATCTGGGAAGCGAGGTCGTTCGCGTCGATTCGTTCGGGACCTATGCCTGTCGCAATGTCGCGGGCAGTGGCAGGCTCTCGGAACATGCGCGTGCCAACGCCGTCGACATCGCCGCCTTTCTGCTGGCCGACGGACGGCGAATTTCGATCCAGAACGACTGGTATGGCGACGAGGGCAGCCGGCAGTTCCTGCGGGTCGTCCGGAACAGCGCCTGCAAACGCTTCCGCACCGTTCTCAGCCCGGACTATAACGCCGCGCATCATGACCATCTGCATTTCGACATGGGCGGCAAAGGCGCCTATTGCCGGTAGTTCGCTTATGGTCTCCTCGGCGAAATCTCTTCGCCTGCGGCTCTTCCGGCGGTCGCGGAAACCGGCTAGGGCGCGAACATGAGCAGAAAAGAGATCGGAGAACGCATCTTCCGCCCAGCGCGGCAGGAGGCGCATGACGCTACCGTCACCGTGGAAAGCCCGCAGACGCAAAGCTCGGCCTACCGCCTCGCATTTCAGGACACCGAGTTCCTGCTGCGCGAGGACTTGCGCCCGGTGCGGTTTCAGCTGGAACTGCTGAAACCGCAGCTTCTGCTGGATGAGGCGAAGATCGTTTCCACCTTTGTTTTCTATGGGTCCGCGCGCATCCCATCGCCCGATGACGCGCAGGCCCTGATCGATGCCGCCCAAACGGAACGGGACAGCCGCATCGCCAGTAACCTCGTGGCAAAAACCGTATATTATGAGGAAGCCCGCAAGCTGGCGGGCATCGCGGCGCGCTTTCCCGTCGATCAGAATGGATGCCACAACTTCGTGGTATGCTCGGGCGGCGGCCCGTCGATCATGGAGGCGGCAAACAGAGGCGCCGCCGAGGCAGGCGGACGGACGATCGGCCTGAACATCGTGCTGCCGCATGAGCAGGCTCCCAATGAATGGGTCACGCCCGAGCTGAGCTTCCAGTTCCATTATTTTGCGCTCCGGAAGATGCACTTCCTGTTGCGCGCCCGGGCGCTTGCGGTGTTTCCCGGCGGGTTCGGCACGTTCGATGAGCTTTTCGAGCTCTTGACCCTGATCCAGACCGGCAAGATCGAGCCAATCCCGATCCTGCTTTTCGGCCGCGACTTCTGGAACCGGGTTGTGGATTTCGAGGCCCTGGTGGAGGAGGGCGTGATTGCGCCCACCGACCTCAACCTCATCACCTGGGTGGAAACGGCCAATGAGGCATGGACAGCGGTCGAGAAATTCTACGCGGACGCCACCCCGCCTGACTGCGAATAGCGATCAAGGGCCAGGAATCGCTGGGCGACGGATCGGACGAAAGTCCAGGGTTTGCTTGGAAGAGGATAGTTCATGCATACTGCAAAGACTCTGAATGCTCGTCTGCGCGTGCCGGTAATCGGCGCACCGATGTTCATTGTTTCAGGGCCGGAGCTGGTGATCGCCCAGTGCACGGCAGGCGTCGTCGGCAGCTTCCCCGCTCTCAACGCCCGGCCCCAGAGCCAACTCGACGAATGGTTGCATCAGATTACCGAGGAACTTGCGGCCTGGGACCGGGATCACCCCGAGCGGCCGGCCGCCCCCTTTGCCGTCAACCAGATCGTTCACCGTTCCAACGCCCGGCTCGATGAGGACATGGCGACCTGCGCAAAATGGAAGGTGCCTATCGTTATTACGTCGCTGGGCGCGCGCGAGGATGTAAACGCCGCGGTGGCGGCCTGGGACGGTATCACTCTGCATGACGTCATCAACGACCGGTTTGCGCGCAAGGCGGTGGAGAAGGGCGCGACCGGTCTGATCGCGGTGGCGGCCGGGGCGGGCGGACATGCGGGCACGCTCTCGCCGTTCGCGCTTGTTCAGGAAATCCGGCAATGGTTCGATGGACCCCTCGCGCTCTCCGGTGCCATCGCCAATGGCGCCGCAGTGCTTGCGGCGCGGGCGATGGGAGCGGATTTTGCCTATGTCGGCAGCGCGTTCATCGCGACGGCCCAAAGTCGCGCCACGGCTGCCTACAAGCAGGGCATAGCTGAGGGCCGCGCCAATGACATCGTATACACCAGCCTGTTTACGGGCGTGCACGGCAACTATCTGCGCGCATCGATCGCCGCATCGGGGCTGGATCCCGACAATCTGCCTGAGGCCGATCCCAGCAAGATGGACTTCGGTTCCGGCGGCAACCAAGAGGCCAAGGCGTGGAAGGATATCTGGGGATCGGGCCAGGGGATTGGCGCGGTCGACGCGGTAGTGCCCGCCGCCAAGCTGATCGACCGGCTCGCCCACGAATATGAGGCGGCAAAGGCCGCGATCTGTTCCTGATCCTGGGCTGGCCTCCCGTCCGGGACCAGCCGAGCTTCAGATTTCCACCTGACTGCCCAGCTCGACCACGCGGTTTGTCGGCAGGCGGAAGAATTCCATCGCGCTTTCCGCGTTGCGGAGCATCCAGGCGAATATCTTCTCGCGCCAGATCGCCATGCCGGGCTTCGCGGAGGGCAGCAGCGTCTGGCGCGCCAGGAAGAAGCTGGTGTCCATCATCTTGAAGTCCTGCCCGCATTCCCGGATGCGCTTGAGCGCAGCGGGAACGTCCGGTTCCTGCATGAACCCATAGCGGAGGACCAGCCGGAAGAACCCACGGCCCAAATCCTCAAGTTGGCATCGGCCGTCATCCTGCACCACGGGAACGTCGGCGATCTTTACGGTAAGCAGGATGACCCGCTCATGCAGCACCTTGTTGTGCTTCAGATTGTGGAGCAGCGCATGCGGTACGCCGTCTGGGCTCGATGTCATGAAGACGGCCGTGCCGGGAACACGCACCGCGCTGTTGGCCGCGCTGGCGACGAACACTGGAATGGGCATGGCCGATTCGCGCATCCGCTCGATCATCAGCGCGCGGCCGCGTGACCAGGTGGTCAGCAGCGTGAAGATGACGAAACCGATGAACAGCGGGAACCAGCCGCCATCCGGTATCTTTGTCAGGTTCGCCGCGAGATAGGCGCCATCGACGATATAGAAGAGGCTCAGCAGGGCAACGGCCCCGCTCCAGTGCCATTTCCACAGGCGGAACAGCACCACCGTCAAAAGAACATTGTCGATGAACATCGCGCCGGTCACGGCGATGCCGTAGGCGGCGGTGAGATTGGACGATGTCTGGAACGTCAGGACAAGCAGGATGACCATCGTCATCAGGCCCCAGTTGACCAGCGGTATGTATATCTGCCCGACGGTTGCCGCGCTGGTATGGGAGATCCGCAGACGCGGCATAAAGCCCAGCTGAATCGCCTGTTGCGTGACGGAGAAAGCGCCGGAAATGACCGCCTGCGACGCGATGATCGCCGCCATCGTGGCGAGCGCTATGAACGGAAGCTGGAGCCAGTTGGGCGCGAGATTGTAAAACGGGCTTTCCAGCGCCGCGTAGCCTTCGCGTATCAACAGTGCCCCCTGACCCATATAGTTCAGCATCAGGGCGGGCAACACGAACGCAAGCCACGAAACGCGGATGGGATTGCGCCCAAAATGGCCCATGTCGGCATAGAGCGCCTCGGCGCCGGTGACCGCCAGGACAACCGCACCAAGCGCAAGGAAGGCCGGCAGCGGATCGGTGACGAAGAACATCACCGCCCAATAGGGGTTGAACGCCACCAATATCTCCGGCGTGCCCGCTATACTGATAACCCCGAGCGTGGCGATCGTGCAGAAATACAGCAGCATCACCGGACCGAACAATGCGGCAACCTTGCTGGTGCCACTGCGCTGCAAAGTGAACAGGCCCACCAGGATCGCCACCGCGGCCGGAAGGATCATCGGCTCGAGATTGGGATTGTAGACCGCGAGACCCTCGACCGCGGACAGCACCGAAACCGCAGGCGTGATCATCGAATCGCCGTAGAAAAGCGCAGTCGCGAACACCCCCAGCAAAACGATGCCGGACGTCCAGCGGCGCGTCGCGCTCTGCCTGTTGATAAGCGCGAGCAAAGCCAGGCTGCCGCCTTCGCCCTTGTTGTCCGCACGCATGATGACCGTGACATATTTGACCGTCACCACCAGCATCATTGACCAGAACATCAGGCTGATGACGCCAAGTATATGATCCACGTCGAGCGTTAGGGGATGGTGCCCGGCAAAGGTTTCGCGAAAGGCGTAGAGGGGGCTGGTGCCGATGTCGCCGAAGACGATGCCGATGGCGCCGACCGCCAATTTCAACATGCCGGCATCATGTCCGTGCGGAGGATGATGGGCCGTGAACTGCGCCGAGGGCGACGCGTCGCCGCCGATCACCTTGCCGCTATCGTCAGCCATGGGCAAATGCCTCTGCCTCGTCGTGTCTGTAGAGCATTTGCGGGTACGATCCGGCTCCTCGGCCACGCGGAAAATGCTCCGGGGCGACAGGTCGCGGGGGCGTAGCACAGTGCATGGTGCCGTGCAACGAAGCGCGTGTGCACTTCACGGGCGTGATACCTGTCCCTCAAGGAGGAGGTCAAGTTGGGCAAGACTCCGTTCCAGGTCAGCGTGGAGCGGTGACTGTTTGGGCACACGGTCGGCAAGCCGGCTCCATATCGTGCGCGCCTCAGCGAATCGGCCCGCGCGGGCAAGCGCCAGTCCGTAAAAATAAGGCGCCGACGAAGAGTGGGGCGCGAGGCGCATCGCCTGATTATAGCTGTACTCGGCGGCGGGTGAGATTCCCTTTGAATGGGAGACCAGCGCGTTGGCGAGCGCGACCCAGAGTTCCGCACTGTCCGGCTGGGCGCGCAGGCCCGAATTCAGTATATTCGCTGCGTCCTGTGTCCTGCCCTGCCGGGCGAAGCCGTCGGACAGCGTAATCCACTGAGCCGCCGCGCCGTAGCGCCCCCCGAACGCGTCACGCAGCTTCGCCAGATCTTCGTCGAATGGCAGCGAGGTCTGCGCCGGATCGCGAGGGCTGCCGGGAACAGCGGGACGACCTTGCCACGCATATCCCGCAAGACCGACAAGCAGCGCGGCGCCGACGAGCTCCCACAAACGGCGGGGAAGCCGCCCGATCAGGATTAGGCCCAACGCCACGAAGGCGAGCAGCAGCGATACAATCGCCCAGCCCATCAATCCCTCCGCTTGCGCCGAATGCGGCCGAGCACCAGCGCTCCTCCACCGAACAAGAGGATCAGCGGCAAGCCCCAGAGCGGCCAGAGAATCGGATCGGTGGTCGGCTCATAGCTGATCCAGTCGCCATAGCGGTCGACCAGCCAGACGCGGATGGCCTCCGGATCCTCGCCGCGCGCGATCCGTTCGCGGATTTGCGAGCGCAAGTCGCCCGCCATACTGGCATCGCTGTCGGCGATGGACTGGCTCTGGCAGGTCAGGCAGCGGATCGTAGCCATGAGGTCATGCGCGCTCTTTTCCAGCCGGGGGTCGGCCAGCTGCCGGTTGGCGTAGGGCGCGGGCGGCAGCGCCGTCTGGGCCAGCGCGGTCCCCGCAAGCGACAGCAGTGCTGCGACGCTCAGGCAGCGCAGGCGCCTCATCGCGCGTTCCGCCAGATTTCGAGGAGCCCCGGCACGTCGTCGGCGCGGATTTCGCCGATATGCTGATGCACGATGCGGCCCCGGCCATCGACGATAAAGGTTTCGGGCACGCCGGATGAGCCGAGGGCGATCTGCACTTCGGATCGCGCATCAAGACCGATATGGCGATAGGGATTTCCCCAGCGCGTCAGGAACGCGTCGACGTCGGCACGCGCGTCACGGATTGCGATGCCGTCTATCGGGACTCCCGCATCGGCCAGAGCCTTCAGCTGTGGCGCCTCTGCGGCGCACGGCACGCACCAGCTCGCGAAGATGTTGAGGATGCGGGGCGCCCCCGCGCGAAACACCGCGTGCGAAAGCGACGGGCGGTCGCTCGCACCCTGTGGCAGCGAAAACTCCGGCAGCGGCTTTCCGACCATTTTCGAGGTGATGACACGATCATCCGGCCGAAGCATTCCCACAATGAAGAGGAGGGCCAGCCCCCCGAACAGCGCCAGCGGCAACCAGAGGAGTGCCTTCGACTTCATGACGCCTCCGCCACCCGCGCGCGGCGGATTTTGAGGGTCCATCCCCGTAATTCCCTGCCCGCCATCGCCAGCGCGCCTCCGGTCGCGACCATGATGCCGCCAAGCCAGATCAGCATGACGAAAGGTTTCCACCAGATACGCATCTGCCAGCGGCCGTCATCGAGCCGTTCGCCGAGCACGACGTAAAGCTGCCCATTCCAGCGCGTGAGGATCGCCGATTCGGTCGTCGTCGTCGGCGGGTCGGAGAAAAAGCGGCTTTGCGGGGCCAGCGTCGCAGCGGTTCCGCCCCGGCTGGCCAGCATGTCCGCCTGCATCGCGGACCAGTTATCACCCGCAACCGGCGCCACGCGGACAAATCGCACCGTCCAGCCCGCCGCATCGATAGTTTCACCAGGTTTCATCGCGACCAGCTTTTCGGTGGTGAAGGCGCTGTCCGCCGCCATGCCGGCGACCGAAACAGCGCAGCCCAGATGCGCCAGGACCATGCCGTAGGTAAAAAGCGGCGTGCGCCGCAGATTGCGCTTCCCCAACGGCACGATGCTGCCCAGGGCCACGCCTGCTGCCACCACCAGGCCGAGGAACGGCAGAACGCCGATCCGTCCCCAAGCGGCCGCCGCAATCAGCGCGGCGGCGGCAAGCATCACAATGGCGGGCCAGAGCAGGCGGCCCGCGACCGGTCCCGGACGGTCCTTGCGCCAGCGTACCAGCGGCCCGGCGGCCATTGCCAGCATCAGCAGCAGCGCGATCGGCCCTGCGATGCGGTCGAAATAGGGTGGGCCGACCGATACCTTGTGCCCGAACGCCTCTGTCATCAGCGGATAGAGCGTGCCGATCAGGACGATACCGAGGATGACCGTCAGCAGAAGGTTGTTGATCACCAGAAATGTCTCGCGGCTGACCGCCTCGAACTGCTTGCCCTCGCGCACCGTTCCGACCCGCAGGCCGAATAAGGTGAGCGCGCCGCCGATATACAGGGCCAGCAGTGCCAGGATGAACGAGCCGCGTTCGGGATCGACGGCGAAGGCATGAACGCTGGTCAATATGCCGGACCGGACAAGGAACGTCCCTACCATCGACATGGAGAACGCCACGACCGCCAGCATCACGGTCCAGGCGCGCAGCGCATCGCGCGTCGCAAGGACCGTCACGGAGTGGAGAAGAGCCGTCCCCGCGAGCCACGGCATCAGCGACGCGTTCTCGACCGGATCCCAGAACCACCAGCCGCCCCAGCCCAGTTCATAATATGCCCAGTAGCTTCCCGCCACGATCCCCAGCGTCAACAGCACCCACGCACCCAGTACCCAGGGACGCATCGCCCGGGCGAAGGCGGCGTCGACGTTGCGCGTGACAAGGGCACCGACCGCGAACGAGAAGGCAACGGACAGGCCGACATAGCCCAGATAGAGCGTAGGCGGATGAAAAGCGAGGCCGGGATCCTGCAGCAGCGGGTTGAGGCCCTGGCCATCCGGCGCGGCGGGATTGAGCCGTTCGAACGGGTTGGAAGCAAACAGCAGAAACGCATAGAAACCCAGGCTGATCGCCGCCTGCGCTCCCAGTGTCGCGATGTGGGTGTCGTGACGCAGCGCCCGCTCCAGCAAGGCGACTGCCGCCCCGGCAACGCCCATCACCGTCACCCACAGCAGCATCGATCCTTCATGATTGCCCCAGGTCCCCGCGAACTTGTAAAGCCACGGCTTGGCGCTGTGGCTGTTCGCCGCGACCAGCAGCACCGACATGTCGGAGCGCAGAAACAGGAGGAGGAGGCACACGAACGCCAGCGCGCAGAGGAATGCCTGCGCCACCGCTATGGGACGAACGCCGGCGGTCAGGTCGCCGCGCCGCTGCGACAGGCCGAGAGTTGCCAACAGCAGTTGAAGCGCCGCAAGCGCGGCTGCCAGCCAGAGCGCGGCAAGGCCCAGTTCAGCGATCATCCCGGCAACCGCCATTCCCCGGCAGGCACGGACCGAACCGTGACGGCGGACCGTTCATCGCTCCACCTTCATCTCACGCGTCGTCTCGTTATAGCTCATCCCCTCCAGCTCACGCGGCATGTACCGTTCGTCATGCTTGGCCAGGATGTTGGTGGCGATGAACGTGCCGTTCTTGTTGAACGCGCCCTCGCCCACCACACCCGAACCCTCCCGGAACAGGTCCGGCACGATGCCGGTAAAGCGCGCGGGTACGGTCCCCTTGCCGTCCGTCACGTCGAACCGGATGGTGACGCCGTCGGCCTCCTTCTTCAGGCTTCCCGGCACCACCATGCCGCCCAGGCGTATCGCGCGGCCTGGCTCGACGCCTTTCACCCTCACGTCATCAGGAGCATAGAAATAGGCGGCTTCATCCTTCAGCGCGGAGGCTGCGAGCAGGCCGGCACCGATCACCGCCGCCATCGCGATGATCGCAAGGATCAGCCGCTGATGCTTGGACTTCATCGCCATGCCTCAACGATCCTTTCGCAGGGCGTGGGCGGTCCGCTCGGCCTCCCGCATCGACAGCCAGCTCGCGAAGCTGAGGCCCAGCGTGCCGAGGGCTGTCAGCCCATAGGCGGCGATGATGAACGGCCAGTGGTTCATCCGGCGGCGCCTTCGCGCGCCATGCGGGCGAGCCGCGCCTCCACCTTGTTGCGTGCGAGAATGGCGCGCATCCGCATCAGGACGATGGCGCCGAACCACAATGAGAATCCCAGCACGGTAAGGCCGAGCGGCCACAGGATCGAGGATTCGATCGTGGAACCGCGCATGGTGATGCTGGGTCCCTGATGCAGGCTGTTCCACCACACGACGCTGCGGTTGATGATGGGAAGGTTGACGGCGCCGACCAGCGCGAAGATCGCGGTTACGCGGCTTACGCCGCCCTGATCACCAAGCCCGCGTCCCTCCGCCGCGCCTGCGCGGGCGAGCGCGATATAACCGAAATAGAGAAACAGCAGAACCAGCATCGACGTCATGCGTCCGTCCCACTCCCACCACGTGCCCCATGTCGGACGGCCCCATATCGAACCGGTTGCCAGGCACAGCGCGGTGAAGAGCGCGCCGGGCACCGCGATCGCACGGCCCGCGACCCCGGCGAGCGGGTGCCGCCACACAATCTGCACCAGGGCGGCGATGGCCAAACCCGTCCAGCCGCCCATGCCGAGCCATGCGGCAGGCACATGGATGTACAGGATGCGCACCGATTCGCCCTGAAGATAGTCGGGGGGCGTCAGGAACAATCCGCAGTAGCCGCCGGTCAGCAGGAAGAGCATACCGGTCCAGAACAACCACGGCGTCAGCGGGCGGGCAATGTTGAGGAAACGGGTGGGATTGGCGAATCCGTGCATCGGGCGCCTCTTTAGCTGCGCGGCGAGGGCGTGGCTACCCTCGCTGTGGCCCTGAAACCACCATTATCGCGGCCCTGATGATAAATGTGACAGGCTCGCGACAACAAGGGGGCGACAAACCCCTGCAAACTCCCTATATGCCCCCTCAGGTCGCCAACCGGTGCCGGAAATCCGGCATCTAATGCGTAGCAGTGGACCCTAGAGGATCATGCTCACCACACATCCGTTCGATGACGACAAGCTGCGCGAGGAGTGCGGCGTTTTCGGTGTATCCGGAGCCTTTACGGCGTCGGCAATGGTCGCGCTGGGCCTTCACGCGCTCCAGCACCGGGGGCAGGAGGCCGCCGGTATCACGAGTTGGGATGGCCACGAATTCCATAGCATGCACGCGATGGGGCACGTTGCCGGCAATTTCGACAATGACGAGGCGATTCGCGCCCTTCCGGGCAATGTCGCGTGCGGTCATGTGCGCTATTCGACCACCGGCGAAACTTCGCTGCGCAATGTTCAGCCGCTCTATGCCGAACTGTCATCGGGCGGCTTTGCCGTGGCGCATAACGGCAATATTTCCAACGCGATGAAGCTGCGCCGCGAAATGGTGCGGCGCGGGTCGATCTTTCAGTCGACCAGCGACACCGAGGTCATCATTCACCTGGTGGCGACCTCCAGCTACCGGACGCTGCTCGACCGGTTCATCGATGCGTTGAAACAGGTCGAGGGCGCCTATTCGCTCATCTGCCTGACCGCCGAAGGGATGATCGCCTGCCGCGACCCGCTGGGTATCCGGCCGCTGGTGATGGGCCGCCTGGGTGACGCCGTGATCTTCGCGTCCGAAACCGTCGCGTTCGATGTGGTCGGGGCGGAGTATATCCGTCAGGTCGAGCCCGGCGAGTTGATCGTCGTGCCGCACGGCGCCACCGCCGACCAGATTCGCAGCCACCGGCCGTTCGCCGACGTATCCCCCCGCCCCTGCATATTCGAGCATGTCTATTTCTCCCGCCCCGACTCGATCGTGGACGGCAGCAGCGTGTATTCGGTGCGCAAGGCTATCGGCGCGCAGCTCGCCCTCGAAAATCCGGTCGAGGCGGATTATGTGATTCCGGTGCCCGATTCAGGCGTGCCCGCCGCGATCGGCTACGCGCAGCAATCCGGCATTCCGTTCGAGCTTGGCATCATCCGTTCTCACTATATCGGCCGTACCTTCATTCAGCCCGGCGACAAGGTCCGGCATCTGGGCGTCAAGCTCAAGCACAATGCCAACCGCGCCCTCATCAATGGGAAGCGAATCGTCCTTATCGATGATTCGATCGTGCGCGGCACCACCTCGCTCAAGATCGTCCAGATGATGCGGGAGGCCGGTGCCAAGGAAGTGCATATGCGCATCGCCAGCCCCCCCACCCGGCATAGCTGTTTTTACGGCGTGGACACGCCGGAGCGGACGAAGCTGCTCGCGCACAAGCTGGACGTCGACGGGATGCGCGAGTTCATCCATACCGACAGTCTCGCATTCCTTTCGATCGACGGCCTCTACAAAGCGCTGGGCGAGGCAAAGCGCGCCGACATTCGACCGCAATATTGCGATGCCTGCTTCACGGGCGATTATCCCACTTCGCTTACCGATCAGGATGAGGCGGAGGTCCGGGACCAGCTCGAACTGCTCAGCGAGCGGGTCGTCTGAACTCCATGATGAAAGAGATGGATAAGCCGCTTCTCGGCAAGGTGGCGCTCGTGACGGGCGCAAGCCGCGGCATCGGGGCAGAAACCGCCGTGGCGCTGGCGGCCGCGGGCGCGCATGTGATCCTGATCGCACGCACCTCTGCGGGTCTCGAAGAGGTTGAGCAGCGTATCCATGACGTCGGCGGCTCCGCCACGATTGCGCCGCTCGATCTTGCCGACGGGGAAAGCATTGGCCGGCTGGCAGGCGCGATCGCTGGGCGCTGGAGTGCGCTCGACATCCTTGTTCTGAACGCGGCGACGTTGGGAACCCTCGCGGCCGCTCCCGCGATTGACGCCAAGGAATTCGCCCGGCTGCTGACCCTCAACGTCAGTGCGAATCAGGCGCTGATCGCCGCATTCGACCCGATGATGCGGGCGAGCGAGGACGCACGCGTGGTCGCCGTGACGAGCAGCGTCGGGCGCCACCCCCGTCCTTATTGGGGAGCCTATGGCGCGAGCAAGGCGGCACTGGAGACGCTCGTTCTTGCTTATGGACAGGAAGTACGGAACATCTCGCGCATCCGCACTCACATCGTCGATCCTGGCGCAACACGCACCACGATGCGCGCCAAGGCGTATCCGGGTGAGGACCCGGCGAACGTGAAGGGACCGGACGTGGCTGCCCGCGCGATCACGGACCTGATCGTCAGTGATGCACCGGATGGACATTTCATGCGCGTCGAGGAAACCGTGACCGCATAAGCCCCGCGCCCTCGCCTCGTCAGGTACGAACGAGCGTAACCTGTGCGACGTCGATCCCCCCGCCCAGGAATCCGCCCTCGCAATACATCAGGTAATAGCGCCAGAGCCGGACGAAATGCTCATCGAACGCGGGAGACAGGCGGCCTTCGTCAACCGCTGCGTCGAACCGCTCTCGCCAAAGGCGCAGGGTTGTCGCATAATGCCGACCGAAGCTGGTACGGTCGCGCCACTCCAGCCCTTGCCGTTCCGCGAGCGCACGAAAGCGACGTTCGGAAATCAGCATTCCGCCCGGAAAGATATAGGTCTGGATGAAGTCCGCACTCTGCGCGTACCGATCAAAAACAGCATCGTCGATACTGATATACTGGATTGCGGCGCGCCCGCCCGGCCGCAGCAGCCCGTGGATCGCCGCGAGGTAGGCCGGCCAATATTTCTGGCCGACGGCCTCTGCCATCTCAATGCTTGCGATCGCGTCATATTGCCCACGTGCGTCGCGATAGTCGGTGAGATGGACTCTCGCACGGCCGGCGGGCAAGCGAGCGCGCGCCCACGCCGCCTGCTCTCGCGACAGGGTGAGCCCGTCATAGACGATGTCGGCGCGATCAAGCGCCCGTTCGGCCAAACCGCCCCAGCCACAGCCAATCTCCAGCAGCCGGTCACCATCGTGCAGGTCCAGCCGGTGTAACCCTGCGTCAATCTTCGCAAGCTGTGCCGCCTCCAGCCCCTCTTCGGGCTCTGCGGGGTTGGCGAACAGCGCGCTCGAATAATTCATCCCGGCATCTAGCCACAGGGCGTAGAAGTCATTGCCGAGGTCATAATGCGCCGCGATGTTCCGCCGCGCGCCCTTCTTGCTGTTGGCGCGCATCCTGTGGATGGCGCTTGCCAGCCAGCGCAGCGGCCCCTGTGCCCGTGCGGCGCCGCCCAGATGCCGCGCATTGGCCATAAACAGCGCGAACAGTGGAACCGGGTCGGGGCTGTCCCATTCCCCCGCATCCCATCCCCGATACCAGCCGACTGATCCATTGGCGGCAAGGCGGATCAGCGCCCGCCAGTCGCGCACACGCACCTCGCATACCGGGCCGTCACCGCGCGCGCCGAGGATGCGGAAGCTGCCGTCGGGCAGCCATGCCTCTATCCTCCCCTGGCCTAGGCCCTGGTCGATTCGGTCCAGCACCCGGTGACCCCAATATGCCAGCACGCGCCCCACAAGCGGCCATTGGCCATGCGGGATCAGGCGATCCGCCCTGAAATGATGCCGGCCGCGGCGGGGGGTGGTGGCGTTCATGAGTCGCAACTCTGCCTCAGCCGGAAGCGGGGCGCAATGCACCGGTGCGACCGGCATGATCCTTTGCGGGACCGGCGTCAGGCGCGAATGCTGGCGTAGGCGGCAAGCGCCCTTTCGCGCGCTTCCCGGTGACCGATTCGCTTGGGCGGATAACCGGCGGGGCGCAGGCCGTAAGCGTCCGGATCATGGATCTGCGGATCCCCGATGGCCGCAAGCTCCGGCACCCAGCGGCGGATGTAGTTACCCGCTTCGAATTTTTCCGACTGGAGGAGCGGCGCCATGATGCGGCCGAACATGCTGGCGTCGGCCCCCGTGCCCGCGACCCATTGCCAGTTGACCGCATTGTTGGCGTAATCGGCATCGACCAGGGTGTCCCAGAACCATTGCTCGCCCGCCCGCCAGTCGATCAGCAGGTGCTTGACGAGAAAGCTGGCGGCGATCATCCGCACCCTGTTGTGCATCCATCCGGTCGCCCAGAGCTGTCGCATTCCCGCATCGACAATCGGATAGCCCGTGCGTCCCTCCTTCCAGGCGGCGAGGTCGGCCTGCCCACCGCTCCCGGTGCGCCACGGCATGGCGTCGAATTCCGCCTTTGCATTGCGCCGGCCATAATCGGGAAAGGCGAGAATGATATTCTGCGCGTAGTCGCGCCAGATCAGTTCCCTGAGGAAAGTCGCGGCCGCTTCCGCTTCGCCGATACCGTGCCAGACCGTCGCGGGGGACACTTCCCCGAAATGGAGGTGCGGCGACAGCCGTGACGAGCCTTCCGCCGACGGCAGATCGCGGTTCACGTCATACGCATCTGCGCACGGGGTAAAGGCCCGGAGGCGCGCGTGGGCACCATCCTCGCCCGGGGTCCACTCCTGCCGAAAAGCGGCGGCCCAATCGGGGCTGTGGGGGGTCAGGCGCCACTGCGCGAGCATCTCGCTTTCTGGCCAGCAGGCCGGTGCGGGCAGGACTTCCGGCGCCGGACGCGGTGCGGGCGGAGGCATGTGCTGCCACAGCGCCCTCATGAACGGCGTGTAGATGCGATAGGGCTGGCCGTTCCCCGTGGTGAGCGCGCCCGGTGGCAGCAGGAAGTTGCCGTTGTGCAGCACGAGGTCGAGTGTGCGGGCAAGCTCCCGCTCCCCGTTACGCCACCAGGGTTCATAATGGTGAAGTGCATGGACGCGCGACGCCCCGGTCTCAGCCGCCAGTTGTGCCAGGACTTCGGCGCTGTTGCCCCGGCGCAGGATGAGGCGGGACCCTCTTGCGCGCAAGGACGCATCGAGACTGGCGAGGCTATGGTGCAGCCACCAGCGACTCGCCGACCCCATATGTCGATGGCGCGGCGTCTCGTCATCGAGGACATAAACCGGAAGCACCGGACCCTCACCGACGGCCGCACGCACTGCGGCCTGATCGGTGAGGCGCAGGTCCCTGCGGAACCACAGAAGCGAAAGGCTCGCCACGCGGGTCCGCCGCAGGCCGGATTCAGCCTACCGTCTGGTCCAGGGCGTTGTCGATATTATCGAACAGGATCTCCAGATCGGAAATACCGGCACTTTGCGCGTGGAGACGGACACCGCGCACCAGCTTGTGGAGCTTGGCTGCGGTGGCTTCATCAAGATGACCAAGCTCGTTGAGCCGCTTGGTCAGTACGCCGACAATCATCAACGACAGGATAGCGATATGATCGGTGTTGTCCCTGAGTTCCATGCGGTCCTCCTTTGTGTTTACGGCGCATTCAAACTAACAGCTTTCGCTGTTGTTCGATAGCGCCGCAAAGGTCTTCGAGGAACGCTCCGCCCAATCAGGCGTGCGGTTTGACGGTCCAGGTCTGCCCGGCCGAAAGCAGCTTCTGCAGATCTGCCTGCTTACCGGCGGATGCGGTCTCGTTCTGCGCTATCACCGCCTCCTCGAAGGCCGGGCGCGGATCGTCATAGAGCACGCCGAGCGCCATCGGAAACTCTCCAAAGGGCATTTCGACCAGCATATGCGCGACCGAACGGTTGGTGACGTCATGAACAATCACGCCCGCGCCCTCCCAGTCGCCGTCCACCACGTCCACCACCTTCAGACAGAGATGCTCGCGATCGAGCGTGATTCCCCTGCTCCCCTTGGCGAACAGCATCGGCTTGCCTTCCTCCAGCCACAGCTGCCGGTCCTCCACCCCCTTGGGTGCGGCGAAATCGTTGAACACGTCCTTGTTGTAGACGATACAGTTCTGGAAGATCTCAACGAAGGCCGCGCCCTTGTGATTGTATGCGGCCTTCAGCACGTCGGGCAGGTTCTTGCTGACGTCGAACCCGCGCGCCACGAAGCGCGCGCCCGAACCCAGCGCAAAGGCGGCGGGCCTGGCGGGGCGATCGACCGACCCGTACGGTGTGGAGGGGCTCCGCGTGCCCTCCCGGCTGGTCGGCGAATACTGTCCCTTGGTGAGGCCGTAGATCTCATTGTTGAACAGCAGGATCTGGCAGTCCAGATTACGGCGCAAAATGTGCATCGTGTGATTGCCCCCGATCGACAGCGCATCGCCATCGCCGGTGATGACCCACACGTCGAGTTCCGGATTGGCCAGCTTCACGCCTGTCGCGACCGCCGGGGCGCGGCCATGCACGGTATGGAAGCCATAGCTTTCGATATAATAAGGGAAGCGCGACGAGCAGCCGATGCCAGACACGAACACCGTGTTTTCGGGGCGGGCGCCAATCTCGGGCAGGGTGCGCTGCACCGCCTTCAAAATCGCGTAGTCGCCGCAACCCGGGCACCAGCGAACCTCCTGATCCGTTTCCCAATCCTTGGGAGTCATCTTCTGCACTGGTGTCATGTCGTTCATGATGTTCTTCCTCTCGCGTCATGCCGGTGAAGGTCGGCATCCCCTGTGGCAAGGACCCCCGCGCGCCGGGGCGACGGACTTATTTCACTATTTCCTCAATAGCCGCCTCGATCTCGGCGATGCGGAAGGGCTGGCCCGACACCTTGTTGAGCGGCCGCGCATCGACCAGATACTGGTCGCGCAGAACCGTCTTCAACTGTCCGGTGTTCATCTCAGGCACCAGCACCTTTTCAAAGCTTTTGAGCAGGTCGCCCAGATTTTTCGGCAGCGGCCAGACGTGACGGATATGGATGTGGCTGACATCCAGCCCCTTGTTCCGCGCGCGCCGCACGGCCTGATGAATTGGCCCGAAGGTCGAACCCCAGCCTACGACCGCGAGCTTGCCGCCCGCCTGTCCCTGCGACACCGTCTGATCGGGAATGCTGTCGGCGACGGCCTGCACCTTGTCGCGGCGGATTTCCGTCATCGCCTGGTGGTTCGCGGCTTCGTAGTTGATATGGCCGGTGTTCAACTGCTTCTCAATACCGCCGATGCGATGCGTCAGGCCCGGCGTGCCCGGCTTGATCCACGGCCGCGCGAGGCGCTCGTTACGCGCATAAGGCTGAAGCCCGCCCTCCTGCGCGGCGGTCAGGAACTCGACAGGAAATGGCTCCAGGCTCGATACGTCGGGAACCTTCCACGGCTCGGCAGCATTGCCGATATAGCCGTCCGACAACAGCATCACCGGCGTCATATACTGCGTGGCGATGCGGCAGGCCTCTATGGCGCATTCGAAGGCATCGGCGGGGGAACAGGCGGCTATCACCGGCAGCGGGGCGTCGCCGTTGCGGCCATAGACCGCCTGGTAGAGGTCCGATTGTTCGGTCTTGGTCGGAAGGCCGGTGGACGGGCCGCCGCGCTGGACGTTGACGATGACCAGCGGCAGTTCGGTCATGATCGCAAGGCCCATCGCCTCGCCCTTCAACGCAATGCCGGGTCCGGCCGAGCAGGTGACGCCCAGCGATCCCGCATAAGATGCTCCGATGGCCGAGGTGATCGCCGCGATCTCGTCCTCGGCCTGAAACGTCGTGATGCCGAATTCCTTGAGGCGGGAAAGGGTATGCAGCACCGCACTCGCGGGCGTGATGGGATAGCCGCCGTAGAACATCTTGAGGCCGGCAAGCTGGGCGCCCGCCACAAGCCCGTATGCGATCGCATCGGCGCCGGTGATGGTCCGGTAAAGCCCTTCTGGCTGAGGCGCGGCGGGAACG
This sequence comes from Sphingobium sp., assembly GCA_036278355.1. Classification (GTDB taxonomy): domain Bacteria; phylum Pseudomonadota; class Alphaproteobacteria; order Sphingomonadales; family Sphingomonadaceae; genus Sphingobium. The sequence continues at coordinate 17,745 of DASULD010000115.1, forward strand.
GAAAGCTGACGCATTCCAAGACCGGTGCCGCTGATCTCCGCCGTCTCGCCATATGAGTGGCCGGCGTTCAGGGCGGCGATGTTCGCATCCGCCAGTTCCGGCGCGCGCGCGAACTTGACGCGCAGCCAGTCGATGATGGCCTGCCGGTCGCGGTCGAACATCCACAGCGCGAGGCCGAGCGTCCACATGTTCTTGCAGCGCAGGGCCTCCTTGTTGCCGAGGCCGAACGGCTTCACACTGTCGAGCGTCCGCTGCGATATGTCGAACGCCACCACCTGCCACCGGGAAAGACTGCCGTCCTCCAGCGGGTTGGACTCGTATTTCGCCTTGGCCAGGTTCCGATCTGTGAATTCACCTGTGTCCGCGATGATCAGGCCACCGGGCTTCAGATCCTTCACATTGGTCTTGAGCGCGGCAGGGTTCATCGCGATCAGCACATCGGGCTGATCGCCAGCCGTCGTGATGTCGGAGGAACCGAAATTGATCTGGAATGCCGACACGCCAAACAGCGTGCCCTGCGGCGCACGAATTTCCGCCGGGAAATCGGGAAAGGTCGCGAGATCGTTTCCGGCCAATGCCGTCGACAGCGTGAATTGCCCGCCGGTAAGCTGCATGCCGTCTCCGGAGTCACCCGCAAATCGAACGACTACCGAATCGGAAAGACTGCTGTCGGGAGTATTGTTGGTCGTGACTATTTCGGCGACACTGGCCATCTGTTCTCTGTCCTGTAACTACCCGTTGCCGGGCTATTTAATATTCTGCCCTACGACTCTACCGCAACGGCGGCAAAGTAGAAATATCTACAGCTGGCAAAGCAGGGATTTGCGGAAGATGCGAGGTGATCGGGCACGGGCTGACAGCGGGTTATGCTTCCTCCCCGGGCGCAAGCGCCCGGATGCCCAGCGCGTGGACCCGCGCGGCGAGCAGGTCCTTCAGTGCCTCGTTCACCATCCGCTGCCGCTCTACCCGGCTGCGGCCGATGAAGGCGGTCGATACCAGTTCTACCGTAAAGTGGCTTTCGCCCGTCCCCGAATGTCCGGCGTGACCTAGATGCCGGTCACTGTCATCGACGACGATCAGATGCGACGGATTGAGCGCGAGGCGGAGACGAGCCTCGATTTCCGTTGCGACGGGGCCTTTCGTTCGGGTGTCCATGTCATCTATATAAGCGTTTTGGTTGCATGAGGATATTCCCGATTTGGCGTCCGCATTCGAAAACCGCGACCGCCGCACCCGGTTCCATGGCCGGGTCGAGGCTGATGGCCGCAAATGCGCCGTTGAAGGCTGCGCCGCGTCCGGCGAGTTTCGCGCACCGCCGCTGTACGACGCGTCGCGCCAGTGGGACGGCCCGCCACAATGGCGCTGGCTGTGCCTGGACCACGTGCGCGAATTCAACGCGGGGTATAACTTCTTTACGGGCATGAGCGCTGAAGAGATTTCCGCCTCGCAGCGGCCTTATGCGGGTTGGGAACGGGAGACGAGAGCCTTTTCGTCCAATGCCGCTTCGCCGCCGCCGCGTTGGGCGGACTTTTCGGATCCTCTCGACGCGATCGGCGCGGGCTTTCGCAAGCGGACGGGGGAGATGCGTACCGAGCACGGGTTGCGGCAGGATGGAAAACTGCTCTCCGCCGAGGATCGCAAGGCGATGCGGACGCTCGACCTGCCGCTCGATGCCGACCGAAAGGACCTGCGCAATCGTTACGCGGCACTGGTCCGCCGTTATCATCCCGACCGGAACGGCGGTGATCGCGGCCACGAAAATGCGTTGCAGGAAGTGATCGCCGCCTATACGCACCTACGCAAGGCTCCGGCTTTCGCCTGAGTCCGCGCCTTTCCGGTCGGGCTGCTCGCCCGACACCGGCCCCGACAGGCACAACCCTCCGCTCAACGCGAACGGACGACAGAAATTACCGAAGGCCCGACCATGACCGACATACCCAACACCAACCCCGATATGCGCAGCGACACGCTGATGGACGCGCCCGACCGCGAGGTGAAGGTGCGGGAGGCATTCGGCATCGACACAGACATGGTCGTTCCAGCGTTCTCGGAGGCCGATGAGCGCGTGCCCGACCTAGACCCCGCCTATGTGTTCGATCCGGATACGACGCTGGCGATCCTCGCAGGCTTTGCGTTCAATCGGCGCGTGATGGTGCAGGGCTACCACGGCACAGGAAAATCGACCCATATCGAGCAGGTCGCGGCGCGCCTGAACTGGCCATGCATCCGCATCAACCTGGACGCGCATATCAGCCGTATCGACATGATCGGCCGCGACGCCATCGTGCTGAAGGACGGGCAGCAGGTCACGGAATTCCGCGAAGGCCTGCTCCCCTGGGCGATGCAGCACCCCGTAGCCCTTGTGTTCGATGAATATGATGCCGGACGGCCGGATGTGATGTTCGTGATCCAGCGCGTGCTTGAGGCCGAAGGCAAGATGACGCTGCTCGACCAGAACCGGGTCATCCATCCCAATCACTGGTTCCGCCTGTTCGCGACATCGAATACCGTTGGCCTGGGCGACACCACCGGCCTCTATCACGGTACGCAGCAGATCAACCAGGGCCAGATGGACCGCTGGAACCTCGTCGTCACGCTCAATTATCTGGCGGCCGAGGTGGAGGCACAGATCGTGCTCGCCAAGTCGGGCGAATATGATCATGCCGGCGGCCGCAAGGAGGTCGAGAACATGATCAAGGTTGCCGAGCTGTCGCGGCAGGGGTTCGTCAACGGCGACATTTCGACGGTGATGAGCCCGCGCACGGTGATAAGCTGGGCGCAAAACGCGCTCATCTTCAAGGATGTCGGGTTCGCATTCCGGTTGTCGTTCCTCAACAAGTGCGACGAGGCGGAACGTGCGTTAGTCGCCGAATATTATCAGCGCGTGTTTGGCAAGGACCTGCCGGAAAGCGTGGTGGGGAAGGTCGGTTGAAGGCTGGTTCGAGACAGCATCCTGTTTTATATTGGCGCCACACGGCGCTGGACGAAAGCCAGTGACCCAACGTTCTCCTCTTGATGCCTTCAAGGCCGTGCTGTCCGGCGCCGCGCGTGCCATGGCGCGCGATCCGGCGGTGGACGTCTCATTCACGGCCGATGCGCCGCACATGGCGGGAAAGACGGTCAAGGTGCCGGGGCCAAGCCGCACGCTGCCGGCCGATCAGGTCGCCCTTGCCCGCGGCTTCGCCGATGCCAGCGCCTTGAAGCTGCGCCATCACAGCATAGCGCTCCACACTAAGGGGGCGCCCATCGAACCGATCGCGCGCGCGGTGTTCGACGCAGCCGAACAGGCCCGCGTGGAGGCGATCGGCGCGCGATCGATGGCGGGCGTGAGCGACAATCTTGCCGCGGCGCTCGACCTGCGCCTCAAATCCGACCCGATTGGCCGGGCCCGCACGGCAGAGGAGGTTCCCCTCTCTACGGCGGTCGAGCTGATGGTGCGGGAACGGCTGACCGGTCAACCGGTGCCCGAGGCGGCTCGCGGCGGGGTTGATCTGGTCCGCGACTGGATAGAACAGAACGCCGGCAGGGACCTGGACGCGCTGCCGCTCGCACTCGACGATCAGCGCGCATTCCAGCATCTTACCAACAGCCTGCTCGAACATCTGGCGCTCGTGGAAAGCGATGCCCCGCAGGAACCGGACGACGACCGGGGGCAGGAGGACGAGGAGTCCGCCGAGCAGGAACAGGAAGAGGGCGATCAGGGCGACGATCAGTCGGCCGACAGCGACGCCAGCGTCGACGCCCGGGGAGAGATGCCCGAAGGCGACGGCGAGGAAGGCGAAGCCGCATATCGCGACGACATCGACTCTATGAGCGACGAGGACGCCGACGGGATGGGCGAGGAAAGCATGATGCCGGTCCGCCCGAACCGGCCGATGAATGACCTGCCCCCGAACTTCGACTACAGGGCCTTCACGAATCAGCATGACGAGGTGACGTCCGCTGCGGAGCTGTGCGACGCGGATGAACTCGTCCGCCTGCGCGGCTTTCTGGATCAGCAGATGGCAAGCCTGCACGGTGCCGTCACCAAGCTCGCCAACCGGCTCCAGCGCAGGCTGATGGCGCAACAGGCCCGCAGCTGGGATTTCGATCAGGAGGAAGGCCTGCTCGATTCCGCACGCCTGGCGCGTATCGTCATCGACCCCACCCATTCGCTCAGCTACAAGATCGAACGGGACACTGAGTTTCGCGATACCGTCGTCACGCTGCTGATCGACAACAGCGGCTCCATGCGTGGCCGCCCCATCAGCATTGCCGCCATCAGCGCCGACATTCTGGCCCGCACGCTTGAGCGTTGCGGCGTCAAGACGGAGATACTGGGCTTTACCACCCGTGCCTGGAAGGGCGGACAGTCGCGCGAGGATTGGCTCGCCGCCGGGCGTCCCCCGATGCCGGGTCGGCTCAACGACCTGCGCCATATTATCTACAAGAAGGCGGACGAGCCGTGGCGCCGCGCGCGCGCCTCGCTTGGCCTCATGATGCGCGAAGGTCTGCTGAAGGAAAATATCGACGGCGAGGCTTTGCTGTGGGCGCATAATCGCCTGATCGGGCGGCAGGAGGACCGGCGCATATTGATGGTGATCTCCGACGGGGCGCCCGTCGACGATTCAACATTGTCGGTGAACAGCGGCGTCTATCTGGAACGGCATCTGCGTCAGGTGATCGATTGGATAGAGAACCGGTCGCCGGTGCAGCTTATCGCCATCGGTATCGGCCATGACGTCACCCGTTATTACCGCCGGGCGGTTACCATCATGGATGCCGAGCAACTCGGTGGCGCAATCGTGGAGCAACTGGCGGCATTGTTTGATGAAGACTGATTGAGAGGCCGGTGCCGCTGCCCTGACGCCCTTTCCACTCATTGCCCGCCTGCTCCATTCTTCTGGACGCGCCGGACATAAATCCCTATCCTGCCGCCTTCCCCGGGGAGCCTGCTCCCGCCCCGATAGTCGAGGCGGGCGAACAAAGGGCTGAGAGGTGGGCGTAGCGCCCCACGACCCGCTGAACCTGAACCCGTTAACGCGGGCGGAGGGAGGGAACGGTTGCGCGGGTCATGCCGGCTCCGCGACCCTCCTCCCCCCCCCCGGGAAGGAGGAACGCCGTGATGGAATCACCCAGCATCCCCGCCGCGTGGTCAGCATTATTCCTGGGGCTGTTCGCCATTGCCAGCGCCGTGGGCGAACTGCGCAAGCCGGGCATGTGGCGCCGCATGATGGGCGAGCTTGAAACAAGCCCTGCCCTGCAGATCACCCTTGGGCTGATCGAGCTGGCTTCGGGAGTGCTCATCTATGCGGCCATCGGCCCGTGGGACGGCGGCGACTGGCTCGCCGTCGTGACGAAAGTCCTCGCCACGCTGATGGTGCTGGAGGCGCTTGCCGTATGCGCGTTC
>DASULD010000116.1:0-11355 GCA_036278355.1 Sphingobium sp.
GAAGGGCGCCTTCTATGTCGCGCAGCCAGCCTATCGGGCGATGCGGCAGAATGGCTATGGCCGCTTTCTCTTCACCGGCTCCGCCTCCGCCATGTTCGGCCATGCCTGGCAGGCCAATTATGCCGCGGCCAAGGGCGGCCTCATGGGCCTCAGCCATATCGTCGCGATCGAAGGCTCGGCTTATGGCATCACGTCGAACCTGCTGTTGCCGACCGCCCAGTCGCGGCTTGCGGCGGAGATGGACGCGGGCTTTATGGAAATCCCCGCCTTCGCGCAGGCAGTGCAGAGCGCCGACTATGCCGCCAGCCAGGGCCGCATCAAAGTGCCCTTCAACACGCCGCTCGCCGTCTATCTGGTGAGCGAGGCATGCACCTCTACCCACGGCATCTACAGCCAGAACAGCGGCCGCTACGCCAAGGTGCGCATCTGCGCCGCGGAGGGTTGGGTTGCGCCCATGGGACCAAATCCTCCCAGCGTGGAGGACATTGCGGCGCATTGGGACAACATCACGGACGGCGCGATCGTCCATGAACCACTGACTGTCTATGATGAATTCACCGCAGTTGCTAAAGCCGCGCGCCGTCAGGGCGTGATCTGACCCGTTCTTTTATAGAATGTCAGGAGCCAGATTCCGGTCCGATCCCTTTGGCCCGAAATCTGGCTCCATGCTTTTGATTTGCCGCGTCTTCCAAGCCGGTGTGGCAGCGATCAACGGTAGCTCAGGGCCAGCACAGATCGAGGCGCAGTACGCCGTTGACCATACCCGTCGCCAGCACCGGCTTCGTTCCCGGCTTGATCCGGAAGTCCGGCACGCGGCTTAGCCATTCCTGGAGGAAAATGCGGATTTCCCGCCGCGCCAGCGCCGCTCCGGGGCAGGCATGGGCGCCATTTCCGAACGCAGCATGCACCGGATTTTTCCGGTTGAAATCGACGGCCAGCGGATTTTCGTTGATGCGGTCATCCGTTCCGACCCAGAGATTGGCCGGCAATATGCGATCCCCGGCGCGGAACTGCACGCCTTTATAATCAAAGTTCTCGGCGATCACGCGGCACGTATTGGCAAGGCCGTGTCGGCGGATCATCTCTTCTATCGCGTGTTTGACGAAATCCTCGTCATCCAGCCTCTGGACCAATTGCTGGCGGTGGCCCGGATTCATCGCAAGGAAACGCGCAATGAAACCGATCATGCCGGCCACGGTATCCAGTCCGCCAAACAACACCAATGTCGCATAACTGACGGCCTCATCCTCGGAAATCCGCCCGCCATCCACATTGACGTTGACCAGCTTGCTGAGCAGATCGCTACCCGGATTGTCGCGGCGGGCGCGAATCTTGTCCAGCAGATATCCGCCCATTTCCTGCTGCGCCTGCAGCCTGATCTCGGCCGTGTGGCCGCGTACCGAACGTTCCGCGATCGGCAAAAGCTGATGCTTGTCGGATAATGGCAGATCGACCAGTTCCAGGAAAACGTGGATTGGTAGAACTTTGGCGAAATCCTCGATGAATTCGCATTCGCCCTCCGGCAGGACGCGCTCTATCGCCTCCACCGCCACACCGCGCACCTTGCTTTCCAGTTCTGAAACAACCGCGGGCATCAAAGACTGCATCAGAGGACGGCGATATCGGGCATGTTCGGGCGGGTCCATCTCCAGCGGAATCTGACGTGGCGCGCCCTCCGGCATGGGAGGCAGGACGATATGCTTGTGCGAAAAATGATGATAGTCGCGCTGCATAGCGATGATGTCGTCGCCCCGCGTCGCAACCCAGTGGCCGCCATTGTGGGGCGTCCAGAAAATATCCGGATTTGCCTGCTGTACCGCTGCGTAGGCGGCCTGTACGTCCTCGGCTGAACCAGGGACATCGTATATGTTGAAATCGCGCACCAGATCGGCCGGCACATGGTCTGGGCGCGGGGCCAGTTCGATTTCGGGGATGGTTGTCACGTCAGCGCTCATATTGGTCCTCTCTGAAACTGTTTCGGCCCAGCGGACGAGCGGAGCAAGAACATGCCCTTCGGTTGATCAGGATTTCACACATGCGATGAAGCGCGTTCTTTTTTACCGTCCGCCGCTCTTCTAATCCTCCGGCGCTATCACAACCCGCAGGCCATCCAGTTCGGTGGTGAGCGGAATCTGGCACGACAGCCGCGAATATTCATCGCGATGTTCCGAACTGTCGAGAAGATCGCTCTCATCCTCGCTAATGGGCGGCAAGAGGCCCACAAAGGCGGGATCGACCTTCACATGGCAGGTGGCGCAGGAACAGCAGCCGCCGCACAGCGCCAGCATTTCGTCCACGCCGGCATCCCGGATCGCCTCCATCAGGGAAAGCCCCGCATCGGCGGCAATTTCCCGTTCCGCGCCATCGCGGGTCGTTACGATCAGATTTGGCATATGATCCTTTTTGGAAGAAGTTCAGTCGCCGAAGCGAACATGGAGATGCTTGGGCACCCGCATCATCGTGCCGCGTATTTCCGGCCGCGGCTTGTCGGGATCGAAGCGCAGATTGGGTAGATTGTCGAGCATGGCATGGAGCGCGCGGGTCATCTCCACGCGCGCGAGATGCTGTCCCACGCATATATGCGGCCCGCGCGAGAAGGAGAAATGGGCTTTGCGTTCGCGGAAAATGTCGAACCGATCCGGATCGGTGAATATCGCCGGGTCGCGGTTGGCCGCGCCGGCAACCACGTCGAGCAACGATCCCGCCGGGATTTCCACGCCGCCGAGGACCACGTCCTGCTTCGCCATGCGCAGTTGCACGGTCACGGGACCGTCCCAGCGCAGCGCTTCCTCGATCGCGGCGGGAATGAGGTTGCGGTCCGCCCGGATCGCGTCGAGCTGGTCGGGCTGTTCCAGCAGCGCAGTGAACAGTACGCTGGTGCCGCGATAGGTGGTGTCGCCCGCTGCGTTCATCAGCTGCCGCAGGAAGGAAATCAGCACCAGGGGGGGCAGATAATCGCCATCCACTTCGGTATTGGCGAGCAGGCTGACGAGATCATTACCGGGATTGCGCCGCCGTTCCTCGACCAGGGCGGTGAAATATTCGCCCAGCTTGCGCGACGCCTCCTGCGCCTTGTCGATGTGCATGTAATCGGTCTGGCCGATGGCCAGGCGCTGGAAGGTCCGCACGTCCGACGCCGGCAGATCAAGCTGCCGATAGATCACCTCGAACGGGTAAAGCAGGGTGAACTGTTCAACAAGGTCTGCGCGTCCGGTGCCGACAAACTTGTCCATCAGCTTGTGAACAACGGGATCGACAATGGTTTCGCCCCATAATTTCACATATTGAGGCAGAAAGATCTTCTGGAAGATTTTGCGCCAGCGGCCATGCTCGGGATTGTCCATGACGCTGATGCTGCCCTGGCCGAACGTTTCGCCGATGTTGAACTTGTAGCCGTGATTGGAAAAGCGCTCGGTGTCGGTGAGAACCGTCAATATCTCGTCGGAACCGACAATGGTGAACATCTTGCGATCCGGATAGGTGGCGGACTGCAGGCCCATCTTGGGGCGGTAATCGCCCTCCAACACCGGAGCCTGGGCCCGCCATTGCGCGATCAGCGGATAGGGATCGAGCATATCTCCGAAATTGCTGTCGTCCGAACTGAACGGATCGTAGTTCGGATCGTCATATTCCTGAATTCGGACAGTGGTTTCCATGACTGGCATCGCTCCTATGCAGTATATGCTACATAAGTATACCGGCTTCCGCTGTCAATCGAGCGGCGGTCCCACCAGCGATTGCGCGATCAGTTGCTCCAGCACGTCCAGCACGGCTTCGCGGCCCGGCGGATCAGGAAAGAGCGCGTCACGCAAGATCACGCTGGCGGCGATCATGCCGAAGCCGAGACGAACGCCGATGCCAAGGTCGAAGGGCGGATCGATCCCGGCCAGCGCATAGCGTTTCCGGACCTGGTCGACCGACTGTTCGAAGAAGGGAGCAAGCCCGCGCAAGCCCGGCGGCGCATCCTCGCCGCTGGTTGGTGGTCCTGCAAGAAGGGCGCGGAACATCTCCTCATTCCCTTCGAACAACTCATAGACCTGTCGGGTGAAACGGCGCGTTTCCGCCTGTTTGGGGTATGGGGCGGTGGGATCGGGATGCAGCTCGACGAAGTCCGTCATCAGCGCGTGGAACGGCGCGATGACTACTTCATTGAACAGTCCCGCCTTGTCGCCGTAATAGCGGAACAGCAACGTCTCGCTGACATCGGCCAGACGGGCGATTTCCCGCGTCGCGGTGCCGCCATAGCCGCGTTCGGCGAACAGCTGCCGCGCGGCATCGCAGATTCGCTGCACCACGTCCTCGCGCGTGCGCCGCCGTCGCCGAACACGCCCGCCATCTTCGGCGGAGACTGCTTCGTCTGTCAGTATTCTAGCGATTGCGCCCCTCCAGGATAATATCGGCGGCGTTCCACGCCGACGCCATGATCGGACCGTTGGTATTGGCCGATACCATCGCGGGCATGATCGATCCATCCATGACGACCAGGCCGTCAACGCCTTTGACGCGCAGTTTATCGTCCAGCACCGCATCGTCGAAATCGCCCATGCGGCAGGTTCCGCAGGCATGATAGCCGGCCTGGCCCATCTGACGGAAAGCGGAGAGGATTTCGTCGTCGGTCTGGAGTGACCGGGTCGGTTCGCGCTCGCCCGCGATCATCGGCGCGATGGCGGGGCGGGACATCCATTCGCGCAGATAGCGGTGCATCGCGACCGTGACGGCGCAATCATAAGGATCGGTCAGATAACCTGCCCGGATCTTGGCCGGAGCCATCGGGTCGGCCGCCGTGATCCTGACCGATCCCTCGCTGCGCGAGCGCAGGGGATAGCCGAACAGGGTGACACTGTGCGCCGCATCCGCGACCATATTGCCTCTGGCGTCGGGTGCAGCGACGGCGGGCGACAGCAATATTTCTACGTCGGGCGTTTCCGATTCCGGCAGCACGGTCGCAAAGGCGCCGACATTGCCATAGCCCGCCGCCATCGGCCCGGTGCGCGTGAGATAATAACGCAGTACGTTACCGACGAGCTTCAGGCCGGCCAGTTCCTTGTTGTGGCTGTGTGGAACGGCAAGGTCATAGACTATCGAAAGCAGCCGATGCTCCAGCATATGTTCGCCGACGCCCGGGCTATCGGCGACAACCGGGATGCCAAGCCCGCGCAGCAGTGCCGCAGCGCCGATGCCTGAGCGCTGAAGGATTTGCGGCGACATAAGCGCGCCCGCGCTGATGATGATCTCCCGCCCGCTGGCGAAATCCTGGACAATCCCGTTCACATTTGCGCGAACGCCGGTTGCACGCCGGCCGGTGAACCGCACCTTGTCCACGAACGCGCCAGTGATGATCCGCAGATTGGCCCGGCCGCGCGCCCGCTTGAGGAACGTCTGGGCCGCGCTCTGCCGCTTTCCCTTCCAGATGGTGCGTGGCGTGTAGCCTACACCGGCACGACCGGAGCGATTGAGATCGGCAACCCGTGGTACGCCCATCTGCTCGCCCGCGGCGATAAAGGCTTCGGTCAAGGGATCGCGCATTTGTTCCAGAGAGATGCGTAGCGGCCCTTCGCCGCCGCGCACGTCGTCGCCGCCCAGTTCATGCCCCTCCATCGCCCGGAAGGCAGCACCGATCCGGTTCCATCCCCAACCTTTCGCGCCCAGTGCTTCCCACCCGTCATAGTCTTCGGGCTGGCCTCGAAAATACATCATGCCGTTGATGGAAGAGGATCCTCCCAGCATCTTGCCGCGTATCCAGGTTTCCGCCGGAACGCTGTCATGTCCTTCGGTCTGGAAATACCAGACATGCCTTGGGTCGGTGTAGAGCTTCGCGGCGCCCCTGGGCATATGGATGAAGAGGTTCCGGTCTTCGGGGCCCGCTTCCAGCAGCAGCACGCTGTTCGCCGGGTTTTCCGACAGACGGTCAGCCAGCACGCAGCCGGCGGAGCCGCCGCCAACGATAATATAATCATAGGTCATCACAGGGCCGCCCGGATAACATCGCCAATGATGGTACGACTGTCTTCGGTTATATCGATCGTGTCGAACATGCGGTTGTGGCAGATGCCGACGGCCAGTTTCAGGTCGGGATCGGCCCAGCCGATATTGCCGCCCATGCCGGGATGGCAGAGCGCACGCATGTTGCGAGGAGCCGAGACGGGCGGGTTCTCCGCACCGCCCAACCAGAAACCTGACCAGGCGATTGGCACGACCATGCCGAAGAAGACAGGGTCGGCATCCTCGAAATGCGGGCGCGGCGCGGCGAAACTGGCGACACGCTCCTCGGACAACAGGCGGACGCCGTTGAATTGCCCGCCATTGGCCAGCATAGCCCAGAAACGGGCATTGCTCCGCGCACTGAAGATGCCACCGACGGCCGGAATGCAGGCGCGGCGCACATAGGGCCGTTCGAACGGATCGGGCATCAGGTCAACGATCAGCGGCTGCGCCTCCCGCATCATGTTGTTGTCGGGGGCAACATAGACGGCGGCGGCGTCCAGCTTCGCAATGCGAGGCTCGACGGCATCGGCAATGCCCATCCACAGATCGGCGGCGCCCAGCGGGTCCGCTATCTCCTCCTTGATGAACTGGCCGAAGGGGCGGCGTTTCGGATCGGTCCGGCGCACCACTTCGCCCGCCATCCAGCCGAAGGTCATCGACTGATAGGAGGAACGGCTTCCGGCGGGATAGACGCCTTCCATCTCCGCGATGCGGCGGCACATCCAGTCCCAGTTGGTCATCAGTTCGGGCGTGACGTCCGGCGGCATGCGCAGCACGCCCGATACATGAGACAGGACGTGGCGGACGGTGACGCCGCCCTTTCCGGCCTGGGCGAATTCAGGCCAATAGGTCGCGACAGGAGCATCATAGTCGATCAGGCCGCGTTCGACCTGGATATGCAGGGCCGTGGCGGTCACGGCCTTGGACACGGAATAGACGTTGAACAGCGTGTCGCCGTCGACGGGCCTGCCCGTGGCGGCATCGGCGAGGCCCGCCCAGCAGTCGACAATCTGTTCCTCGCCCAGCCACGCACAGACCTGAATACCGATTTCCTTGCCTTCTGCGACAAGCCGGTCGAGCGTGTCCTGAACCGCGTCGTTGACCTTCGTCATCCTTCCATTCGCCTTTCCTGCTTGCCATGGCGCCGACGCCAGTTATCAAGTGAGTGCTTGATAGCATGGAAAAGGACGAGGGGAAGAGGCGTGGGCGAGGCGTTCGAGAATATCACGATGACGCAGGATGACGGAATCGTCGAACTGCGCATCCATCATCGCGGCGGCCCGGCCAAATGGGCGCTGTGGGGCGGACTGCACAAGGAGTTGGGCATTGCTTTCGCGCAAATCGCGGCGGATCCCGAGGCTCGCCTGCTGTTGATCACCGGGACGGGCGACACTTTCTGCGCCGAATTCGACATGGACTGCGACATGCCGCAGATGAATGGCGCGACGTGGGACGTGATCTTGCGTGAGGGCAGGGCGCTGCTCAACAATCTGCTTGCCATCGAGATTCCGGTGGTGGCCGCCGTCAATGGCCCGGCATTCATCCATGCCGAAATCGCCCTGCTTGCCGACGTCGTGCTGGCCGCCGAGGGAGCAGCATTCGCCGACAAGCCGCACGCGCTGGCCGGCGTGGTGCCGGGCGATGGCGTGCAGAGCATCTGGCCGATGCTGCTTGGCCCGAACCGTGGTCGTTATTTCCTGATGACGGGACAGGAGATTGGCGCAACCGAGGCCCTGGCCCTTGGGCTGGTTGGTGAGGTACTGGCGTCCGACGCGCTGATGCCGCGTGCGCGCGAGATCGCCCGTACTATCGCCGCGCGCCCCGCCATCGCCAATCGCTATACCCGAATCCTTCTCACACGGGATATCAAGGCGCGATTGGCCACGGAACTTGACCAGGGGCTGGCAATGGAGGGGTTGGCGATCCTTTCCGGGTTGCAGGAACGGGCCTGACGGCGTTCGGGCGGTTCCGATGGATCAGGAGACATGATAGCCGCCGTCCACCGTCAGGTGATGGCCGGTGATGTAGCTTGCTGCGTCGCTGGCCAGGAACAGTATAGCTCGGGCTTGCTCGATGGGCTGGGATATGCGGCCCAGCGGAATGCGGCCGGGCAGGGTCATCGGCCCCTTGAAAGGTAGGCTCTCGCCCATCTCCTTCGCGCCGCCGCTCGCCGTGCCGCCCGGCCGGATCGAATTGACGCGAATATTATGTTCGGCGAATTCGACGGCAGCTGCGCGGGTCATCGCATCGACGCCGGCCTTGGCGGAATCATAATGGGAATTGTTGAAGATCGTAGGATGGTCGGCGCTCACGGATGACACGTTGACGATGGAGCCGCCGCGCCCTTGGTCGCGCATGATCTTGATCGCTTCGCGCATCATCAGGAACGTGCCGCGCGTGGTGACGGCGTGCATGATGTCCCATTCCGAGGCGGGCATCGTCATGGTGTCCGCCTTGCGCCGATAGGCCGCGACATTCGCCAGCACGTCGACGCCGCCCAGTTCCGCCTGTGCCTTCTTGAAGGTCGTGAGCACCTGCGCCTCGTCCGATATGTCGCAGACGGCCCAGGGTGAGCCGGTCGCTTCCGCCGCCTCGCGCACGGCGCCTTCGACGATATCAACGAACAGCACCCGTGCGCCGACCTGCGTGAACAGCGTAGCGGTGGCGCGGCCGATGCCGGACCCCGCGCCGGTGACGATGGCGGTCTTGCCTTCAAGCCCGTAAAATGAAAGTGCTTCCGAAGCGGACATAGAAGCTCCTGTCATATTATGGGATCAGCGCGTGGTCGCAGGGTCCCAGACCAGCGGCAGGCGCAGCACGGCGTTCACCATACCCGCGCCAAAGACCGGCCGCTCGGCAGGATCGAGCGCGAAATCGGGGATGCGCGCCAACCATTCCTCCAGGAAAATGCGCATCTCGCTGCGCGCCAGCGTCGCGCCGGGGCAGCGATGCGCGCCATTGCCGAAGGTGGCGTAGCTGCGCTCCAGCGCCGGCCGCTCCCAGTCCGCTTCCATCGGGTTTGGAAACTTGCGCTCGTCCATGCCGTGCAGCAGCGGGCGGATATAGATGCGGTCGTTCGCCTTGAAGCTGACACCGCCATATTCGACGTCGCGGGTGATCACGCGCGCTGTGGAGGAGGGGGCGAACATGCGCAGTAACTCGTCCACGGCATTGGCGATCAATTCGGGCCGTTCGACCAGTTCACGGCGCTTGGCAGGATTCTCGGCCAGATACTTGGCGGCGAAACCCATCGAAGAGGCGACGGTGTCCAGTCCCCCGAACATCAGGTTGCTGGTGATGCTGAGCAGATCGGGCAGCGGGATGGCATCGCCGCCCACCTGCGCCGACACAACGGCGCTCAGCAGATCATCGCCCGGCTTCGTCCGCCGCGCCTCGATAATGCCAACCATATAGTCGTTCATGGCGAGATGGGCGCGGGTCCGGTCCTCGATCTGTTTGGGCCGGACTGTCATCTCTGTCCATTCCAGCAGTTGCTCAAGATCGTCCAGGGGCTGGTCGACCATCTTCATGAAGATGGTGATGGGCAGCTTCATGGAAAAGTCGTTGATGAATTCGCAATGACCCGCGCCCTTGAACCCGTCGATCAGTTCGATCGCCAGCAGCCGCGCCTCCTCCTGAAGCGACTTGATCGCACGGGGCGTGAAGAACTGGTTCAGGATCGAACGATAGCGGGCATGTTCGGGCGGGTCCATTTCGATCGGGAGCAGCCGTGGGCGTTGGCCATCATCGGGTAATACGATCCGTTTCATGGAGAAGGGGTCGTGGTTCTTCTGCATATATTCGATGTCGGCGGCACGGGTCGCGATCCAGTGACCACCGTTGCGCGGCGTCCACACGATGTCGGGGCCGTCGTGCAACTGTTTCCAGGCGGCGTTCAGATTGTCCTCACCGCCGGGTGGACAGGTGAAGTCCCAGTCGACGACGAGAGCGTCGGGCACATGGTCGGGTTTGGGCGCAAGCTGCTGCTGGGACATCATGATCGCTCTCCGGTCAAAGGTTTATGTCGCTGTGGCAGAAACGGCGGGCCATGCCTGCGATCGCTTCAGAATCAAGATCGCGGGCGACAAAGCCCAGCTGATGGAAGCCGTCGAAGAGCGTGGCCATCCGATCGGCCTTCATGCGATCTGGAAGCCGCCGTCGACAACGATCATCTGACCGTTGATATAGCGGCCGGCGGCAGATGCCAGAAGCAGCGCTACCGGAGCCACATCTTCAGGTGTGCCATAACCCATGGGGAAACGTTCCGGTCTCGCGCCCGGCCCCTTGGGAGGCATGGGGCAACCTTCGGGGAACGGATCCGAGGGGATGGCGCCCACCAGAATCGCGTTCGAGGCGATACCGTCCTCGGCGCAATCCAGCGCGAATTGCCGGGTGAGGGCGTTCGTCCCGGCGCGGGAAGAACCATAGGCGTAATTGCCATGCAGCACCGGATGGACCGACCCGATGGTCGACAGGTTGATAAGACGACCGCCCCGGCCATGAACCCGCATCGTCCGTACCGCCTGCCGCATCAGCAGGAATGTGCCGCGAACGTTGGTCGCGTGGACGCGGTCCCATTCGTCCATCGTCAGTTCGTCCAGCGGCCAAGAGCCGGTGACGATGGCGCCGTTCACCAATATATCGAGTCCGGGCACCTGGTCGAAGAGCGCCCTGACGCCATCCTCCGTCAACTCCGGCTCCTGTGCGTGTGTGACGGCTGCTCCCGATGACTCGAACAGGGCCACAATGGCATGGGGCACCTTGCCGGCGCCAACCACCAGGGCATTCTTGCCCGACAGCCCGAATAATGAACTGAGCACCGGCCCATTCCTCTCGCTATTCGTTTCAGCTTCGTGCCGTTCGCCTATGCAATATAAGAACTTGTCTTATTGCAAGCGGTCCACAACATGGAACGCACAGCATGTTACTTCCATCACTCATATGATGTGTGACATGCGTCGGCCACCGGCGACTCCCGGCAGCATATCGGCCCGCATCGGCATGCGCTCAGTCGCTTTGTCGCGGATAGCGACCCATCATGAGGTAAACGCAGCCCGCCGCCATGAAGCTGGCGGCGATGACCAGCAGAGCAACATCGTAATTGCCGTACCAGTCAAATGCTATGCCCAGCATGGATGCGCCGACCGCACTGGAAAAAGCGATGAAGAATACTGTCATTCCGTAGATGGTCGAGAAGGAGCGGATGCCGAAATAGCGCGCGACCATATAAGCTACCACGTCGATTTCCGCACCCAGGCCGAAGCCGATCAACACTATGGCGAAGCCTGCCATCGGCCCTTCGATCACGTTGTGCCAGGCCAGCAGGTATGTCCCCATCGCCGAACCGCAGGCGAAGAGGAAAGCGATGCC
>DASULD010000117.1:0-15205 GCA_036278355.1 Sphingobium sp.
GTGTGGACGAATTCCGCATGAGCCGTGGTGGCGCGATGCGGGATGAGCGGCGAGGAAATCCGCGAAATGCGGGGCAGCCACCCCGGATGAACGGGTTGACGACGCCGTTCGCTCGCACCGCGCCATCCTAAGGACTTGGCCGGAAAAGCCCTGAGCCGCGTCGCTCGCTCGTTAAATAGCACCACTATTCCTCTCGCTCTCTTCTTGCTCAGAACTTTTCCGGCTCAAGCCACGACCATACGGAATTCGTTCACATCGCCTGGCAAAAGGGCGGCAGCTTCCCGGTGACGGGAAGCTGCCGACAGTCGTCAGAATCGGGTGGTGACCTGAACCATGACGGTGCGCGGAAGGGTGCCGAAGCCGAGCTGGTCGGCATGTGCCGGCGTTACTCCGCCCGATGCACCGCCCGTCGACGGCCCATCAACCACGCCGGTGACGTAGAACTCGTTCGTCAGGTTCTTGCCGATGACCGCAAGCTCCCAGCGGCCGTCTTCGCTGCCGATACGGGCGCTGGCATCCAGGGTCACATAGCTGTCCTGCCGTGAATCCGGGTTGCCGAAGCCGGATGCGATGTAGGAGGAACTGTAACGCATATCCGCTCCGAGCCCGATCATCAGGCCGTTACCCATGGGCGCATCGTAAGACGCACCAACCGTGCCCGTCCATTTCGGCGCCACCGAAAGCGATTGGCCGTTCAGGTTCTGCCGCACCGCGCCGCCCGGCAGAACGATGCTGCATCCCTCGGCGATGCTCTGACCGGCATAGCAGGGTGCCTGCGGGAAGCTGGTGTAGCGCGCCCGATTGTAGTTGAGCCCGCCGTGAAGATTGAGCCCATCGAGTGCCCGCGGCGCGTATTCGAACTCCAACTCCACGCCCTTGGTGCGTGCGTCAGCGGTCAGTGTCTGGAATGCGAATATCGGCGAGTTGAAGAAGTCGACCTGCAAATCCTTGTACGCATAGCTATACAGGCCAAGGTTCAGGCGAAGCTGGTTGTCCAGCAGCGTCGACTTGATACCCGCCTCGAAGCCCTGTGCCCGTTCCGAGTCGAAGGTCAGGTCGCCGAAGGGATCGCTCGAGAATTTCGAGTTGATGCCGCCGTTCGAAAATCCGCCAGACTTGTACGCGGTCTTGTAAGCGCCGTAGACAAGCAGATCGCGGTGAGGCTTCCAGGTAACCGACGCTTCCGGCGACCAGTTCGTGAAAGTTTGATCGGCGACCACGACACCCAGGCCGTCCGGGTCGTTCTGGGGACGGAAGATGAACGTCACCCCCGCGTTATTGTACGGCTGAGCGAAGAAGCTGTCCTTGGTCTCGTGCGTGTACCGCACGCCGCCCGCGAGTTCGACCGTGGGAATGATCTTCCAGGTTGCCTGACCGAACACGGCAATCGTTTCGCCGTCCGTGAAGCTCCTCTTGGTCGTCGCCAGGTAACGGTTGGCGGGCGACTGGGTGCTGTCCTCGATATTGGCGAACATGATGAACTGGTCGAAATCGCGCTTCGACTTCTGATAAAGGCCGCCCACCATGAGGTTCACCGGACCGTCATAGGTGGTAAGCGCCCGCAATTCTGACGAGAAGGCGTGCCAGGTCGAGTTTTCGGTGGCCCAGGTCCCCGCCGCGCTCGACTGGAAATCGCACGCGCACGCCCAGCGGTTGTTGTTCCACTGATAATTCGTGACCGACGTGATCGTCACGTCGTCCATCTCGTAGTTGATGTTGCCGGTAAGGGCGTAGGACTTGTAGCGGTTATAGAGTTGCCCGTCGGATTTTGAGAACGGGAAGTTCGCCGCGATATCGGCGGGAATATTGTTCTGGTGCGTTACGAAACCGTCGCCGCAGGCGTAGCCGGTGAGCTGGCTGACGCCCGTCGGGCAATGAAACGCAACATAGTTCCAGCTGCTGTTGTTGACCTCGTTATAGTCGCCGGACGCTTTGAATGTCGCCGTCAGACGGTCGGTCGGTTCCCACTTGATCGTCAGACGGCCCAGCAGTTCCTTTTCGCCCGGAGCTTCGCTGGGCGCAGGTGCGGCGACGTGGGGTTCCAGTGAGGCATCCGCGATGTCGAAGGTCGAATAGGTCACGGGGTTGGCAACGTTGCGGTAGTAGCCGCCCCACATCTTGGAACCGCGCACCGCAAGGCGAACGCCCAGCGTATCCGACAGAGGACCGGAGCCCACCAGCTCCAGTTGCGCCTGCTGCGACTTGATCTCATAGCCCGCCCGGGCCTTGAACTCAGGTGTCGAAGTCGGATCGGCGCTGGTGACCGAAATGACGCCCGCGGTGGCGTTCTTGCCAAAGAACAGTGCCTGCGGTCCCTTCAGAACCTCCACTCGTGCAAGATCGAAAAAGCCCTCGTTGATGATGCGGCCCTGGCCGTAATAAACACCATCGACGACCACCGCCACCGACTGCTCGATGCCGATCGACGTTGAGGATGAACCGATTCCGCGAAGGGTAAGCTGCGCTCCAGAGCCATTCGATGCGCGGCCGACATTGAGGTTGGGGGTGCGCGCGGCAATCTTTTCGATCGACGTGAGGTCGCGGCGCTCGATCATCTCACCGGAAATCGCTGTCACGGCGACGGGCACGTCCTGCACACTTTCGGAGCGTTTGCGTGCCGTCACGACGATGTCGGCGAGGCCGCCTTCCGTTGCCGCGGGTGCTTCGTTCTGCGCCCGCGCGGGCTGCGCGATGGCGACAGACAGAGCAACCGAGCTGGTTGCAACAAGCAGACCCAAGGTCCTGCTGATAATTTTCATTTTTCCCCTCCACTGGACGCTGTTCGGGCGGCAACGCCTGCCCCAATGTCATGCGAGAATGCGCCTTCCGCTTTTGTTCATCACCTGTGAAAAGCCGCAGGTGATATGAATCACGCCAGGGCCGAACAATGCGATGACAACGGTGTGGTTGAAAATCGGCGTTTGCGGCAGACGAATGCGATAGGAGATTGGGCGTGAGCAGGCTGAACGGACGCGTGGCGCTGGTCTCGGGTTCGCTGAGGGGGATCGGGCGGGCGATAGCGGGCTGTCTTGCCAGCGAGGGCGCGGCCGTTGTCCTCACGGACCTTGATGGCGAAGAGACAGAGGCCGTGAAGGAGGCAACCGCCGCAATGCCGGGGTGCATCTATGTGCCGCTCGATGCGACGAAAGAAAGCGCGTGGGTGGATGCGCGCGCACGGGTGGAGCAGCGGTTCGGCCGACTCGACATACTGGTCAATAATGTTGGCGCCGACCTGACCGGCAAGGTCCAGGACATCGCGCTGTCCGACTGGCACCGCCTGTTGGCGCTGAACCTCGACAGCGTGTTTCTGGGCACCAAGACGTTTCAGCCGCTCCTCGCGAAAAGCGGGTCCTCGACCCCCTATGGCTCCAGTATCGTCAATATCAGTTCGATCATGGGCATCGTGGGAATGGGCGAAGTGTCCGCCTATAACGCTTCAAAGGGCGCGGTTCGCCTGTTCACAAAGTCGAACGCGCTCGAGTTTGCTGACGCCGGCGTTCCCATTCGCGTCAACAGTGTTCATCCGGGTTTTGTCGATACCCCTTTGCTGCGCAGGGGAATGGAACGCTGGGCGGCGCGCGAAGGCTCGGTAACGGCCGATGATCTGATCGGCGCTATGGCCCAGGCCACTCCGGTCAAGCGGCTGGCCCAGCCCGTCGAGATCGGGAAGGTAGTCGCTTTCCTGGCCAGCGACGACGCCAGTTACATGACGGGAAGCGAGGTGGTCGTCGACGGCGGCTGGACTGCGCGCTGACAGAAGGAAAGGGCAGGTTATATGGGAACATTCGATCTTGGCGGGGCAGTAGCCCTCGTCACCGGCGCGAGCGGGGGTATCGGGGCGGCAACGGTCAAGGCGCTGGCCGAGGCGGGGGCGCAGGTGATCGCGTCCGATCTGGCGGACGATGTGGTGATCGCCGGCGCAGCGGACTATCGTCGACTGGACGTGACGGACGAGCAAGCCTGGTCGCAGCTCGCCGACAGTGTCCGGGCGGACCACGGCCGCCTGGATATCCTGGTGAACAATGCAGGCCTCTCCGTCACCGGGAGCATCGCTGAAACCAGTCTCTCGGAATATCGCAGATGCATGGCTGTGAACGTCGAAAGCATTTTCCTGGGTACACGGGCCATGCAGGCTCTTCTTGCGGACAGCGGGGGGAGCCGGCAGGGCGGGTCGTCGATTGTCAACCTGTCCTCCGTTGGCGGTCTGCGCGGCGCGCCATACATGGCGACCTATTGCGCCAGTAAAGGTGCGGTAAAGCTGTTCAGCAAGAGCGCCGCCGTAGAATTTGCGGCGCTGGGTCTGCCGATACGGGTCAACAGCGTCCATCCGGGTGGAATCGACACCGCGATGATGGACGCTATCTATAGCCGCTATGTCGAAGCCGGGCTTTTCCCTGATGAGGCGTCGGCGCGCAGCGTGGTATCGGCAGGACATGCGCTGGGCCGGATGGGGGCGCCGGAAGAAATCGCCGGAGGCATCGTCTATCTGTGCTCTCCCGCCGCGAGTTTCGTCACTGGGTCCGAACTGGTCATCGACGGCGGGATGACGGCAAAATAGGCGTGTTCGCGGCCTCAAAGGCTATGCGACGCGCTGACCTCGTGAACCTGCACATCCATCGTGACCTGCCCTTCGAAATCGGCCAGAAGCTTCTGGGCTTCGGGAAGCGATAGATGTCTGTCCAGCGCTTCCCGGTCCCGCCAGCCTTCGCAGGCAAGGATCAGCCCTTTTTCGGCATCTTCGACTGCCATATGATAGAAAATGCAGCCATCTTCGGCGCGCGAAGGCCCGCTCATGTCGTTGAGCCGTCCGAACAGCACGGGCAGGAGTTTCGGATCGATTTGTATCTGGCCGATGACGACGATCATTTTGGCGTTCTCCTGACCCTAGCTTTGATGGATGATTGAGAAGACGCGGCTCTGGAAAAGCCACTCTCCGTTTCGCTTGACGAGCCTGTCGGTGTAGGATGCACGCGCGCGCTTGTCCTTGCCGGTGCCCGGCTCTTCATAGACTTCGGAAAAATAGGTGCGTGCTTCGGCTGTATCGCCGTCCACGCGGATCATGCCCGGCATCGCGACGAAGCTGAGCCGGGGGTAATGGGGCATCGCGCCTTCCCACATTTCCACCACCTTGTCCTTGCCCGACACGACGCCCAGATCGGGATAATGGGACAAGTCCCAGTGGCAGTCCTCCACCCACAACGAGGCCCAGAGTTCGCGGTCGATCCGGTTCACCGCATCGGCATAGCTTTCCATCAGTTCGCGGATAGCGATGCGATCCTCCAGCGGCCCGGCATAGTTTCTGCTCAATTTCCTCTCCTCGCGGTCTGTGCCGGAGGCCAGCAGCTTATGCGCGCAGGCAATTCTCGAAACCTGCCGAAAAGGCGAGGTCAGCGGAATTCCTCGCGTAGCAAGCGGCGTAATATCTTACCCGACGGATTGCGCGGCAGGGTATCCCGAAACTCCACTGTCTTGGGCGCCTTGTAGGCCGCGACCCGCTCCCGCGCCCAGGCGATCAGCGCGGCCGGGTCGGGCTGCGCATCGTCCTGCGGGACAACGATCGCCTTTACCGCCTCGCCCCACCTGGGATCTGGCACGCCGATCACAGCGACGTCGCGGACCTGAGGATGGCTGTAAAGCGCGTTCTCGACCTCGGCCGGATATACATTTTCGCCGCCCGTGATGATCATGTCCTTGATACGGTCCGCGAGATAGAGATAGCCGTCCTCGTCCATCCATCCGGCGTCGCCCGTGCGCAGCCAGCCATCGGCGTCGAGCGTTTCTGCGGTCGCCTCCGGCCGGTTGCAGTAACCGATCATGTTGGCCTGGGAGCGGGTGACGATCTCGCCGATCTGTCCTTGCGGAACATCTTGGTCATTCCCGTCCACTACGCGCACGGAAACGCCGGGCAGCGGAATGCCGATGCCGCTCATCCGCCGATTGCCGCTGGGGTCGTGATCCTCTGGCGGAAGGCCCACGATTGTGCCTGCCGTTTCGGTCATCCCGTACATCTGGGCAAAGCCGCACCCGAATATGCCGATGGCCTGTCTCAAAAGGTCCAGCGGAATTGCCGAGCCGCCGTAGCAGATATATTTGAGGAAGCTGAAATCGGTGCGGGCGGCGTCTGGATGGTCGCACACGATGCGCAAGGCTGTGGGTACCAGCATGATCTTGGTGATGCGAAACGTCACCAGCAGGTCCAGTACCCGTGCCGGATCGAATTCGCGCACGACGACGCCCTTGGCGCCGTGCTGGAGAGACCAGAGACCCCATCCCGATCCGCTGATGTGGAAGACCGGCATGGCGACCAGTGCGACGTCCTCCTCCGACCACCTGAACCATTCGGGTTGTTCGTCAGCGGGTGTTTGCGCCCGTAAACCCAGAAGGCTGCGGTTAGACAGCAGTGCGCCCTTGGGATGCCCGGTCGTCCCCGATGTGTAAAGTTGCAGTACCGGCTCGTCGTAGCCCGCGTCTTTCCTGGGATCGTCGCCAGCCTGCGCATCCCGCCAGGATGCGAAGTCGCGATATCCCTCCACCGGTGTGGTGGTAAGAATACATGCGCCGCTGCCGCCTACCCGGTCCAGGAAATCCGCATCGGCGAGCACTAGGCGAGGTGCCGCGTCCTGAAGGATGTAGGCGACTTCCGGCGGCGCCAGCCGCCAGTTTACCGGAACCATGACCGCGCCGGCCTTCACCGCTCCCATCCACAACTCGAAATAGACGTCCCGGTTCTTGCCGAGATACGCGACCCGGTCCCCCGGCTGGCAGCCCGCAGCGATCAGGCCGTTCGCGGCCCTTGTTGCGTTGCGATCGAAGGCCGCGAAGGTCGTTTCCCGTCCCTCGAACACGAGTGCGATTGCATCTGGTCGTGTGGCCGCGTTCCGCCGGATGATCCCGGCGATGCTGCTGATCTGTGCTGACGTCCCGCTCTTCATGTGCTTGTCCTACAGCGCCGCCGACATTTGCGGGACTGTCAAATCCTCTAACCTGAGCCGACCTGGCCTGCGCTCACTGACGGAAACGACAGTGCAGGGATTCCCTATAACCGCTACCATCGGACCGGCTCGTGCCGTTCTGGGAGAAGGAGTGTGTAATGGTTGAGGAACATCCCGCGCGTATCAACTGCGTGCTGATCGCGGGCGGGCTCTATCACGACATGGACTTCGCGCGGCTGGAGTTGTTGAAGCTGCTGGCAGAGGATCAGCGGGTACGTACCCGCGTGTTCGAGGATTATGGAAATCTTGACGCCATCCTCGCCGCTGATTTCCTGATAACCTACACGTGCGATGTGGTGCCGCCGCTTGCCACGCAAGAGGCGCTGCGGGAATGGGTGCGCGGAGGTGGCCGCTGGTACGCGCTCCACGGGACCAACTCGATCCTGCGGCTTTTCGAGAGCGGCCTTTACGGCAGCCCGCGTTGGGCACCCTTGATGATGGATACGCTGGGGACGCAGTTCATCGCGCATCCGCCGATCGCGCCCTATCTCGTGGAGGTGGCGGATCGGGGTCATTCGCTGACGCAGGGTATTGAACCATTCGAGACCACCGACGAGCTGTATCTGATGGAGCGGCATGGGGACCTCCATGTCCTGCTCGATACCCGGTTCGCGGGGGACGCCACAGGCTTTGACGAGAATCAATGGGATGAGGACCGTCATCCGGTGTTTTACATCAAGAACCATGGCAAGGGCGCGGTGCTTTACAACACGCTCGGCCACTGCAGGGGGCATTATGATATGCAACCGTTTCTTGACTGGTGGCCGACCGTAGACCGCTGTGCCTGGAATCTTCCGGTTTTCTATGACTTGCTTCGCCGGGGCATCGGGTGGTGCAAGGCGGGAGATGAGGTCAGCTAAGGGGGGTAACCGGGATATGCTCGGCGCCCGGCGCCTCGTCGGGAACCGCCACCTCGATCCACCCGTCGGCGCCTTCGCGACATGCGAAGGTCAAAAGCGGCTTGTAGTCTGCACCGCCAAGGCATTCGCCGGTGTCGAGTTTGAACCGTGCGCCGTGCAGGGGGCACATCACCGCGCCCCGACGCACCCGCCCCTGCGGCGCGAGCGGGGAGGCGGCATGGCTGCAGCGGTTGAGGAGCGCCCGGATCGTTCCCTCGTCGCGCGTGAGCATTACGGGCCAGCGGTTGACGACGAAGGCGAGCACAGCCTGTTCCACAACTTCGTCGGCCTTCACCACTTTGTGGAAGCTTTCTGGCATCCGGTCTATCCTGAAGCCATCGGTCCGTCCGAGGCGCCCGACAGTGCAATGTAGCGACTGATCTCGGTATCGACATCACCCATCAACGAGGCAAGGGTGAAAACGCGCTTGAACGCCTGTCCGACCAGCAACTCCTCGGTCGTGCCGATGCCACCGTGCAGTTGCACTGCTTCCTCGCCAATATGAATGGCGTTTCGGGCGATAAAGGCCTTGGCCCCGTGTGCCGAGGAATGGGGGGAGGAGTTGTTCGCCCTCATGCCCGCGGCGCGGTACAATTGAGACCGGCTGAGCTCCAGCTTCGTGTAGCAGTCTGCCATGCGATGCTGGATTGCCTGAAAAGAACCGAGCGGCTTCCCGAACTGCTCGCGCGTTTTCAGATACTCCAGCGTCTCGTCGAACATCCTCGCCATCAACCCCACCAGTTCCGCGCAAATGGCAAGCCGGGCCTGTCTGAGCACGGATCGAAGGGCGTCGGCACCGCCATCCATCGGCTCGACGGGGACGCTGGCGAAGTCGATATCGCTGGCCGCCGAGCCGTCGGCGAGCCGGTAGTGATGGAAGGCCAGGCCGGGGGACCGGGCATCAACGAGATACAGTCCGGTCTCGCCACTTCCGTCCGCACGTGCCGAAACCACGAGGTCGGTCGCGAAGGGGCCGCCGAGCACGGTCTGCTTGGTTCCGGACAGGACGAAGCTTTCGCCCCGCCGTTCCACGACGGCACGCGGGTTGTCGCTGCGATAACGGCTTTCGCGTTCGTAGACGGCCAGCGCCGCAAACCGCCGCCCCGCCACCAGCTCCGGGATCACTCGCTTACGCTGGCTTTCCGTACCTGACTGCCACAGGGCGCCGATGCCCATGATGACGCAGGCCAGCATCGGTTCCACGGCAGTGACGTTTCCCAGCGTCTCCATTGCGATGATGATATCGCTGTCGCTGCCACCAAAGCCGCCCGCTGCTTCGGGCAATGCGAAGGCGAGGACCCCAGCCTCCGCCAGCGCCGCCCAATTGTCGCGGGCGAACCCGTCCGGCTCGCGCAGATAGGTCAGTCGCTTCGCCGGGTCATAACGGTCCGCTCCAAAGCGGGAAAGCATATCCCGCAGCAGCCGCTGTTCCTCACCCAGATCGAAATTCAAGCCATTTTCCCCATAGTCCGGACGTATTTCGCCGCTTGAGCGATGCGTTCGATATGCATCCTGCCCGATGGCGTTGCCGACTGCATTTTCCGATAGTTCGTGCCCGTGAGAGAATGTCGCTGCGGCCAGCACCTATCACTAGCAATAGGTGCTGCGGGGCCGGGGCTAATTCCCTTGTTCGGCAGATGGGGGGGTGGTATTCGCGCTACATGGAGAGATCAGGCGACATTTCAGTGGCCTGCGCGAATAACAGCCACATAACGCAAAACGCGGTGGCTCCGCTTTCGAGCAGGCGTGATCCAACGGCGATAACATCCATTGCCGACATTCGAGCCGCCGCCGAGGCGCTGCGCGACATCGGGACGGCGCTTGGCGATTTCAGGGTGGCGGCCTGCGCCAACATCGCGTCTAAAATGCCAATGTGCGACGCGGATGGCCTGGTACTGGCCTCGACGGTGTTCGGCTGGCCTGCCTCAAAGGAGCAGTGGTGGAAAAAGCCGCTGCTGGCATTGAGCTCGCCGCTTACCTTCGCTTGCCGTTACGAAAACGAACCTTTCTGGGCGAATGCGGAAGGTATCTATACCCGTGGTCCCAATCCGTTGCTGGAACAGGCGGACATGTCGCTTTTCCACGATGAGGTGAACGCCTGTTCGGTCATTGTCGTGCCCGTCCACATGGCATTCGGGCAGATCGGCGTCGTCAGCTTTTCTCCGGTCGGGGATGGTCAAACCGATCTGTCGCGCGAGTTTGATCTCTACGCCGACGAGCTTGAATATCATTCGCGGCGCTTCATCAATGGCTATACCCGCGCCTCTTGTCAGCGACCCTGGATTCCCAAGAACTGCCGTTTGTCGAAGCGCGAGGTAGAATGCCTGCGCTGGGCGGCGGTCGGTAAGACCGATGTGGAAATTGCGCTCATCCTGAACCGGAGCTGCGCGACGGTCCGTTTCCATATTCACAACGCGGCGACAAAGCTGGAGGCTGTCAACCGCAGCCAGACCGTGTTCAAGGCAACGCAACTCGGCTATCTCGGCAGTGTCGCGGCGGTGATCAACCCTTATGTCCAGGCGGGCGGCGGAGTCCAGAATCCCGCTGCGCACTGAGCGCTTCCGGCCGATATCGTCGGCCGGTCGTCGCAAATTCCCCGTATAAAAAGTTATTTCCTCCGGCCACCACGGCTGTACACTTCTGTACACTTAATGGGTCATGACCCTGAATTCAGGAGCCGGTTAAGGGCCAAACTATGCTTTTTCACAGAAGAATTCGGGCGATCACTTTCGCATAGTGAGCGGAAGGCAATTGTTCGAAGGTGATAAGTGTCGGGATCCGCGGAACCTATCGCGATAACGGAAGGCGTGTTCAGGGATGGCCCCGTACCTACCCTCATCGGAGGACGGGAAAGGGAGACTGGCCGTGTGGTCTTTCCCTGTCCTGTCGACACTGACCGGTGGGATCCGGTCGATCTGCCGCGGCGGGGCACTCTCTGGTCCTGGACGGTGCAGCGCTTTCGGCCCAAGACACCCCCTTATATCGGCCCCGAGGAGTTTGAACCCTTCGCTTTGGGCTATGTCGAACTTTCCGGTGCGACCATCGTTGAGAGCCGGCTTGTGAACGTCGCATTCGATTCGCTGAGCATCGGAATGCCGGTCGAGCTGGTTGTTATCCCCTTCATCCGGGATAGCCGGGGCAGAGATGTTCGTATCTTCGGCTTCGCTCCTGTGGCGGAGCAACAGAATGCCTGACGTCTTCATTGTTGGTATCGGCATTCACCCGTTCGGGCGCACCGAAGGACGAACCGGCCTCCAGCAGGGGGCGTACGCAGCCCGGCAGGCCCTGACGGATGCGGGTGTCCAATGGTCCGACATTCAGTTCGGTTTTGGGGGGTCGGACGCCGCCGGCGCGGCCGACGCCATTGTCAACGAACTCGGTCTGACCGGGCTGCCGTTCATCAATGTCAAGAATGGCTGCGCGACCGGCGGATCGGCGCTGATCGGTGCGTGGCAGGCGATCGCGTCGGGTCAGCATGACCTCGGCATGGCGCTGGGCTTCGACAAGCATCCACGGGGCGCGTTCAACGCTCTGCCTTCGGAATATGGCCTGCCCGACTGGTATGGCGAAGCCGGCTTCATGGTAACCACGCAGTTCTTCGCAATGAAGGTGCAACGCTATATGGCGCAGCACGGGATCAGTCCGCTTGCGCTCGGCCGGGTTGCTGAAAAGGCCTTCGATAATGGCGTGCATGCCGAACACGCCTGGCGCCGCACGCCGGTCGACCTTGATACGATCATGTCCAGCCAGATGGTCAATGATCCGCTCACCAAATATATGTTCTGTTCCCCGGGGGAAGGGGGGGTCGCGCTGATCCTGGCAAGTGCGCAGAAGGCGCGGGAGCTGGGGCGCGATCAGGTGCGGATAAAGGCGGCGGCGGTGCGGACCCGTCCTTCCGGATCGTTTGAGGTGTTTGCGCCCAGCATCGATGTCGAACGTGGCGGTGCGCCCACGCTGCTCGCCAGCAAGGCGGCGTTCGAAATGGCCGGGATCGGACCGGAGGATATCGACGTGGCGCAGCTTCAGGACACGGAGTCCGGCGCCGAAATCATGCACATGGCAGAGAATGGATTTTGTGCCGATGGCCAACAGGAGGAATGGCTCGCCAACCGCTGGACACGGATCGACGGAAAGCTGCCCGTGAACACCGACGGGGGTTGTCTGGCCTGTGGAGAGCCAATTGGCGCTTCGGGTCTGCGGCAGGTTTACGAAAATGTGGTGCAGCTGCGCGGTCTTGGAGGCGGACGCCAGGTGCCGGGTCAGCCCAAAACCGCTTATTCGCACGTCTATGGCGCACCCGGTATTTCCGGCGTCACGATATTGGAGCGGTAGGGATGGATCTCGAATTTTCCCCTGGCGACGAAGCGTTCCGGCAGGAGGTACGCCGCTTTCTTGAAGAGAACCTCCCCGATTATCTGCGTGAGGGTGCGCGGGCGACGCCCGGCGTGTTCGTAGAGCCGGATATTGGCCGCGAATGGCAGGCGATCCTGCACCGAAAGGGATGGCTCGCCTACAACTGGCCGCAGGAGTGTGGCGGTACCGGCTGGACGCCGATCCAGCGCTATATCTTCGAGAAGGAATGCGCGCTGGCCGATGCCCCGAGTCTCCCGGTGCTGAGCCTTAAGCTGTTAGGGCCGGTGCTCTGCAAGTTCGGTTCGCCCGAGCAAAAAGCGTATTACCTGCCACGAATCCTGGATGGCAGTGATTACTGGTGTCAGGGTTTTTCCGAACCCGGTTCCGGTTCGGACCTTGCGAGCCTCAAGACCCGTGCGAATCGCGAGGGAGACCATTATGTCGTGAACGGGCGAAAGTTGTGGACGACCCACGCGCACCACGCGACGCATATATTCTGCCTCGTCAAGACCAGTCAGACCGAAAAGCCGCAACGGGCGATCAGTTTCCTGCTGATCCCGATGGACCAGCCGGGTGTCGATGTCCGGCCGATTATCGGACTCGCGGGGGATCACGAGGTCAATGAAGTGTTTCTCGACGAGATCGCCGTTCCGGTCGAGAACCGGGTCGGAGCCGAAGGCCAGGGTTGGACGATCGCGAAGTTCCTGCTTGAAAATGAACGGGGCGGGAGCTGCTACGCGCCCAAGTTGCTGTCGGATATTGCCCGGTTGCGCGGTGCCGCTCGTTCGGAGTGCGACGGGCGCGGCGGGTTCATGGCGGATGATCAGCAATTTGCCACGCGCCTTGCATATATCGAGTTGGAAGCTCAGGCGCTTGAGACAACAGAGCTGCGCGTGCTGTCCGACATGGCCAAGGGTTTGCCGCCGGGGCCGCAAACCTCACTCGCGAAAATGGTGGCGTCGACGTTGCGCCAGCAGGTCGACGCTCTGGCCGTCCAACTTTACGGACATGCAGGGCTGGCGCTCGAAACGGGTCGGCCGTTGTACGGCAATACCGCCCCGGCCCCGATGTATAGCCGGGACGCGCAACTGGCGGCCCCGCGTTATCTCAACAGCCGCGCCTGGACGATTTTTGGGGGAACGAACGAGATCCAGCGTACGATCATCGCGAAGACGGTGCTTGGACTTTGACCCGCCAGAGCGGGTATTTTTCGACAAAAGTAGCAATCGGATTTGCGTTAAAAAGGCACGGTCCAGCAAGTCGCAGGAAGAGGGGATCAGATGCAGTTAAGTCGTGAAGCGCTGTTGCGGGCCTACCGCCAGATGAAAACCATCCGCATGTTCGAGGACCGGCTGCATGACGAGATTGCGCTGGGCGAGATCGCGGGCTTCACGCATCTTTATGCGGGACAGGAAGCTTGCGCCGTCGGCGTGTGTGAACATCTGGGGCCAAAGGACTACATCATCTCAACCCATCGCGGCCACGGGCACTGCATCGCGAAGGGCTGCGATGTGGTCGGCATGATGAAGGAGCTCTACGGGTCCAGCGAGGGCCTGTGCAAAGGCAAAGGCGGCTCCATGCACATCGCCGACGTGGATGTCGGCATGTTGGGGGCGAACGGCATAGTGGGGGCGGGCGCGCCGATTGCTGTGGGGGCGGGCATCACCGCGAAAAGCAACGGACAGGTGTCCATAGCCTTTTCGGGCGACGGCGCATGCAATCAGGGCACCACGTTCGAGGCGATGAATATGGCGGTCGTGCTGAAACTGCCGGTCATCTTCGTTTTCGAAAACAACCATTATTCGGAGCACACCGGCGAGGCTTACGCCGTCGGGGCGGAGAGCATGACGGCCCGGGCGGCCGCGTTCGGCATGAAGGCCGTAAAAGCGGGGGGCATTGATTTCTTTGCTGTTTACGACGCGATGCGGGAGCTTATCGACTACTGCAAGGCGGGTAACGGACCGGCATCCATCGAACTCGATACCGAACGATTTTATGGTCATTTCGAGGGCGATCCACAGCGCTATCGCGGCAAGGGAGAGCTTGAGCGCATCCGCGAGGAGCGCGATTGCCTCAAGGTTTTCCGACGGAAGGTGACCGAGGCAAAGCTTCTTGATGGCGCGGACCTGGACAGCATCGACCAGGAGGTGGCCGAACTTATCGAGGACGCCGTAGCGCAGGCCAAGGCCGCGCCGCGCCCGACCCCTCAGGACGTCCTCGAAGACGTGTACATCAGCTACTGACGCGGGGGACGGACCAATGGCTACAAAGATGATCCGCGATGTCATCCGAGACACGATCGACGAGGAGATGGCGCGCGACGACAGCCTTATCATGCTGGGCGAGGACATCGTGGGCGGCATGGGCTCGCCCGGCGGTCCGGAGGCGATCGGCGGAATATGGAGCACATCGGGCGGCTTGTGGGCGAAATACGGCTCTGACCGCGTCATTGACACCCCGATTTCCGAAAGCGCGATCATCGGGGCGGCCGCCGGGGCGGCGCTGACCGGAAAGCGGGCGATAGCCGAAATCATGTTCGCCGATTTCATTGGCGTGTGCATGGACCAGATCTGGAACCAGATCGCCAAATTCCGTTACATGTTCGGTGGCAAATCGCGCTGTCCCGTCGTGATACGCATGGCCTGGGGCGGAGGCTTCAATGCTGCGCCTCAGCACAGCCAGTCGGTCCACGGCATCCTTACCTCCATGCCCGGCGTGAAGGTCGTGATGCCATCGACCCCCGCCGACACCAAGGGGTTGCTCACGCAGGCGATCCGTGATGACGACCCGGTGATATTCCTGGAGCACAAGGCGCTTTACGCCGCGAAGGGAGAGGTCCCGGACGGCGAATATCTGATCCCCTTCGGCCATGCCCGGCAGGTCACGCAGGGCGACGACATCACGGTGCTCGCCACGGGCATGATGGTCGGGTTCGCGGAGGCAGCGGCGCGTGAGCTTGCG
>DASULD010000118.1:0-3801 GCA_036278355.1 Sphingobium sp.
CGGTTCTGGGAAGCCCAGGGCCGGCGCATCATCGGTCGCAAGGCCGGGCTGACGGCTAAGGCGGTGCAGGCTCAGCTTGGCGTTGACCAGCCTGACTTCGGCGTGCTGTTCGAGGACATGTGGATTGCCGACGGCGGCACGTTATCGCCTGCCCGCTGCCTCCAGCCCAAGGCCGAGGCTGAAATCGCATTCGTGCTGGCGGCGGACCTGCCTTCGCCAGATACCACAGCGGAACAGGTCGCCGCTGCTGTCGGCACTGTCCATGCCGCGATTGAGATCGTCGACAGCCGCATCGCCGACTGGAAGATCACCTTTGCCGATACCGTAGCCGACAACGGCTCTTCGGCATTTTTCGTGCTTGCGGATCAAGGTCTGCCGCTTGCCGGGCTGGACCTTGCCGGCGCCGCGATGGTGATGCGCTTCAGCGGCAAAGAAGTCTCCACCGGCGTCGGCGCCGCAGCGCTTGGCCATCCGCTCAATGCTGCCGCTTGGTTGGCGCAGACGCTGGCGACGCGCGGCGAGCCGCTGCGGGCGGGTGACATCCTGCTCGCCGGTGCACTCGGCCCGATGGTGGCGCTCACCCCGGGCGACCGGGTCGATATCGAAGTCGCGGGCATCGGTGCCTGCAGTTTCACTTACGCGTAAAGGGTGGTCGACATGGGCAAGATCAAAGTGGCGATCATCGGTTCGGGCAATATCGGCACCGACCTGATGATCAAGATCATGCGGCTCTCGGAGCGGCTGGAAATGGGCGCGTTTGTCGGTATCGATCCGGAGAGCGATGGACTGAAGCGCGCCGCCCGGATGGGCGTGCCGATCACCGCTGAAGGCATCGATGGTCTCTTGGCAATGCCTGAGTTCGCCGACATCCAGATTGTGTTCGATGCGACCTCGGCCGGCGCGCACAAGCGCAACAGCGAGCTGGTGCTCGCTGCGGGCAAGCGGATGATCGACCTGACTCCCGCCGCGATCGGTCCCTACACGATCCCGCCGGTCAACGGTGACGCCAATCTCGACGCCGCCAACGTCAACATGGTGACCTGCGGCGGGCAGGCGACGATCCCGATCGTCGCTGCCGTCAACCGGGTCGCCAAGGTCCACTACGGCGAGATTGTAGCCTCGATATCCTCGAAGAGCGCCGGGCCCGGCACCCGCGCCAATATCGACGAATTTACCGAAACCACCAGCCAGGCCATCATGGACGT
The DNA here is from genome assembly GCA_036278355.1 of Sphingobium sp. GTDB lineage: Bacteria > Pseudomonadota > Alphaproteobacteria > Sphingomonadales > Sphingomonadaceae > Sphingobium. The sequence goes on from DASULD010000118.1 coordinate 1,206, forward strand.
CGGTGGCGCCACGCGCGGCAAGGCAATCATCATTCTCAACCCCGCTGAACCGCCTTTGATCATGCGCGACACGGTCTACTGCCTGTGCGAGGACGCCGATCAGGACGAAATCCGTCGGTCGGTCGAGGCGATGGTCGCCGAGGTGCAGACCTACGTGCCCGGTTATCGGCTCAAGCAGGCGGTGCAGTTCGAGCATATCGGATCCAACCGCCCACTGCGCATTCCCGAGATGAACGGCGAATATACCGGTCTCAAGGTCAGCGTGTTCCTCGAAGTGGAAGGTGCCGCGCACTATCTCCCTGCTTATGCCGGCAACCTCGACATCATGACCTCGGCCGCGCTCAAGACCGCTGAGAAGATCGCCAGGCGCCATTACGAGGGAGTTGCCGCATGACTTTCGATCCGACCCAGACCAAGCTGTACATCCAGGACGTGACCCTACGCGACGGAATGCACGCCATCCGTCACCAATATGGCCTTGATCATGTCCAGGCGATCGCCCGCGCGCTCGACAAGGCAAAGGTCGATGCCATCGAGGTCGCTCATGGCGACGGCCTGCAGGGCTCGAGCTTCAATTACGGCTTTGGTGCCCATACCGACTGGGACTGGATCGGCGCTGTCGCCGAAGTGCTCGAGCACAGCGTGCTGACAACGTTGCTTCTGCCCGGCATCGGCACCGTCCACGACCTGAAGCATGCCCGCGAGATGGGCGTGAAGTCAGTCCGTATCGCCACTCACTGCACCGAGGCGGATGTCTCAAAGCAGCACATCGAAGCTGCCCGCAACCTTGGCATGGACGTCTCCGGTTTTCTGATGATGAGCCACATGACCAGCCCCGAGGCGCTGGCAAGCCAAGCGCTTTTGATGGAAAGCTATGGCGCGCACTGCGTCTATGTCACGGACAGCGGCGGTGCCATGAACATGGATGAATATGCCGCTCGCCTGCAAGCTTATGACCGGGTGCTCAAGCCCGAAACGCAGCGCGGCGTCCATGCCCACCACAATCTGAGCCTCGGCGTGGCCAATTCGATTGTCGCGGTGCAGAACGGGGCAGTGCGGGTCGATGCGAGCCTTGCCGGCATGGGCGCGGGGGCGGGCAACGCCCCGCTCGAGGTGTTCATTGCCGCCGCCGACCGCATGGGCTGGAACCACGGCTGCGACCTCTACGCGCTGATGGATGCCGCAGAGGAACTCGTCCGCCCGCTGCAGGACCGTCCGGTGCGGGTTGACCGCGAAACACTGACGCTCGGGTACGCCGGCGTATATTCCAGCTTTTTGCGCCACGCCGAAAAGGCGAGCGCTGACTATGGCGTCGATACCCGCACCATTCTTGCCGAGGTCGGCAAGCGCAAGATGGTTGGCGGACAGGAGGACATGATCGTCGATATTGCTCTCGACATCGCCAGGGGATGATAGCGTTCAGCAGGGTTACACTTCCGGCGCCGACGGGCTTTATCATCGCCGCCGAGGCATGCGTTCGCTACTGGCGGAAGGGGGGCTTATCCCACACTTTGGGGCATATCGAGTCGGCCGTCGGCAAAGCGCTTCGGTGATGCTTCCAACCGGTGCTCGTTTCGGACCGCTTATGGTCAGCAGGCGCTATAATGCCCCGATTTTTCGGGTTCAAAGGTATAGACGGATGGCGATTGATTGAACTCGGTGAAGGGATCACAAAAAATGATCCAAGCGGTTGATATTCCGCCAGAAATCAAAGATCAACAAACAGCGCGCGGGTCTCATACAACTTCGACCAGTGCCCGAAATGCCTAGCGATCAAGCTGCTGGCTGCGAAGGAGCGCTTCGATCGAGGCGACGCGGACGAGTGTCATACTTCCGATCTTGACGGTCTCGAGCCCCTTCTGGGATGAGCAGGTAGAGCTTGGGGCGCCCGATGCCGGTCATGCGGCAGGCATCCCTGATGCGGACGGTGATGGGGCGGGCGATGGATCGAAGCTCATGGCTGCTCCTCCTGCTTGGCAAGGGCGGTTGCTTCACCGCTGTCGGTCCGCCCCAGTTGCTGCTCGACCAGCTTTATAAAGCTGAGATAGCGCGTCCGCCCAGACGCGCGGTGTCGTTGTCGAACGGCGGTTGGTGCGCGACCAGTGTCAGCTGATGCCGCACGAACAGCCCGAGCATTTCGGTCAGCGCATCGACCTTTCGCTCAAGCCGCTCGGCTGTGCGGTTCTGCCGGTCGAGCCGGGTCTTCGACGTACCCGGGCTCGCGGTAAGCGTGCCCAGCTTTGCTGACAGGTCATCGGGAAGATAGAATTGGTGGCGGGTCTTGAACGTCCGCATAACGCCCAGGATCGGGCATCACGCGCCCGGCTGACAGGGGCTTTCTGGTGCACCTCGACGCATATGGGGGCAGATCAGCCTGTGTAGCAATTTATAATTGGCCATTGACTAAATAGAAATTGGCCGTTAAAAAACAGATGACTCCTTTCGGGAGAATCGAATCAAGAGGGGATTTTATGCATAGCAATCATTGTAAAGCGGCGTGGATGGTGGCGACTGGTCTGGCGGCTGTGCTCGCTGTGCCGTCCTATGCGCAAGAGGCGGGTCAATCCGCTGAGGAGGCGCAAACGCAACCGGCTGT
>DASULD010000119.1:0-2274 GCA_036278355.1 Sphingobium sp.
CGATATCCACCGGCACCTCGATCCGGTCGCGCGTCGTGCCCGCGATGTCCGAGACGATCGCCGCCTCCCTCCCCGCCAGCGCGTTCAGCAAAGTCGACTTGCCGGCGTTGGGTGGCCCCGCGAGCACCAGATGCAACCCGTCACGAATACGCTCGGCGGGAGGCACGGCTAGCTGCGCCGTGATTTCCCCGTCGAGAGCGCGTATCTCCTCGCGCAGGCTCGCCTCCAGCCCGTGAGCGGGAACATCGTCCTCATCCGAAAAGTCGAGCAGGGATTCCGCCATTGCCGCGCAGTGCAGCAGCCGTTCGCTCCACACGGCAAGGCGGCGCGAAAAATGCCCCTCGGCCATTACCATCGCGGCGCGACGTTGCGACTCGGTTTCGGCCGAAAGCAGATCGGCCAGCCCTTCCGCCTCATTCAGATCGATCCGGCCGTTCTCAAAGGCCCGGCGGGTAAATTCTCCGGGTTGCGCCTCGCGTACCCCGGGCATCCTTCCGGAGCCCAGCCGTTCCAGCGCGCCAAGAATCGCGCGGACAACCGCCTGCCCGCCATGACAATGCCACTCGGCCACATCCTCCCCCGTCGCGCTGCCGGGACCGGGAAAGTGAAGCACCAGCGCGCGATCGAGCAGATCACCGCTCGCCGGGTCAGCGAGCGTCCGCACCACCGGGCGCCGCGCGGATACAGGTGTCCCGCGAGGGATAAATAGTCGCGATATTTCAAAGGCTTGGTTGCCGCTTATGCGAACTACCGCGATTCCTGCGGGCGGGCGGCCACTCGACAGCGCATAGATGGTGTCGTTCACTGCAACAAACGTATCAGCTCTTGCCGCCGCCTCCGGCCGGCCCGTTCAGGCCAATTTCCATCATCTGCTGAAACAGGCGCATACTCGCGTCGCCCATCGGCGCAAACGCGCGGATCATCTTGTCCATCTGTTCGATACTGCCCGCGCCGTCCATTGCACCGAGCATCGTGGCCACATACTTCTCATGAATAGGGGCGAGATCGGGCAGACCAAGGAAAGTGCGCGCCTCTTCGGGCGTGCAATCGACGTTCACCGTGACCTTCATCTGTTTTCCTTCCGCCCCCAGCGCCCGTAGCCATCCAGACTGGACCGGCGTCAGAACAAGGTCAAGATGCCCACCTCGTGATGAACTATGCCCTCATAGATCATCGATCCGGCGACATAAACGATCACGATCAAACCGACATAAGCGATCCAGCGATAACGCTCGATATACTGTGCGATGAAGTTGGCCGCGATCCCCATGAGGGCAACCGACAGGATAAGCCCGATGATGAGGATTCCTGGATGCTCGCGCGCCGCACCGGCGACCGCCAGCACATTGTCGAGGCTCATGCTGACGTCGGCGACCGCCACGGCCCAGGCGGCACCCATGAAGCTCTTCGCCGGGCGCAGACCGCTATGCTCATCGCCGAACATTTCCGGCGACCCGCCACTTTCGCCAAAGCCATGACGCAGTTCGCGCCACATCTTCCAGCTCACCCACAGCAGCAGCAGTCCGCCCGCAAGGATCAGGCCGACGATCTGCATCAGCTGGGTCACGACAAGCGCAAAGCCGATGCGGAGCACCAGGGCCGCGATAATGCCGATCATGATGACGCGGCGGCGCTGAACCGGAGGCAGGCCCGCTGCCAACGCGCCGACGACGATCGCGTTGTCCCCGGCCAGCATGATGTCGATCATCAGCACCTGGCCGAAGGCCGCGAGGGCCGAGGGAGATCCGATGTTCGAGAAGTCGCGGGTGATATGATGCCATATGTCGGCAAAGGAACCGAGCGACGGGTCAGCCGCGACGGCAGCGAGGATCGATTCAAGCATATTCGTGCAACGCCCGTTTGTTTTACTGGTTCATCGAATCGAAGAAATCCTCGTTGGTCTTGGAATCCTTCATCTTGTCGAGCAGGAACTCCATCGCATCGATCGTGCCCATCTGCATCAGGATGCGGCGCAGCACCCACATCTTCGAAAGCTTCGCCTTGTCGACGAGCAGCTCTTCCTTGCGGGTGCCCGACTTGCCGACGTCCATCGCCGGGAAGATGCGCTTGTCGGCGACCTTGCGGTCGAGGATGATTTCCGAGTTGCCGGTGCCCTTGAACTCTTCGAAGATCACCTCGTCCATGCGGCTGCCGGTGTCGATCAGGGCGGTGGCGATGATCGAGAGCGAGCCGCCCTCCTCGATATTGCGCGCCGCGCCGAAGAAACGCTTGGGTCGTTGCAACGCGTTGGCGTCGACGCCACCGGTCAGAACC
>DASULD010000120.1:0-16976 GCA_036278355.1 Sphingobium sp.
CATCCGCCGTAACGCGCGCCGCACCGAGATCAACGGCAACCGGATCAGCCGGATCCGGACCCTGGTGAAGAAGGTCGAGAATGCCATCGCTGCGCAGGACAAGGACGCGGCAGTCAGTGCCCTTAGCACCGTGCAGCCGGAACTGGCGCGCGGCGTAGCGCGCGGCGTACTGCACAAAAACACGGCGGCGCGGAAATTCAGCCGTCTGACCAAGGCGGTCACCGCCCTGGGCTGACCAGACGCTTCCGCGAAGCCTATATACCACCCGCCGAACGATTCGGCGGGTGTTTTGCTGTGCGCTTTCGAGTCGCGTCCCGCAGGCAGGCGCCAAGGCGGACGGATACTCGCGGTCGGCATTTTAATCAGTACAGATACAAAATTGGCCCGGCGACCCGACGCGCAAGTCGCGGGCTCACAAACGTCAGGACTCGCGCTGATTCGCATCTAGAGAGACAGAAACGGCAACAAATATCCCTGTATTATCAGGTATTTACTGCAGATGGCGCTTTTCTGCGGCGCTGGCCCTGTCAAATATTTTATTTCATTTTTTTGACGGCGAAGCCCTTGATCCGATCGGCATCGTCCGCCTAGTTCTGTCGCTCGCTCGCGGACTGTACAGCACCGCAGCCTATCATGACCTGGGCAAGTAGAGTGTCGCTTTCGGATATTGAAAGCGGACGGGGGACCTCTTGCGCCATAAAACCAAGGGACGCCAGCCGTTGCGTCCAAAGAAGAGGAGGCGGTCGCGTGTCAATGGGGGGCCAGTTCACTGCGGATGCCGATGTCAGGGAGACGGGCAAGATTTCGGACAAGGACGCCACGCGTGGCATCGAGGCCGCATGGGCAGACGTGCGAAAGGGCCTTCGCAGCGCGGTAGGCGTGCGGATGTTCGACCAATGGTTGAAACCGCTGCGCCTTGGCGCCCATTGCCCCCAGACCGGTACCATCGATCTGCTGGCGACGTCGGACTTTTCCGCGAATTTCATCACCAACCAGTTCGGAGATCGCATCCGCCTCGCATGGCGGAGCGCCGATGTTGGGGTCCGCCATGTAACGATTCGGCGCGCGCCCCATGCACTGGCGGCCGCGCCCCTTGGCGCGCTGGAACCGGACGGTACCGATGACGGCCCCACGGCGCCAGAGCGGAACCTGGAACCACGCCTTCCGGCGGCCCGATCACGCGACAGCCTCAACCTGCGCCACGACTTCGCCAGCTTCATCGTCGGGGAGGGCAACAGGCTCGCCTTCACCGCAGCGCGCGCGATGGCGGCGCCCAACGCGCCGCTGTTCAGTCCGCTTTACATCCATGGCGCGACCGGTCAGGGCAAGACACATTTGCTGCATGCAATCGCGGCGGACTATCTCTGCCATTTCCCGGCGGATGCGATCATCTACATGTCGGCCGAGAAGTTCATGATGGAATTTGTCGCGGCGATGCGGGCGAACGACAGCATCGGCTTCAAGGGCCGCCTGCGAGCCGCCAAGCTGCTGCTCGTTGACGACATACAGTTCATCGCGGGCAAGGGATCGACGCAGGAGGAGTTTCTGCACACGATCAACGATCTGGTCGAAAGCGGCGCGCGCATCGTCATTAGTTCGGATCGCGCGCCCCAACACCTCGAATCGGTCGATCCGCGCATCCTGTCGCGGCTTGCCGGCGGCCTTGTCGCCGACATCCAGCCCGCCGACCTCGATCTTCGCCGTTCAATCCTGAACGCCCGGCGCGCGAGCATCACCAATGTCGATATTCCCGACATGGTACTCGATTTCCTCGCACGCTCCATCCGCAGCAACATCCGCGAACTAGAGGGCGCGTTCAACAAGCTGCTCGCTTATGCCCAACTCACCGGCCGTCCGGTCGACATGGAGTTCGCGCAGGCGATGCTGGCCGATTCGGTGCGGGCGAACGCCCGGCGCATCACCGTCGACGAAATCCAGAAAGCGTGCGCCGCACATTATCACATCGACGCTTCCGAGATGCGATCCAAGCGCCGCGCCCGGGCGGTCGCGCGCCCGCGTCAGGTTGCGATGTACCTCGCCAAGAAGATGACGCCGCGATCATTGCCCGAAATCGGACGTATATTCGGCGGCCGCGATCACAGCACCGTGATCCATGCGGTGCGCACGATAGAGGAATTGCGGCAGACCAACCCCGAGATCGACTCCGACATCCGCAAGCTTCAGCGGCAGCTTGAGATGTAGTGCGATCAGGCCGCCAGCCAGGCAGCCGCAGCGGCTTCTGATTCGAAACAGATAATCTCGTCACCCATAAGCCGCTTCATCTGGATCGCGGTAAGTGCCGACCGGGGCAGCAACAGCCCGTAATGCGCGATCTGGCCTCTATAGCTCGCGAGGATCGCGGCCATCCCGTCCATCACCGCCTGGCCCTGAACCGTGCAGTCACTTACGTCGATGAGCACCGTGTCCACCGGCGAGGGTCCGTCCGCCTCCTCTGCCCGGCGCCGCAAGGCTTCACGATAAAGCGCAAGCGTGCTTTCATCCCAGAAGCCACGAAACCGGATGCGTAGCCGACTCAGACCCGGTCCGGGAACGAATTCGAACGGCGCAATGGAACCATCCCCGGCCGCGCCTGAGTGTTTGTTGGATTGCACCAGGACCCTATTTCTATCTTATTGCGATTACGCGGTTTTTCGGGAACCAGTGTAGTATAAAATAGCCAGTGAAGGCAACGGGCATCGCGCAAGCGCACCGCGAGCCGCAAGACGCCAGAATGTGTCGCTTATTTCTTTTCGGGCGGCAGGGTGATCTTCACCGTTTCGCCCGAGGTTCCGGGAAAGTTTACGAACATCGCGTCGATCAGATTGGGCACAAGGTAGGTGAGCTTGTTGCTCAGCGACTGGGCTTCGGCCCGGCCCTCGAACACACGCTGCCTGTCGCCGGATCGATCAATTCGCAGATCCAGTGTTCCCGTGTAGACGGTGTAGCTTTCCACGTCGCGATAGCCCGGCCCGAAAAGGAATGGGTCGTAGAACCCCCAGTGGTAGGGATGGCCCCAGTAGCCGAAGCGGTTGTAGCGATAGTAAAAGGGATCGGGACCCCAATCAGTGGTCCGGACCTTTTCCCGTCCATCATCGACGCTGTAGCGCATTCGCACCACCAGGTCCGCCCTGGCCGGGTCCTGCGCGGGAACAAAACCGACCCCACCCAGCCTGCTGGCCACGTGGGCAGCGTATTGACTGAATTCCAGACCGCCCGCCAGACGAGGGTCGTCCGCGACGACGGTGAAGGTCTGCCCCTGCGGCGCGGGCAGTTGCTGAAAGCGCGCCACCTGTGCTTTGAATGGCTGAGCACATCCGCCAACCACAAGAAGAGCGGCCGTGGCAAGCGCCGTCCCAATAAGCCTGTGCATCCTCATTGTCTTGTCCTGCATCCTGCAAGCGCGCGGCAAAGCCACTCACGCCATCATATTGCGCAACAGTGTGCCATTCCGCAAGTGAACAGGATTTGAACGGATGACCGCCCGAACCGGTCCGTTCATCGTGGATTATCGCATCAGTCCCATCGCGTCATATGCACTCTTCAACGTCGGCGCGGCCGCCGCCGCAGCTTTCTCGGCACCGGCGGCAAGTATAGCGTCCAGCGCCGCGCGATCGTCCTTGAGCGATACGTAACGCGTCCGGATCGGGGCCAGATGGGCGATCAGCGCGTCGGCAAGTACGGGCTTGAACGCTCCGAACCCCTGCCCTGCAAACCGCGCGCATACCGCGTCGGCCGTGTCACCGGAAAGCGCGGCATAGATGCCCACAAGATTCAGCGCCTCCGGCCGACCGGTCAGCCCCGCTGCCTCGCCGGGCAGCGGCTCCGGATCCGTCTTTGCCTTCCGGATCTTCTGGGCGATCACGTCATCGTCGTCGGTGAGGTTGATGCGGCTCTGATCCGACGGATCGGACTTCGACATCTTGGCCGTGCCATCGCGCAGGCTCATGATCCGCGCGGTCTCCTTCGGAATGATCGGATCGGGCAGGGTAAACAGGTCGACTCCGAAGTCCGTGTTGAATTTCGCCGCAATGTCGCGCGCCAGCTCCAGATGCTGCTTCTGGTCCTCGCCGACCGGGACATGAGTCGCCTGGTAGAGCAGCACATCCGCCGCCTGCAGCACGGGATAGACGTAAAGGCCGATCGATGCTCCCTCACGGTTCTTGCCCGCCTTGTCCTTGAACTGGGTCATGCGATTGAGCCAGCCGATCCGGGCCGTGCCGTTGAGCAGCCAGCACAGCTCGGCATGGGCCGGCACGCGGGCCTGGTTAAACAGCACCGAACGATCCGGGTCGATGCCGCAGGCGACCAGCGCGGCCGTCATCTCCCGCACATTGGCCAGCCGCTGTTCCCGCGATTCATGCACGGTGATCGAATGCATATCGGCAAGGAAGAAAAAGCACTCGCCGCCAGTATCATCAAGCGCGTCCTGCATCCGCACCCAGTTGCGGATGGCACCCAGATAATTGCCGAGGTGGAGATTGCCGGTTGGCTGTATGCCGGAAAGAACGCGCATGATCTGTCTTCTTACTGGGCGGAGGGCTGCCGCCGGGTGACGAGCGCCCGAAGTTCCGACAGGCGGTAGGCACCTGTACCGAAGATCGCGGCCGCATAAACCAGGGCGCCCCCGCCGCACAACAGGGTAAGCGCGATCACACGCGCGGCAACGTCCCCGGCCATGAACCGGTCGGAATAAGGCGCGATGAACCATAACGCGACGCCCATCGCCGCGCTGGCCCCGATGATGCGCACGCCCCGGCCGAGCAGGCGTGCGTCGGCGCGCAGATGATCGCGCCGGTGCAGCAGCCAGTACAGGACGAGCACGTTGACCCACGCGGCGATCGCCGTCGATGCGGCGACACCGACATGCGCGAACGGCCATATCAGGACCAGGTTGCCGACGAGATTGAACAACATCGAAAAGACGGCGACGCGAACCGGGGTTTTCGTGTCCTGACGCGCGTAGAACCCGGGCGTCAGAACCTTGATCAACACATAGGCGGGAACCCCCAGCGCGAACACGGCGAGCGCAGACGCGGTCCCCATCGTATCCGAGCCCGTGAATTCCCCATGCTGGAACAAGCCCCGGACAAGCGGCGTGGCCGCCATGCACAGGGCAATTGCGGCCGGGAGGGAGAGGAACAGCGCAAGCTCTATCGCGCGGTTCTGGGTTCCGGCGGCCGCCCGTTCGTCGCCCGCGCCGATCTGCCGCGAAAGCGCGGGCAGAATGGCCGTACCGACGCCGATGCCGATGAGGCCGAGCGGCAGCTGATTGAGCCGGTCGGCATAATAAAGATAGCTCACCGAACCCTGGGGAAGGAAGCGCGCGGCGAGCGAGGTCGAGACGAGCAGGTTGAACTGCACTGCGCCCGCGCCCACCGCGGCCGGCATGATGAGGGCGAGCAGGCGCCTGACCGGCGCGCTGAGGCGCGGCAACCCGAGCCGCAGCACCACGCCGACCCGACGGCACGACCAGATGAGCCAGATGAGTTGCATCGCACCCGATACCGTGACGGCGACCGCCTGACTGTATGCGGTCTCGATCGTGGTATCGCCGCGGAAGAACAGGATAGCCACGATCATGCAGATGTTGAGCAGGATCGGAGCGGCGGCATTGACCCAGAAGCGGTCGAGCGAATTGAGGATGCCGCCCAGCAACGACACGAGGGAAATGAGCGCCAGATAAGGGAAAGTGATCCGCGTGAGATCGACGGCGAGCGCGAACTTTTGCGGGCCGCCGTCAGGAAAGCCGCCCGTCATTGTCCAGACCACCGGCGCGGCGAGCAGCATCATTATGCCGGTAAAGACAATGAGAAACGGAAAGAGGACCGATAATATATGGCCCGCGAACAGGATCGCGGCGGATTTGCCGGTGCCCGGCGCCTCCCTCTCAGCCTCGGCCATCGTCCGGTTGAACATCGGCACGAATACTGCGGCGAATGCTCCCTCCGCGAACAAGGCGCGGAAGAGGTTGGGCAGGCGCCAGGCGATCAGGAATGCATCGGAGGCGAGCCCCGCGCCGAGAAAGCGCGCGACCAGCATGTCGCGAACCATGCCGAATATCCGACTGACAAGCGTCAGGCCGCCAATCGTGCCGGTGGCGCGGATCAGCCCCACGGGGTCACCGCTCTGCGCCGTCCATGCATGCAGCGCCCCCGCCGTCCACCCGGGTCCTCAGGCGTTGCCGATGACCGGTTCGTCCTGCCGTTCGTCGGCCCGCGCCTGCACCTGTTGCAGGTAGAGGCCGTTGAAATCCACAGGATCGAGCAACAGCGGCGGGAATCCGCCATCGCGCACCGCGTCGGCCAGGACGCGGCGAGCGAACGGAAACACCAGCCGGGGCGCCTCCGCGAAGAGGAAGGGCTGGACCTGGTCCTCCGGCACATTGCGCATGCCGAAGAGAGCGGCATAAGTGAGATCGACGGCGAACGCCGTGCCCTGGGCGGTCTTCGCCCGCACTTCTATCTTGAGCGCGACCTCGTAAACATCTTCGCCCGGCTTTTCGGAGGCGATGTTGAACTGCACCTCAATCTCGGGCTGATCGGGCCACTGATAAACACCGGGGGCGTTGGGATTCTCGAACGAGAGATCCTTCACATACTGGGTGATGAGACCGATTGCGGGCTGCGTGTCGGCGCCGTTCGGGAGAGGTCCTTCAATAGTGGCTTCGTCGGCCATGACGTGATTCTTCCTTCATGATCTGAGGGCCGCGATGGCAGGGCAGCCGCTTCAAAGCGCGCGCTTAGCAGCCCCCGTAGACGAGGGCAATAAAGCCCCGGCCGAGAGCAGGATCGAAATTTGCGGTACGACGCGCCGATTTTGCGGCCCGAGATTTGAAAAAATGATGCCGCCTGCCTATGTATCCTGTTCCAATGCTTTTCGTGCAAGGTTCCTGATCGCGTGTACATGATCGTAATCCTGGCGCTGGTCGCCGCGTTTCTGGCGTTGCGGCTTTATTCGGTGCTTGGCCGGCGGACCGGTCATGAGCAGCAGCCCGCGCCCCTGCAGTCCGACGACCGGCTCACCCCCAAGCAGGCCCAGGCGCAGATGAATATACCACAGGCGCCCGAACGCACACGTCCCGAGGATTTACCGATCGCGCCGGAGGCCGAACAGGGCCTGCGCGCGATAATCGCGGCGGACCGTCATTTCGACGTGCAGCAATTCCTTGAAGGCGCCCGGTCGGCCTATGGCATGATCCTTGCGGCGTTCTGGACGGGTAAGCGCGAAGATCTGCGCTGGCTCTGCGACGCCGACGTCGCCCAATCGTTCGAGGAGTCCATCGATCAACGCGAAGCGGAAGGGCATACGCTCGACAACCGGCTCGTGCGGATTGAAAAGGCACGGGTCGTCGACGCCGCGCTGCGCGGACGCACCGCACACCTCACCGTGCAGTTCGACGCCGACATCGCCGCCGTCACGCGCGATCGCGACGGCAATGTGCTAGCCGGATCGCTGACCGATGCGATCGCCACCCATGACGTGTGGACCTTCACCCGCGAGATCGGCAGTTCCGATCCGAACTGGAAGCTCAGCGAAACCGACGAGGCGTGACGTCCAGCCAGCCATCATATGCGCATGGAAGGCGCAGGTGGCGCAGGTGGCTGCCCGCATTTGCTCTCGTCTTCCTTACATCCTGCGCGGGCGGCGTCATTCCGCGCACCGGAAGCACGCCACCTCCCGCGCGTGAACGTGCGGCCAGGCCCGTTCCAGCGACGCCCCGCCCCACGATCACGCCCGCGCAACCGGCGCCTGTCATCGCGGGCGAGAATGCGCTTGGCGCCCGCCTGACGCCGGGGCCGCCCGTTCCTGAAATCATTCGGCAGACCGACCGCACCCGCGCGGCCCTGACCGCGTTCCGCACGTCCTGTCCCGGCCTGATGCGGCGGAACGACCAAAGCGGCCTGACGCGCGGGCAGGACTGGTCCAGCGCGTGCGCCGCCGCCGCGAGTTGGCCCCAGGACAGCGCCGCCGATTTCTTCGCCCGCTATTTCGAGGCGGTGCAGGTCGGCGATGGCAAGGCGTTCGCAACCGGCTATTTCGAGCCCGAGATCGCCGCGTCGCGCGCGCGCGGAGGCGTTTACCAGACGCCGATTTACCGGCGTCCGCCCGACCTCGTCCAGGTCGACCTTGGCCAGTTCACCGACTCGCTCAAAGGCAAGACGATTCGCGGCCGGGTGGATGGCCGGAGCCTTGTCCCCTATGCCGACCGCGCGAGTATAGAGACAGGGGCGCTGGCCGGACGCGGACTGGAAATCGCGTGGGCCGCCGATCCGGTGGAGCTGTTTTTCCTTCAGGTTCAGGGCAGCGGCCGGCTCCGCCTGCCCGACGGTTCTATCATGCGCATCGGCTATGACGATCAGAACGGCCGCGACTATACCGGCATCGGCAAGCTTATGAAGGATCGCGGGCTCATCCAAGCGGGATCGATGCAGGACATTGTCGCCTGGCTGCGGGCGAACCCGGAGCAGGGCCGCGCGATCATGAACGAGAACAGGAGCTACGTCTTCTTTCGGGAACTGACCGGGGCGGGACCGGTGGGCGCGATGGGCGTTGCCGTGACGAGCGAGGCGACGGTCGCGGCCGACCCGCGCTATGTGCCGCTGGGCGCGCCGGTGGTGCTGTCGCTTGATCGCGCGGAGCCGGAAGGACTGTGGATCGCGCAGGACACCGGCGGGGCGATCAAGGGCTCCAACCGCTTCGACACGTTCTGGGGCGCGGGGGAACGGGCGCGGGCCATAGCGGGCGGCATGTCAGCGCGTGGCAGCGCGCTGCTGCTGTTGCCGATCGGCACTTACGCAAGGCTTGCAGCGGAAAATGGCTGGACGTCGGCTCAGCCCTGAGGAACGGGAAATCTGGGCCAGGCTGGCGCGCAGCGTGACACCGCTCCCCGGAAAGGCGGTGCCGCAACTGTATCCCGACGTCCCTCCGAAAGTGGATGCAGCAGTCGCAGCGCCCCGGGCAAAAGCCCCGCGTGCTGTACCGGACCGGGCCTCCCCTCGATCTCCACCTCAACCGCGCAATCCCAGCCCGGTACTCGATTCGACATGGGAACGGCGCATCAGCACCGGATCGATCATCCCTGATATGTCGGTCGACCTGCATGGCCACACGTTGCATTCGGCGCATCAACGGTTGAATCAGAGCCTCGCCATGGCCGTGGCAACAGGCGCGCGAGTGCTGCTGGTGGTAACGGGCAACCCGCGTCCGGCCCCAACCGGACCGGCCGGGGAGAAGGCGCGTGGAGCGATCCGTGCGGAGATCGGGGACTGGCTCGCGCTCTCTGGCCACGCCGACGCCATCGCCAGCGTCCGCACCGCCCACCCGCGTCACGGGGGCAAGGGCGCGCTGTATGTGATATTGCGGCGGGGATAAGGTACGTCACCGTCCGGCTTGAATCTGTACAGAAGATGGTACATATTCTGGGTCGAGGAGATTTGACGTGGATGTGATCAGCTATTCCGACAGCCGCGCACAACTGAAAAAGGTAATGGACCGCGTAGTCGCGGACCATACACCCGTCGTCATTTCGCGGCAGAAGGCCGAATCGGTGGTGATGGTGTCGCTGGCGGACTGGAACGCGATCGAGGAAACGATGCATCTGCTCTCGTCGGAAGCGAACGCGGCGCGCCTTAGAGGGGCCGTAGATCAGCTAGAGGGCGGCAAGGGCGCCGCGCGTGACCTTATCGAGCCATGAAGATCGTCTTTGCGGATGCCGCATGGGAGGACTATCTCCACTGGCAGGCAAACGCGCCCAACATTCTCCAGCGGGTCAACGATCTGATCCGGGAATGCCAGCGGACGCCGTTCAAGGGCACCGGTAAACCGGAACCGCTGAAGGGCGACCTTAGGGGCTGGTGGTCGCGGCGGATCACGCTGGAGGACCGGCTGGTCTATCGCGTCAGCGGAAGCCAGCCGGACCAGCTACTCGAAATTGCGCAGTGCCGGTTTCATTATTGAGGGTGGAAAGCAGCAGGCTAGACGTGCGTCTTCCGTCGCGTTCCACCTTCTATCCCAACGCCCGCTTCACCACCGCCGCGTAGATATCCCGCAGCGTCGTCAAGTCCGCCACCGCCACCGCCTCGTCCAGCTTGTGCATCGTCGCGTTGGTGAGGCCGAATTCGACCACGGGGCACAGCCGCGACAGGAACCGCGCGTCGGACGTGCCGCCGCTGGTCGAAAGCTCTGGCGTAACCCCGGTGGCGGCGGTGATCGCCTCGCTCACCAGCGCGGACAGCTCCCCCGGCGGTGTCAGGAACGCCTCACCGCTGATCTTGGCCTCCAGGCTGCCGCCCTCGCCCTCCACGATCGCACGGATACGCTCGGTCAGCGCGGCGCCGGTGTGCAGATCGTTGAAACGGATGGAGATGCGCGCCCGCGCTTCGGCGGGGATCACGTTCGTCGCCTCATTGCCGACCGATATGTCGGTGATTTCGATATTGCTCGGCTGGAACCAGCCGGTGCCGTCGTCCAACGTCACCGCCTCTATCGCGGAAAGGATGCGCACGAGGCGCGGAATTGGATTGTCGGCCAGGTGAGGATAGGCGACATGGCCCTGCGTGCCGCCGACGGTGATCCACATATTGACCGAGCCGCGCCGCCCGATTTTCACCATGTCGCCCAGCCGGTTCACCGATGTCGGCTCACCCACCAGGCAGAGATCCGGCGCGATGCCGCGCTCGTGCATCCGGTCGATTATCGCGCGGGTGCCGTAAACCGCCGAGCCTTCCTCATCCCCTGTAATGAGCAGGCTGATCGTGCCGGGGATATCGAGACATGAGGGAAGAGCCGCGACAAAGCTGGCGATGCTGCCCTTCATGTCCACCGCGCCACGCCCGTGGAGCAGGTCCCCGCGCTGCTCCGGCACGAACGGATCCGTGCTCCAACCCTTGCCCGGCGGCACGACATCGAGGTGCCCGGCAAAGGCGAAATGGCGGCCAGGTCCGTTCTCGCGCAGCGCGATCAGATTCTCCACCGGTCCGTCGGGCGCTTCGCCCACAACGAAGCGGTCGACCCGGAAGCCCAGCGGCGTCAGCGCCTGTTCCAGCACATCGAACACCGGGCCGGTCGCGGGAGTAACGGACGGGCAAGCGATCATTTGCGCGGCCAGCGGTAACGGATCGGATGCGTCGCCTTCAAACGGGCCGAGCAAAGCTTTGGACAGGGGCATGGAGCTGCGATAGCGGATGATTCGCGCCCGCGCCATGGTCCCGACATAGATATGCAATATGACGGCGCCAGAGGTATAACGGCAAAACGGAACGCCATGCTGATCGACTGTAGCCGGGGACATATGCTGACCGAACTGGACGCCAATGCCGATCTCGCCGCGCTGGTGCGCACCATACCCGACTTTCCCAAGCCGGGCATATTGTTTCGCGACGTGTCCACACTGCTGCTCGACGGCAAGGGTTTTCGCACGGCCATCGACCGTTTGATCGCTACCTTCGATCCGGCCGAGGTCGACCTCATTGCCGGGGTGGAGGCACGGGGTTTCATCGTCGCCTCCGCGCTTTCCTATGCGCTGTCCAAGGGCAAGATCATGCTGCGCAAATCCGGCAAGCTGCCTGGGGTTGCCGTCGGCATCGACTATGCGCTGGAATATGGCAGCGATCGTATCGAGATGCATGTGGGCGCGGTTGCGCCGGGGACGCGCGTGCTGCTGGTGGATGATCTGATCGCGACGGGCGGCACAGCGCTCGCCGGCGTCAAGCTGCTACGCGGCGAAGGCGCGCTCGTGCACGACGCGCGTTTCCTGGTCGACCTGCCCGATCTGGGCGGGGCAGCGCGGCTGCGCGAGGCGGGTGTCGCGACGCGCGCCCTTATCGCCTTTGCGGGACACTGAACGGTGCGCATCGGCATTATCGCGGGGGTCGAAGAGGAAGCCGCCGCTTTCCGGCCCGGCGTGCATGACCGGATGGATCAGCACGGACATCTGGCGGTCCGGCTGCTGGACCATGCCGGACACGCGGTGGCGATCACCTGCTGCGGCGTCGGCAAGGTCAACGCGGCCATCGCGGCGGCGATGCTGGCCCTGACATACCGGGTCGAGCTGCTGATGATCATTGGCACGGCGGGCAAGCTGTCGGACATGGCAGGCGACTGTTTCCTGATCCACGAAGCGGTACAGGGCGATTACGGGGCGCAGCGCGCCGAAGGCTTCATCCACTATACCGCCGGAAGCTGGCCGATCGGCCCTGCCCGGGTAGAGGCGTTCCTGGCCCATCCGCTGCCCGACATCGGCCTGCCACCCGCCCGCATCGTCACCGGCGACGCGTTCGTCGAATGTCCGGATCACAGCCTACGGCTGCGCGAGGGCCTGAACGGCGATCTGGTTGACATGGAAACCGGCGCGCTTGCGCAGACGGCGATCCGGCTCGGCCTGCCCTGGGCCGCGATCAAGGCTACGACGGACGACGCCAACGGCGCCAGCGCCAGCGACTTTCAGGCCAACCTTCTGCGTGCCGCCCGCCGCGCGGCCGAGGCCGCCGAACGAAGCCTCGAACATCTCGTATGAGCCGTACCGCCGCCGACGTTGCGCTGCAGCGGGAAATCGGCTAAGGGCGCGGCCAACCAACCTCCTCGAAAAAATGAGCAGATATTCATGAGCCTCCGTAACGTGGCCATCATCGCGCATGTCGATCATGGCAAAACCACACTGGTCGACCAGCTTTTCCGTCAGTCCGGAACGTTTCGCGACAATCAGCGCGTGGAAGAACGCGCGATGGACAGCAACGACCTGGAAAAGGAACGGGGAATCACCATCCTGGCCAAGTGCACCTCCGTCGAATGGAAGGGCACGCGGATCAACATCGTCGACACCCCCGGCCACGCAGACTTCGGCGGAGAGGTCGAACGTATACTCAGCATGGTCGACGGCGTCATCCTGCTGGTCGATTCGTCAGAGGGCGCGATGCCGCAGACGAAATTCGTCACCGGCAAGGCACTCGCGCTCGGCCTGAAGCCGATCGTCGTCGTCAACAAGATCGATCGGCCTGACGGCCGCCCGGACGAAGTGCTGGACGAGGTTTTCGACCTGTTCGTCAGCCTCGACGCCCATGACGAGCAGCTCGACTTCCCCACGCTCTACGCCTCGGGCCGCGCGGGCTATGCCGGCCTGACGCCGGAGGTACGCGACGGCGACCTGTCCGTCCTGTTCGAAACCATCGTGAGCCACGTGCCGCCGCCGCATGCGGTTCAGGAGGATGCGCCCTTCACCTTCCTCGCGACCTTGCTCGACCGCGATAACTTCCTTGGCCGCATCCTGACAGGCCGGGTGCAGACCGGCGTGCTGAAGCTCAACCAGCCGATTCACGCGCTCGACATGGACGGCAAGGTGGTCGAGCAGGGCCGCGCGACCAAGATCATGGCGTTCCGCGGGCTGGAACGCGTGCCGGTCACCGAAGCGCACGCCGGCGATATCATCAGCCTGGCGGGCCTCACCAATGCGACCGTGTCCAACACCATCGCGGACCTTTCCGTCACCACGCCGATCCAGGCGCAGCCGATTGACCCGCCGACGCTGTCGATGCGCTTTGCCGTCAACGATTCGCCGATGGCGGGCCGCGAGGGCGACAAGGTGACCAGCCGGATGATCCGCGACCGGTTGCTGCGTGAAGGCGAGAGCAATGTCGCGATCAAGGTGACCGAGGCGGAGGACAAGGACAGCTTCGAGGTTGCCGGCCGCGGCGAGCTTCAACTTGGCGTCCTTATCGAAACGATGCGGCGCGAGGGTTTCGAACTCGGCATCTCCCGCCCGCGCGTGCTGTTCCGCGATGGCGAGAACGGCCGTGAGGAGCCGTATGAAACCGTCATCATCGACGTCGATGATGAACATGCCGGTACGGTCGTCGAGAAGATGGCGATCCGCAAGGCCGAGATGACGGATATGCGTCCCTCGGGCGGCGGCAAGACCCGCATCACCTTCTCCGCGCCGTCGCGCGGGATGATCGGCTATCATGGCGAATTCCTGTCCGACACGCGCGGCACCGGCATCATGAACCGGCTGTTCGAAAAATATGGCCCGCACAAAGGCGCTATCGAAGGCCGCAAGAATGGTGTGCTGATCTCCAACGGCGCCGGCGAGGCCGTCGCCTACGCGCTCGGCCCCCTGGAAGAGCGTGGCATATTGTTCGTCTCACCCGGCGAGCCGCTCTATGAGGGGATGATCATCGGCGAGAACGCGAAGCCGGAAGACCTTGAGGTCAACCCGATGAAGTCGAAACAGCTCACCAACTTCCGCTCGACCGGCAAGGACGACGCGATCCGCCTGACGCCCCCGCGCCGCATGACGCTGGAGCAGGCGATCGCGTATATCGATGAGGACGAGATGGTGGAGGTGACGCCGAAGTCGATCCGCCTGCGCAAGCGCCACCTCGACCCGCACGAGCGCAAGCGGGCGAAGCGGGTCGCAGAAGCGGCGTAAGCCCGGGTCCCGTCTTGTACCCGGCGCCCCTTCCCGACATGATGCCGCATGGCACATGGCGGTATTTACATCGGTGTCGGGGGCTGGGTGTACGAGCCCTGGCGCGGGACATTCTATCCGCCAGACCTCCCGCGTAAGGATGAGCTTGCGTATCTCGGCACGCGGCTGACCGCGACCGAGATCAACGCGACCTACTACAGGCTGCAAAATCCAAAGACCTTCGCCGGATGGGCAAAGGCGGTGCCGGAACGCTTTCGCTTCACGGTCAAGGGGTCACGTTTCTGCACCAACCGTCGCGTCCTTGCAGAAGCAGGGGAGTCGGTGGAAAAGTTCGTGCGGCAGGGGATCGTCGAACTGGGGGAGAAACTTGGGCCGATCCTGTGGCAGTTCGCCCCGGTAAAGCGGTTCGACCCCGACGATTTCGGTGCGTTCCTTGGTGTCCTGCCGGGCTCGATCGATGGCGTGCGGCTCCGTCATGCCGTCGAGGTGCGGCACGAGAGCTTTGCGGATCCTGCATTCCTGACGCTGGCGCGCGGCGCAGGCGTGACGGTGGTCCTTGCCGACCATCCCGAGTATCCGCGCCTGGAGGCCGACACCACGCCCGTTCATTACATCCGGGTGATGCAGTCCCGTGCCAATATGGACGCAGGCTATGACGAAACGGCGCTCGACGGCTGGGCGCAATATCTGCGGGAAAAGAGCGCGTCGGCGGACGCCTATCTCTTCTTCATCAGCGGCGCGAAAGAGCGTAACCCTGCGGCCGCGCAGGCGCTGATCGACCGGATTTCCAGCCGCAGATCCTGACCGCCGCTGAGCCGGGCCGTCAGGCGAAGGCGTCCCAGATCAGTTTCATGCCCACCGGAATCAGCAGCGCATTCGCGAACAGGTAAAAGCCCGCCCCCTTCACGCGGCGGACCAGCCACGAACCCGCGAACGTCGACAAGGTTGCCACGGGAATAAACATGGCGGAGATGAGGAGCGTTCGCGGCGTGAACTCTCCCAACGCGATAAACGCCGGAACCTTGGCCCAGTTCACGAGGCCGAACAGGATCGCGGTGGTGCCCACATATTCTAGGTGCGGCAGTTTTCTCGGCACCACCCACATCTGATAGGGCGGCGATCCGGCATGTGCGATCTGGCTGGTGAAGCCGGAAATCATGCCGAACAGCACGCCCGGCCATTCGCCCCTTGCGAGCGGCCGGGCGGAAAGCCGATGCCAGGCGACCCAAAGCTGCCACAGGCCGAACAGAATGGAGATCGCGCCGAGCGCCGCCATGACCGCCCGTACCGATACGACGGCGGAAAACAGGGCCGCCGCGGCGATGCCGATGATGGCGCCCGGCAGCATCCACGCGATGATCCGTCCGTTCCAGCTATGGCGGAACAGCCAGACGCTGACGGCGTCCTGCACGATCAGCAGGGGCAGCACGATCGCCGCCGCCTCCACGGGTGGAAAGACCATCGCCAACAGTGGGGTGGAAACGGTTCCGATGCCAGCGAAGCCGCCTTTTGCCAACCCAAGCAAGGCGAGACTGGCGAAGATCAGGAACAGCGAGGCCGGATCGGTGGGTATCAGCATTGCGCGCGCCTATATGGGATGGTGCCTCCATGCGCCAGCCTGTAGCGTCAGGAGCATGTCCGCCGATCGCATAGACGTCGCAGCACCCTGCGATCTGTTGTTCCTCTATGGCACTTTGCGCAGGGGGTGCGCCGGCCATGAGGCGCGGCGGCTGGCAGAGGAGAGCGCATATCTGGGCGAGGCGCAGCTACGGGGTAGGCTCTATCGCGTGGCGGAATACCCCGCCCTCGTCACCGACGACCTGGGCGGGCCGGTCACGGGCGATCTTGTGCGGCTCTTCCGCCCCTATGAGACGCTTATCTGGCTGGACGCGCACGAGGAGACCGGGCACGGCTTTGCCGAGCCGTGGGAGTATCGCCGCGTTTTGCTGAACGTCGGGACATCCGCCGGAGCGCGGCTCGCCTGGATATATGTGTACGGCTGGCCGGTCGCCGGGCTGGTCGCGATCGCAGGCGGCGACTGGCTGAAGGGATGAGAGCGCCGTCCGGCGCGCCACGATCGCACCGCTATTCCGCCTTCATCGCCCGGACGGCCGCAAGCGTGTTCTTCACATGGTCCTTGTAGTTCATCGCGCTGTGGACGTAGGCGATGCGTCCGGTCGGCGCGATGACATAGGAGGTGCGGTTGGTCATGCCGCCCACGGGCAACGCGACATCGTAGCCCTTTATGATCGCCGGTCCGGCAGAGGCGACCGCGAATTTGCCCCGGCATTCCTCAACGGAGAATTTCGCCAGCTTGTCCACAGGATCGGCCGACATGCCGATCACCGTCGCGCCTGCCGCCTTGAACCGGTCCGTCGCCTCGGCGAACTCATGCGCCTCGGCGGTGCAGCCGGGCGTGAACGCCGCCGGGAAAAAATACAGCACGACCGGGCCCTTGCGGAGCTGGTCCGACAGGGTCAGTGTGAAGACCTTTCCGCCAATGGCCCCCCGCGTCGTGAAGTCCGGAGCGGCCGCCCCGACCGCCAGTGCGCTT
>DASULD010000121.1:0-2609 GCA_036278355.1 Sphingobium sp.
CCGCGTCGAAGTGCTGAAGGGGCCGCAGGGCACGCTGTTCGGCCGCAACGCGACCGGCGGGCTTGTCCGCTACATCACGCGCAAGCCCAATCTGGACAAGGTCGAGGGCTTTGTCGACGTCAATTACGGGCTCTATGACTCCCTGAGCACGCCCGGTGCGTTCCACGGTGAAGCGGCGATCAACCTGCCGATGGGCAGCATGATGGCAACTCGTTTCGCCGTCATGTGGAACAAGGCTCAGCCCTGGCTGCGCAACGAATATCCGGCGGGCGCGGTCGGCGGTTCGCCTGGTCCGGGCGCCGGCGCCAATATGGGCGATGACGATACGCTCGCAGGACGCATGACCACCTTGTTCGAGCCCAATGACAGCGCCCGAGTGCTGCTGTCCGTCAATGCGGCGAGAACCCGGATGGCAACGGCGCCGTATCAGCAGAAGGCAACGATCGGTGTGTTCGATGCTGCGGGCGAACTGGTGAACGTCCTGAATGCCGGCCCGAACGAAACGCGCGCTTCGATTGCGGCTGACGGTTCAGATGGCGGTTCGGACACCGGCAACACCGGCAGCTTCGGTGCTCCCTTCGGCCGTCCGGTCCCCGGCGGCGACTTCTTCGGCTACAAGGATCCCGATGGCAGCGGCCCTCGCACGTCGAGCGACTTTGCCTTCCGCGATCATGGGCGCGTGAGGACCTGGGGCGTTAACCTCAACGGCGAGTTCGACTTGAGCGACAGCGTCAAGTTGGCGGCGGTGAGCGACTACAAGCATTTCTACAAGATCGGCTTCCTGGATGTTGATGCCGGTCCGGGTAACCAGGCTGGCGGTTATCTGGGCGTTCGTGCTTCCACCTTCAGCCAGGAAGTCCGCCTGTCAGGAAAGAGCGATCTTGTCGATTGGACGACCGGGCTTTACTATCTCCACATCAAGGCCCATTCGCTCGCTGGGCTGAAGTTTCCCATTGGCAGCGTGGTTCCAGGGGCGCCGTTCGATCTGGGAGCAGACGCAACGCTGAAAACCAATTCCTATTCGGCCTTTGGCCAGTTGGACTGGCACATCGCTTCGCGACTGACGTTGATCACCGGAGCGCGCATCATCCAGGAACAGAAGAACCACAACTTCCTCCAGGGAATATGGGGTACCACGGATTCGCGTGAGGCCGCGGTTGGCACACCGATCGTCATTGGCCCGCTATTTGGTCCGAATGGACCCACGCCTTACACGGACAAGTCCAACAAGACGCTCTGGGCAGGCAAGGTCCAGCTCGACTTCCAGGTGAACCCGGATCTGCTCCTCTATGCAGGCGTCAATCGCGGCGTGAAGGCGGGCAGCTATAATGCCGCAGTTCCAGGTGGCATAGCCGTGCCGACAAGCACCATCCCTTACAAGGCGGAAACTCTCACCAACTATGAGAGCGGCATCAAATATACGTTCCCGGACGGCAAGACACGGTTCAACGCATCCGCATTCTACTATGATTACAAGAACTATCAGGCATTCCTCTTCTCCGGGGTCAGCGGCATAGTCATCAACGCGAACGCGAGAACAATCGGTGGGGAAGCCAGCCTGTTCACCTCGCCTGTGAGGGGCCTCGATGTCGGTCTTTCCGCATCCTACTTTGATGCGAAGGTGAAGGATGTGCCGCTTCGTGCCGGAGGTCCGATCAGTCGCGACGTCCAGCCCGTCTACGCGCCGCCGCTTCAGGGCAGCGCTATCATCCGGTATGAATGGGAAGCCCTTGGCGGCAAGCTGTCGGTTCAGGGCGACGCCAGCTATACCGATCCCTTCTACTACAACCTCCGCAATTTCGACGCGGACAAGTTCGGCAGGACTGTGATGGTCAATGCCGGCCTTGGCTGGTCGAACGAAAGCTGGGAGCTCAACTTCCGCATCAAGAACCTGACCAACGTGCACCAGGGTGTCCAGGGCTTCGACCTCGCGACCCTGTGTGGTTGCAACGAGGTTTCCTACAAGCCGCCTCGCTTCTTCCAGCTCGGCGCGCGCTACAACTTCTGATCGCATTGATTATCATGAAGGCTAACGACAATGCAGTGCGAGCAGCGTCTACGAGCATCCCGGCCGGTCCTCCAGACCCGGTCGGGAGCAGCACGATGATGTCGGCCGTCACGCTGTTTGCCGGGCATTACCCTCTGGACGATATCGCTGCGTCGAATGATGCTGAACCAGAACACCGTGGGTCCGCCGCCTCATACCGGAAAAACTCGACGGCCCCACTCTCGTCTCGCGGCGAGGCCATGCCGTCGAAAGCAATTCAAGCGATCAAGCCGTCAATCCTAGCAAATGAGAACATTCTGCTCTAATGCTGTTTACCGCGTCTCAGGTGCGACTCAACCAGTGACGAGGAAGTTTGTGCCTTATATACTAATTTCCAGACGTGCGTACTATTCTACGACACATCACTAGGAGTTATGCAGTGGTCGGCCCATCGATTATAGGTCTCGATACCAAGCTGGATACTGATTATTCGATTTGGCCTCTAGCGTACTGTCAATCTGACATGCCGATAGATTTTGTTGCCGGGTCTGGTCTGTTCAGTAATGCTGGTACAGTTCGTCTCCCCATGCTTTATACCTTGTTGGTAGGTGGTGAAGTCGGC
>DASULD010000122.1:0-13180 GCA_036278355.1 Sphingobium sp.
GGATTACAACGGCCACGGCGAGGGTTCACAACGGCGCTATTGAAGGTTCTCGGGCGACGGCCGCCACCTCCCCGCACTGCTGTACGGACGCCCACCGGGGGTAACGTAGCGTGACTTTCGTGACCTTTCGCGATTCGGATATGGTAAGGTCGGGATGTTCGTTCGAGGAGTGCCTTCGCCCATGCCCACCCGCACCGAAAGCGACAGCATCGGCCCCATAGAGGTTCCCGCCGACGCATATTGGGGCGCGCAGACGCAGCGCAGCATCGCCAACTTCCCCTTCGGCGCGATGGAGCGGATGCCGATCGGCATCGTCCATGCGCTGGCGATCGTGAAGCATGCGGCGGCGCGGGTGAACCGCCGTCACGGCCTTGCTTCGGACATTGCCGACGCGATCGAACGCGCGGCTTCAGAGGTCGTCTCGGGCGCGCTCGACGATCAGTTTCCGCTCGTCATCTGGCAGACGGGTAGCGGCACCCAGACGAACATGAACGTCAATGAGGTGATCGCGGGCCGCGCCAACGAAATCCTCACCGGCACGCGCGGGGGCAAGGCGCCCGTCCACCCCAATGACGATGTGAACCGGGGGCAATCATCCAATGACAGTTTTCCGGCCGCGATGCACATCGCCGCCGCGCTGGCCGCGACACGCGATCTCCTCCCCGCGCTGGAGCGGCTGGAGCACGCGCTGCTGGAAAAGGCGGTGGCGTGGAGCCGCATCGTCAAGATCGGCCGCACCCATTTGCAGGATGCGACGCCGCTGACGCTGGGGCAGGAATTTTCCGGCTATTACGCCCAGCTTCACCTCGCCCGCACGCGCACCGCGCCGCTGATCGCGCATGGCCTTGTCAAGCTCGCACAAGGCGGAACGGCGGTCGGCACGGGGCTTAACGCGCCGCCGGGCTTTGCGGAGGACATGGCGGCGGAGATCGCCGCGCTTACCGGCCTGCCCTTCGAAAGCGCGCCCAACAAGTTCGAGGCGCTGGCGAGCCACGATACGCTGGTCGATTTTTCCGGCCGCCTCAACACGCTGGCCGTCGCGCTGACCAAGATCGCCAACGACATCCGCCTGCTGGGCAGCGGCCCGCGATCGGGACTGGGCGAGCTGGATCTGCCAGCCAATGAACCGGGCAGCTCGATCATGCCCGGCAAGGTCAACCCGACCCAGTGCGAGATGCTGACGATGGTGGCCGCGCAGGTCATCGGCAATCATCAGGCGGTGACCGTCGGCGGGATGCAGGGGCATCTGGAACTCAATGTGTTCAAGCCGGTGATCGCTGCCGCCGTGCTGCGCTCCATCCATTTGCTGAGCGTGGGGATGGAAAGCTTCGCGACGCGCTGCGTCGAGGGCATGGCCGCGAATGAAGGGCGCATCGCGGATCTGGTCGATCGCTCGCTTATGCTGGTGACGGCGCTCGCGCCCGAGATCGGGTATGACAATGCGGCCAAGATCGCCAAGCACGCCCATGAAACGGGCCGGACGCTGCGCGAGGCGGGGGTGGCGCTGGGGCTGGTAGACGCGGAGACATTTGATCGGCTCGTCCGGCCGCAGGACATGGTCTGACGTCACGGCGTCACGGGCGCCCGGCGGGCGGAATCAGACCCGGTCCGCTTGGGCCACGCAGTCGAGAGCGCGCAGCGCCGACAGGATACGCATCAGATGCTGGGCGTCGGCGACCTCCAGGTCGATGATGTCCGTGTGGAACGGACCTTCGCGGTTCACCAGCTGAAGGTTGAGGATGTTGGCCTTGTTGACGCCGAATATGTTCGCGACCGTCGCGAGCGTGCCCGGCTGGTTCTTGACGATCACCTGCAGGCGGGCGGTGCCACCCTTCGACCGGCTGTCCCAGGCGAGGTCCACCCAGTCGGCATCCTGCCCGCTCTCCAGCGCCATGCAGTCGATGGTATGCACTTCGATCGGTTCGCCGGTCTGACGGATTCCGACGATGCGGTCGCCGGGTACAGGGTGGCAGCATTCGCCCAGGTGATAGGCGATGCCGGGCGTCAGGCCGCGAATGGACACCGGCCCGTGCTGGCGCGGAGCGTGATCCTCCCCTTCGGTCGATCCGGGGATCAGCGCCTCCATCACCTCTGCGTCGGTGACGCGGTGGGTGGCGATCGCGATCATCAGCTCGGCGCGGTCGTCCATGTTGAGCCGCTTCAGCGCCGCCTTGAGCGCCTTTTCGCCAACGGAAACGGGCAGGCGTTCCGATATGTCCTCGAACAGGTTTTCGCCCAGCGCGATCGTCTCGTCCCGCTGTTTGTGGCGGATATAACGGCGGATCGCGGCGCGCGCCTTGGCCGTCACGGCAAAGGTGAGCCAGCCCGGCTGCGGCTCCTGCCCCTCGCTTTTCAGCACCTCCACCTGGTCTCCGTTCTGCAGCACCGTGCGCAGCGGTACCACCCGGCCGTTCACCTTCGCGCCGACGGTCTGGTCGCCGAGGTCGGTGTGGATCGCGTAGGCGAAATCCACCGGCGTCGCTCCCTTCGGCAACTGGTGCAGCTCTCCCTTGGGCGTAAAGGCGAAAATGCGGTCCTGGTACATGGCGAGCCGCGTGTTTTCGAGCAGCTCCTCCGCGTCGTGGCTCTGGTCGAGGATTTCGATAAGGTCGCGCAGCCAGCCCGCCTGTCCGTCCGGGCCGGGCATTTTCTGTTTGTAGGTCCAGTGCGCGGCAAGGCCGAACTCGTTTTCCCGGTGCATGTCGGCGCTGCGAATCTGCACCTCGATGCGCGCATTCTCCCCGTGGATGACGGTGGTGTGGAGCGAGCGGTAGCCGTTGCGCTTGGGCGTGGAGATGTAATCCTTGAAACGCCCCGGCACCATCTTGTAGCGCTGGTGAATGACGCCCAGCGCCCGGTAACAGTCTTCCGCGCTCTCGGCGATAACCCGGAACGCCATGACGTCGGTCAGCTGCTCGAAGCTGATGTGCCGCTCCTGCATCTTGCGCCAGATCGAATAGGGATGCTTTTCCCGGCCGGAAACGGTCACCTTCAGGCCAGCGTTACCGAGCAGAAGCTGCAATCCCGATCCGATCCGCGCTACCTTGTCGCCGCCACCTTCCTTCAGCTGCGCCAGCCGCCGGGTGATGCTGTCATAGGCCTCCGGCTCCAACTCCTTGAACGCCAGCAGCTGCATCTCGCGCATGAAATCGTACATGCCGATGCGCTCGGCCAGCGGTGCGTAGATATCCATAGTCTCGCGCGCGATCCGGCGGCGTTTGTCCTCCGACGGAATGAAGTGCAGCGTCCGCATATTGTGCAGCCGGTCGGCGAGCTTGACCAGCAGCACGCGGATGTCGTCGGACATGGCGAGCAGGAACTTGCGCAGATTTTCGGCTGCCCGTTCGTTTTCGGACTGCGCCTCGATCTTCGACAATTTGGTGACGCCATCGACCAGGCGGGCGATCTCATCCCCGAACCCCGCCTGAATTTCCTCAGGCGTAACCAGCGTATCCTCGATCGTGTCGTGAAGCAGGGCCGTGACGATCGTCTTGTCGTCCATGTAGAAGTCGGTGAGGATGCCGGCCACCTCGATGGGATGGCTGAAATAGGGATCGCCGCTCGCCCGCTTCTGAGACCCGTGCTTTTGAACCGAAAACACATAGGCGCGGTTGATCATCGCCTCGTCCGCATCCGGATCGTAGCGCTTTACCCGCTCAACAAGTTCATACTGACGCAACATCGCGCGAACGATGTGGTCTGCGGCTGTCGCCGCGCAACAAAAAAATGGACGGGCGACGATTTTCGGCTTTCGCCAAAACCGGTTTTCGGCCGCTGCTTTCCCGGCTATCAGGTCGGGGATGTCGGTCAACCCGTTTCAGGCACAGCCCTTTTTCCAGGACAAGAACAGGGCCTTCTGGAACCTGCAGTTCGCGGGTTGGGCGGGCGCCTTCATGTTGCGCGGCATTTCGGGACTGGCCAACGGCCAGCCGATCTCTTTTCTCGTTCCCGTCCTGATCTCCACCGTTACCGGTTTTTCGCTGACGCTCCTCATGGCGGTGATTTTCCGTATGCTGTTGCGGCAGAGACCGTTCGTGACATGGACCGTGTCGATTCTGGTCGTGATCGTCGCGGCCGCGATAGGGGCGTTTATCGACGCGTGGGTATTCACGCTGCAAAACCGGGGTGGCGGCATCGCCGGGCTTCAGCTGCTGCTGGGCGCCTATTATCTGACGGTGACGCTGCTCTTCGCCTGGTCCGCGCTATATTATGCCATCAATTTCTATCTGACGGTGGAGGAACAGGCGGACCAGCTTCAGCATCTGGAGAGCCAGGCGTCCTCTGCCCAGCTTGCAATGCTGCGCTATCAGCTCAATCCGCATTTCCTTTTCAATACCCTCAACAGCATTTCAACGCTGGTATTGCTGAAGCAGACCGACAGGGCCAACGCGATGCTCTCGCGCCTGTCGTCATTCCTGCGCTATACGCTGATTAACGAGCCCACCGCGCTGGTTCCGCTGCATCAGGAGGTGGAGACGCTGAAGCTCTATCTCGACATCGAGAAAATGCGGTTCGAGGACCGGTTGCGGGCAAGATTCGACATCGACCCGCGCGTGGAAGATGCGTGCCTTCCATCCTTGCTCCTTCAGCCGCTGGTCGAAAACGGCATCAAATATGCCGTAACTCCGAAGGAGGAAGGGGCGGAAATAAGCGTTTCGGCGCAGCCTGCCGGAGAAAATGTACGGATCATCGTGGCGGACACCGGTCCAGGATTGAATCAGGATGTTTCTCGGCCGAACCATTCGACCGGGGTTGGTCTCGTCAACATCCGCGACAGATTGTCGCAGGCGTTCGGGGAACGACATCGGTTTGAAACGCGTTCTAGTCCCGGCGGGGGTTTCGTCGTTACGATCGAGCTGCCCCATCTGAAGCAATAGCGAAGAGGCGACATGGCAATCAGAACGATCCTCGTGGATGACGAGAGTCTGGCAATTCAAGGGCTTAAGCTTAGGCTCGAAGCGCATGAGGATGTGGAGATAGTCGACACCTGCCAGAATGGCCGCGAGGCCATTCGATCGATCAAGACGCATAAGCCCGATCTGGTTTTCCTGGATATCCAGATGCCCGGTTTCGACGGCTTTTCTGTCGTCCAGGGGACAATGGACATAGAGCCGCCCTTGTTCGTCTTCGTCACGGCCTATTCCGACCACGCGATCCGTGCATTCGAGGCGCAGGCAATCGACTATCTGGTAAAGCCCGTCGATGAGCAGCGCCTTGCCGACGCGCTGGACCGGGTGCGGCAGCGCCTCGGCGAAAGGAAGCAGGTGCAGGAGGCCGAGCGGTTGCGCGAGGTGCTGGCCGAGGTTGCGCCCGAAGCGATGTCGACCCTGTCATCGGCCGAGGACGACACACCCTCGTCCAGCCGATTCGAAAAGCTCATCAACATCAAGGATCGCGGGCAGATATTCCGGGTCGATGTGGACAGCATAGAGCGGATCGACGCGGCCGGCGATTATATGTGCATCTACACCGCCGACAATTCCCTGATCCTGCGCGAAACGATGAAGGATTTGGAAAAGAGGCTGGACCCTCGCCATTTTCAGCGTGTGCACCGCTCGACCATCGTCAATCTGAACCAGGTGCGGCAGGTAAAGCCCCACACCAACGGCGAATGTTTCCTGGTCCTGGAATCCGGCGCGCAGGTGAAGGTCAGCCGGTCCTATCGCGACGTGGTTGCCCGTTTCGTGCATTGATTGGACCGGCGCGGCTACCGGAACACCCACTCGTTATTGAGCACAGTTGGCGAGTCGAGCCGTGCAGAAATCGAGTCAGTCTGGTTTGACGCGGAAATCGCCGAGGTTCAAAATGAACCTCGGCGACCCTCAGCGGGTTTGAAGGGTGCTAGTTACGCGGTCCCTTCTTGCCTACCTTGTAGGTCTCAACAATCGCGTCGCGGCGATTGCGAGCCTTGTCGGCAGGGATGAACTGGCCATTGCCAGCGTCCCTGCCACGCTCATGCTCTTCATACTTGGCCATAATGGGCCTCCTATGTCTGCCGAGCGGATGGGCCGCTCTCCCGGAAGACACCGCATGTACCCTCCTGCCTACAAGGGATAGCGGTTCTCAGGTCGAGTCGGACCACATATATTGATTCCAGAGCAGCCCCAGAAAGTCGAGTCCTCATCTCGCCGGGGACCAGATGGCTCGTTTTTGAAACTTCCTTACGAAGAAAGGACCGCCGTCTAAGGCGTTTCATAGCGTACTTGGCGTAGTGGGACACGCTACCGCGAAACTGTACGCAGCGATGCTTAGCGGAACACCCATTTCTTGTTGAGGATGAATACCAGTGCCGGGGTCACGAACAGCATCGCGGGAATGGGCGCCCATTCCGGCAGGCGCGCCCATGTCACGAACAGCCACACCCACATTGCGTTGAGGCCATAGCTGACCAGTGAGGCCGCGACAAAGCGTCCTCCCCGCGCGGCCTGAGCGATGGCGCTGCCGTCACGGTTCACGTCGGGAAATGTGTAGCGCCCATGAAAAAAATAGCCGAGCGCCACCGCCGTAACGTAGCCCGCGAAGTTTGCGATCTGAACATGCAGGTCAACGTACACCGGACTGGCGAGCAGCCAGTAGACCGCCGCCTGCGCGCTGGTTACCCCGAAGCCGACCAACGCATACCGGATCAGCTGGCCCAACAGACGTCTGCGTTCCGCTGACCATCGGTTCCACGGCCATTTGCCCTGCATCGTTCGCTCAATATCCCGTTGCGCTTTGTCGCGATGGCTCTAATCCGTGTGAGCGATGAGGGGAAGCGCCCATAGCTTGATCCGTTTTATGAGCGGCGCGGCGACGCGGGCCCTGAATTGGGCCAACCGGAACTGGAGGTGGCTGACCTTCCTCGTCTGGCTTGGCGTCTCCGCCTATTTTCTGCAGATGCGCGCGGACAATATCCATTGGTTCGCGCTCGGCGATACCGATGACAATATGCGATACCTGCAGGTGCGCGACTGGCTGGCGGGGCAGGGCTGGTTCGATCTGCGGCAACATCGGCTCGATCCTCCGGGCGGCGCCAATGTTCACTGGTCGCGTGTCGTCGATCTGCCACTGGCCGCGCTGATGCTGACGCTGCGGCTGTTCATGGATGGGGGCGACGCCGATCGCTGGGCATGTGCGATCGCCCCGCTGCTGCCGTTGCTGCCGCTTATGCTCGGCCTCGCCTTCATTGCGCGGCGACTGTCCCGGCCCGACAGCGGTGCCTGGATTATTGCGGTTTTCGCGCCGCTTGGCGCCCCCATGGGACTTTCGATGTACATGCCGCTGCGCGTCGACCATCATGGCTGGCAGCTTGCGCTGACCGTCACCATGCTGGCAGGCATCGTCGATAGAAAATGGCTGCGCGGCGGTCTCGTCGCCGGCCTGTCGAGCGCATTTTCCATCGCGATCGGCATGGAAATGATCGTCTATCTGGCGTGCGCCGGGGCGTTGATCGCGCTGCGTTGGGTATTCAAGGAAGGCGCCGCGCGGCGCATGGCGCCCTATGGACTTGCGCTGGGCGGCGGCACGGGTGCGCTCTACCTGCTGTTTGCAAGCAATGCCAATCGCGCACCCGTATGCGATGCGCTGTCGCCGATATGGGTGGCCACGCTGGGCGCTGCTGCGGGCGGCATGGTGTTGCTGGCGATGCTGCGGCTTCGGGGCTGGAAACAGCGCCTTGCCGCCGGAGCGGCCGTTGGGGCGCTTGTGGGTGCGTTTGCCATCTTCAACTGGCCACAATGCTTCACCGGCGCGTACCAGATTGACCCGGAACTGGACCGGCTGTGGCTCTCTCATGTCAGGGAGGCAAAGCCGATCTCCGCGCAGACGCTGCCTGCAGCACTGGGGATGATCGCGCTGCCGCTGGGCGGCGCTGTCGCCGCGCTTCTCGGATGCCTCGTCGTGCGCCGTGATCGGGAGCGGCTCTGGGCCTGGGCTACGGTCGCTCTGATGACCGTGTTCGCGCTTGGTTTGATGTTCTGGCAGGTGCGCGCCGGTCCCGCCGCGCAGTTTCTTGCGATTCCGGCTGTTGCATGGGCGGGCTGGGGCGCTCTGGAAATGCTGCTTGCCGGGCATATCGCCGAGCGGCTGGTCGCATCGGCCGGGATTGCCGTCGTGCTGCTCTTGTTCCACCCGCGATTCATCTATCCCGAGTTACAGAGGATCGGCCTCGCCCCTGCCGCTGCGCCCGCCACGGCCGCGGCAAAGGCTCGCGCCGTCCGGATGGACAGGATCAACCGCGCGAATGCACGGTGCCGGACGCTTCCGGGGCTGGCGCCACTCAACCAGCTGCCGCCGGCGACGATCATGACGCTGGTCGACCTGGGCCCTCGTATCATCGCCACCACACACCACAGCGCCATTGCCGGTCCCTATCACCGCAACGGCAAGGCGATTCTGGATCTGCATCACGCCTATGACGGCGATGCCGATGCCTTTCTCGATACCGCGCGGCGTCATCACGCGACGTATTTCCTCCATTGCCCGGACTTCCCGGAGGGCACCATCTATCGATCCCGCAGTCCCGGCGGCACCTACGCGCGGATCGAACGCGGCGATATACCGGCCTGGCTGCATCCGGTTTTTCTCAGGAGCGGCTATACTCTTCCCTATACGCTCTATCGCATCGACTACGCCGCCGCCGGTCAGCGGCGGGCGGAAAAGAAGCCGGTGAGCAGCGCGGCGGCCTCCGCTTCACCCAACCCGCCGTAAAGTTCGGGCCGGTGATGGCACTGCGGCTGGGAAAAGACGCGCGCGCCATGTTCAACACCGCCACCCTTGGGATCTGGCGCGCCATAATACAGGCGGCCGATGCGGGCATGGGCAATCGCGCCTGCGCACATCGCGCATGGTTCCAGCGTAACGTAAAGGTCGCAGCCGGACAGGCGGAAGTCGCCGCTACGCGATGCGGCCGCGCGAATCGCAACGATTTCCGCATGGGCGGTCGGATCATTGTCGCGCCGATTGCGATTCTCGCCCTCACCGATGACGATGCCATCGCGCGTAACGACCGCTCCGACCGGCACCTCTCCGGCTTCGGCGGCCCCGCGCGCCAGCTCCAGCGCGCGGACCATCGCGGCCGGCAGGGGAAAAGATGGAGGCATGTCCGGCTTCTTGCCCTCGCAATACTGCGTTGGCAAGCTGCGGGCGGCTTGACGAACCGGGCCGATCGGGCTATCGGCCCCGCTTTCCCGGAGGTCGTCCTGCGATGGCCCCGGCATCATAGCTGATGAACAGGAAGAAGTGACATGTCGCGCATTTGCGAGCTGACCGGCAAGGGCCGCCAGGTGGGGCACAATGTTTCCCACGCCAACAACAAGACGAAGCGGGTGTTCCTGCCGAATCTGCAGAACGTCACCCTGATGTCGGAATCGCTGGGCACCAGCATCAAGCTGCGCGTCTCGACTCACGGGCTGCGTTCGGTCGAGCACAATGGCGGCCTCGACAATTGGCTGCTTAAGACTGCTGACGACAAGCTGTCGCTCAAGGCGCGCCGCCTGAAGCGCGATATCGTGAAGAAGCAGGCCGCCGCCTGAGGCGGATCGGCAGGCTCGGCGTAAGGAAGCGGCCTGCGGGCCGCTTTTCTTTTGCGGTTCAGAAATGCTCGGGCAGCGCGAATTTGAGGAGCAGCGTGCGCTGGAAAAACAGGTAGTTGTCGTCGGACACCACCCACAATATGCGCTGGCCGTTCCGTTGTTCCAGCGCCAATCCTTCATAATTGTCGGAAAGCAGCGGCGGCGCAAGCCGGGCAATCTCCCGCCCTCCGAGCACCGCGCCCGGCTTCATTGCGCCGAGGTCGATCAGCTTGATGACCGCCGTGAATCCGTCATAGAGCGTTGCCCGTCGATTCAACACCAATATCTGGTTGTCCCCGATCCATAGCGCGTCGGTCGGATTGTAACCCGGCGGCGGTATATAGGTCATGTGAATAGGACGCGGCGTTGTTTTCTCGACCGGGTCGCCGGAAAACAATAGGACAGCCCGGCCGCCATCCCGGCTCGGTTCGCCCTCGGCAATCACGAGAAATCTGCCATCGGGCAGCCGCACCATCGACTCGAGGCTTTCGGCCTCCGGCCAGCCCTCCATCTCCGGCCAGGCGCGGCATTTGCCGATATGCGCAAGGTCGGTCGTGTAGCGGCAGATGACCTCCACCATCTCATACCCCACCCAGATATGGCGAAATTCCGGATCGGCCACGATCGATTCGCTATCCGTCGGGCGGGGCATCCAGTGCTTGCGCGGTTTTTTGTAACGCAGCACCGTTGCCTGCCCAAGCCCCGGGCTCATAGGCTGGGGAAAGGTGAACATGACGCCGCCGTCGCTCAGTGCCCAGATCTTGCCGTCCGGGCGGATCAGCATCGACGACAGGCCGCCAAACAGGCCCCGACGGCCCTTCAGCTCCCAGCCGCCCAGATATTGAAGGGGCCCCGCCCGCGTTTGGGACGGATCGTCGCTGTCGAGCACCAGCGGCGTTGCGGCGATCGTCACAGGCCCACTGCCTGGCCTGCTGGGCTTGGTGACTGTCGAAGTGGCGAGAAGCACCATACCGAAGCCGATGACGATGATGGCGATCATCCAACGCATGGCGCGCGACCTAATGCATAGACATCAGGATTTCACGTGAAATCGGCCTGCCGATGCTGAACCGTGGCTGACGGAGCCATTCAGCGTCGGCTTAATCCGAATCGCCCATAACAGCGTGGTGGATGCGGCATCGATGGATTCGTCGCCACCGCTTACCGCCAGATTAGAAGGATCGTCGACATGACCAAGACATTCAAAAAGCTGACTGCGGCCATGGCCCTTAGCCTGGCGATGGTGGGAGGGATCGCCGCGACGCCCGCGGCGGCGCGCGATCATCGCCATTATCAGGCCGGAGATTATTATCGCGGTTACGACCGGGGTGGCTATGACCGCGACTATTATCGTCGCGGCGATTATTATCGCGGCTCCCGTTATGATCGCTACGACCGCGATGACTATCGGCGTTATCGTGGCTATCGCTGCCGCGACAACGGCACTGGCGGCGCGATTGTCGGCGCTATTGCTGGTGGCTTGCTTGGCAACGAGGTTGCGCGTCGAGGTGACAGAACCACCGGCGCCGTGCTCGGTGCAGCAATTGGCGCAGTCGCGGGTCACGCCATAGACAAAGGTGACCGCCGCTGTTGATCCGGCATGCCCCGGCACTTGCTGCCGGGGCGTCAGCCAACGGTGCCCTATCCGGTTGCGTCCATCCTCCGAGGCGCTATAGCGGCGTCCGTGCCCTGAGGTGCACTGGTGGACACGCTCGACTCAAAAAGTGATTGTCTACCAATATTCGGTTTTCGTTCTGGGTGCAGCAGTATAGGTGCAGAGAGCGTCGGCTAGAATCGGCGGCAATGTGCGGGTGTGGTGAAACTGGTAGACGCGCCGGACTCAAAATCCGGTTCCGCAAGGAGTGTCGGTTCGATTCCGACCACCCGCACCACCCTTTGCGCCTCGCTCCCCAACGTCGAGGTGTAGTTCGCTGCGAGCTATCGCACGACCGCGCGGGTATACAAATGCCACGTGGCGTACCCCAGTACCGGCAGGATAACCGTCAGCCCAACAAAGGCCGGCAGGGCGCCCAGGACCAGAAGCGCCACAACGATCAGGCCCCATATCGCGACGGTAACCGGGTTCTTTTGCGCCACGCGAACCGAGGTTCGCGCCGCGACATCCCAGCTCACTCGCCGGTCAACCAGCATCGGAAAGGATATGACGGAGATCGCAAGGGTCACGACAGCGAAGACAAGACCCGCCAGATTGCCCGCCACGATCATCGTCCAGCCTTCCGCGGTTGTGAACAGCGCCCTCAGGAAAGACGAAACCGTCCACGGCTCACCCGAACCGAGCGTCATTGAGTAAATGAAGGACGCAACGCCGATCCAGGCAATGAAGAGCAGGGCTGTTACCGTGGTCATCGCAGCGAGTGAAGCCACGCGGGGGCCGCGCATCACGTCGAAAAAATGGCGCCAGCTCGTGTCCATCCCGCGCTCCCGCCTCCGCGCAAGCTCGTAAAAGCCGCTGGCGGCAGCCGGTCCAAGCAGGATGGCGCCGGAAAACAGGGGAAAGACGAGCGGCAGGATCGACATGTTCATGGCGTAGAGCGCGGCAAGGATGACCACCGCCGGGTAAATGAGGCCGACAAAGACCAGGTCGCCCCGCTTGCTCAGAAAATCGTCCCAGCCCTGCGCGAGCGCCATGCGCAGATCCGCCAGATGTATGTCATTGATCGCGACTTCGTCGTCGCGGATCATCCGGATGTCCGTTGAGTGCGCTATCGCCATCGACCACTCTCCTGTCCAGATGGCCCCGGCCCGGAGCCTGGTTTTTCCGTCTTGAGGATCGTCTATGCAAGCTGATGATACTCCTCCCTCCCCCGGCTTGGCAAGGTCGCAGGCAATAGCTTGGGTCGGGCCGGGGGCGGGCCGGAACAATCCACCCGTTCACGGGATTGTTCGGCGGCAATGGATGCAGCGCTTGTTTTTGTATCGGACAGCGAACCTGGAATAACGCGGCAGAGGCGCGGTCGCAGCTGGGCCTATTTCGACGCGGACGGCAATCGCATCACCGACCGGTACGAGATCGAGCGACTGAACGGGGTTGCCCTGCCTCCCGCCTACCAGAATGCGTGGTTCTGCGCGTGCCCTGACGGCCACTTGCTTGCCACCGGGATAGATGCGCGGGGACGCAAACAGTATCGCTATCACCCTGAATATCGTGCCGCGCGCGAGCAGATGAAATATGAAACGCTGGCCGCGTTCGGACGGAAGCTGCCGCTGATCCGCCGTCGGGTCCAGCGGGACATCGCCACAGGAGGTCTGACGCGGGACCGGGCGGTCGCGTCCGTGATACGCCTGCTCGACAGCGGCGCCGTCCGTATCGGGAATGAAGCTTATGCGAAGGCAAACCGCAGTTTTGGCGCGACCACGCTGCGTATGCGCCATGTGTCGGTGACCGGCAAGGCACTGCGCCTGCGTTTTCGGGCCAAGTCGGGAAAACTGCGCGAACTCAGCCTAAGCGATCGCAATCTCATCCGCTTCGTACGCGCGATGCAGGACCTGCCGGGGCAACATCTGTTCCGCTTTCTCGACGAGGAGGGCGCGCCTTGTCCGGTCGGATCCTCGGACGTAAATGCCTATTTGCAGGAAACCATGGGCGGAAGCTTTACCGCGAAACATTT